>NZ_CP073697.1:3567500-3867500 GCF_025264665.1 Edaphobacter flagellatus
CTCGGCGAGCCGCAGAAGAGGGTGAACTTCGGAACCAAATCCCTCTGGACGTACAAAGGCATGCAGGTCGTCTTCGACAGCGGAAAGGTCACGGACGTAAAGTTCTAGGGCGCACGGCTCGAACGCTGCGGTCTCCAAAGCTGTCAACCCCCAATTCGTTGCAACTTGATGAAAGCAAAAGAGAACCGAGTTGCCGATAAGTTACTCTCCATCCGCTACACTTAAAAAAGAGCCGAAAAATGCAAAGCTCCAGCCACGTAGCCTGACCGCTGGCCGCAAAAAGGTAACCGTCGCTGTAACCCTCAATCTTTGAATACTTTGCAGGAAAAGGTACAGGGGAGGGGGCATACAGGCCCCGGCGAGTCCGTAGGAACCACAACTTCTCCACACGCCGATGCGTCCTATCGCGTAGGAGGAAGACACCAATTCCATGCGCCGATTCCTGATCTGCTGTGCTCTGGCTCTCACGATTACAACAGCCCACGCTCAACCCCCGCCTCCCGGGCCGATGATGGCTCCCCCTCCTCCTCCAAATGAAGTGATCGGCCCCATTCCAGCGCAGCACCCAAACTGGGTCTGGCGCGGCGGCTATTATCGCTGGTATCGCGGCCAATATGTCTGGGTTCCAGGATCGTACATGCGCCCGCCGCGCCCCGGTTATCGCTGGTATCCCGGCCGTTGGCGCCAAACCCCGCGAGGCTGGGTATGGGTGCCAGGCCACTGGCGCTAAAGCAGAACAGAGCGATTCGGCGGCGAGCATGCTCTGCCGAATCGCTCCGCAGCCGTCACGTATCATCGAGAGATGACTGCTGAAGAACGCGCAAAGAAAATCAAAGTTCTCATCTTCGACGTCGACGGCGTCCTCACCGACGGCCAGATCTTTGTCATTCCCGGCCCGGATGGCAAGGGAATCGAATCGAAAGGCTTCGCCGCTCACGACGGCCTCGGCATCTCGCTCGGGCGCCTCGGCGGCCTCCGCATTGGCATCATCACCAAGCGTAACTCGCAGACCGTTGCCATCCGCGCCCGTGACCTGAAGCTCGAATTCGTCTACCAGGGCCAGGCCCACAAGATGGAGGCAGCCAAAGACATTCTCGCCAAGACGGGTTATTCGCTCGATGAGATGGCTTATGTGGGCGACGACATTATCGACCTTCCGGTCATGCGTGCCTGCGGGCTTTCCATCGCCACGGCTAACGCAAGGCAACAGGTCAAAGATGCAGCCCATTACATCACTCCCAATGCAGGAGGGCAGGGAGCAGGGCGCGACGCCATCGACTTTATCCTCTCGGCACAGGGCTCGCTGGAACGCGTCATCGAAGCGTATCTCGACTACGAGAATCCAGCAGCAGGAGTTGCTGACGTAGGTGTTGGGAATATGTAAATTGTTGGCAGCATTGCCACTGGCGCTAAGCGAATAAAAAACGAACAAATCGAGCTACAATAGCGCATGGCTTCCCCTGCCGTAGTCGCTGAAGCGCTCGAGATTCCTGCCGCATTGGCGTGGGCGCATCCGGTAACGGCGGAGTGGTTTGTGCGCCGCTTCGGATCGCCCACAGAGCCGCAGGAAGAGGGCTGGCCTGCGATTCTTGCGGGTGAGGCGACATTAATCTCTGCGCCTACCGGAAGCGGCAAGACACTCGCTGCGTTCCTTGTTTGTATCGATCAGCTGTTGCGTCATGCGATTGCCGGAACGCTAGCGGCAACGACGCAAGTGGTCTACGTCAGTCCACTCAAGGCGCTTTCGAACGATGTTAAAAAGAACCTCGAGCAGCCATTGCGCGAGATTCAGCAGCTTGCCTTTGAGCGCGGTTATCTCTCAACAGAGATTCGCGCTGCCGTCCGCACTGGCGACACGCTGGCCAAAGAGCGTGCGGCCATGCTGCGTAATCCGCCGCACATTCTGGTGACGACGCCGGAGTCGCTCTACATCATGCTGACTGCCGGCAAGCCGCGCGAAAATCTGCGCCGTGTCCGCACCGTTATCGTCGATGAGATTCATGCTGTCGCCGATGACAAGCGTGGTGCGCATCTTGCACTCTCGCTGGAGCGCCTGGACGCTCTCGTCTGCGGTGAGAACAGACTCTCACCCGGCCAGTGGCTGACTGGGCTGGCTACGCCTCCGCAGCGAATCGGTTTGTCGGCAACGCAGAACCCGATTGAGCTGGTCGCCGATTTCCTCACGGGTGTTCATCCTGAGCGGCGGCCTGCGAAGATCGTTCAGGTGGGGCAGCGCCGCCAGCTTGATCTTGCGATTGAGGTGCCAAGCGACGAACTTAGTTCCGTCCTTACTACAAAAATGTGGGAAGAGGTCTTCGACAAGCTTGCAGCTTACACGCAGACGCATCGTTCCACGTTGGTCTTTGTTAATACACGCCGGCTTGTGGAGCGCATTGCCTTTGCACTGGCCGAGCGGGTTGGTGCAGAAAACGTCGCGGCGCATCACGGTTCGCTTTCGCGCACGTTACGTCTCGATGCTGAACAGCGGCTGAAGAGCGGCGAGATCAAGATTCTTGTTGCGACTGCATCGCTGGAACTCGGTATCGACATCGGCGATGTTGACCTCGTCTGTCAGGTTGCGACCACGCGCTCTGTCGCTGTCGCGATGCAGCGCATTGGACGCGCTGGGCATTGGCGTGGCGCTGTTCCGAAAGGGCGCTTCTTCGCGACGACGCGCGATGACCTGGTCGAGCAGGCTGCGCTTATTCGCAAGATGCGCGCTGGCGAGTTGGACAGACTTGAGGTTCCGCCTGAGCCGATCGACGTGTTGATGCAGCAGATTGTTGCTGCCTGTGGAGCTGAGTCATGGAAGGAAGATGCGCTTTTCAGCATATTCACGCGCGCTCTGCCGTATCGTCATCTCACACGTGCGCGTTTCGATGAGATCATCGGACTGCTGACAAACGGTATCGAATCCAGCCGCGGCCGTTATGGAGCCTATCTGCTACGTGACGGCATCCACGGCGAGCTTCATCCGCGTCGCGGTGCACGTATGACGGCGATCTCCAATGGTGGAGCGATTCCGGAGACGAACGTCTACTCGGTTGTGTTGCAGCCCGAGGGAGTGCCGATTGCTACGCTTGACGAACATTTCGCTGTCGATTCTTCGCCAGGGGATGTTGTTCTGCTTGGCAATGCGAGCTGGCGAATTCAGCGTATTGAGGCTGCGGGGCGTGTGCTGGTCGAGGACGCACATGGCGCGCCGCCAACGCTTCCGTTCTGGTTTGGCGAGGCTCCGCAGAGGACGGCTGTGCTCTCTGATGGCGTCAGTGAGCTACGTGAAAAGGTTTCAGAGCTGACTCGCAACATCACACCCGGTTACATATCGCCCGCCGATTCCGAAGTTGATACAGCGATTGCATGGCTGATGGAGAACTGCGGACTTTGCGCGGGCGGCGCGATGCAGTTGATCTCGTACATCGTTACCGGACGCGCTGTACTGGGCAATGTGCCGACTAAATCCAGCATCATCGCAGAGCGTTTCTTTGATGAAGGTGGGGGCATGCAGCTTATTCTGCATACGCCCTTTGGGGCACGCATTAATAAAGCCTGGGGACTTGCGCTGCGCAAGCGCTTTTGCCGTGGATTCAACTTTGAACTGCAAGCTGCTGCAACCGACAACGGCATCAATATCTCACTGGCCGAGCAGCATAGTTTTCCATTAGCCGATGTTTTTCAGTTTCTTACCGAGCATACAGCCAAGGAGCTGTTGGAGCAGGCGTCGCTCGCGTCGCCCATCTTCAAGACGCGCTGGCGCTGGGCAGCAAACCGCAGCTTGCAGCTTCTTAGAAATTCCAAGGGCAAGCGCATTCCTCCACAGATTCAGCGCACACGTTCGGAGGATCTGCTGGCCAGTGTCTTCCCGCAGGCTGCGGCGTGCTTTGAAAACATTGAAGGCGACATTCAGATTCCCAGCCATCCTCTGGTCGATGAGGTCATGAAGGATGTGCTGCAGGAAGCGATGGATCTGGAGGGACTGATCGACGTACTGCGCGGTATCAAGAACGGCAGTGTGCGTTGCCTCGCTGTCGATACGCCGGTGCCGTCGCAGTTCGCGCACGAACTGCTGAACGCGAACCCGTATGCCTATCTTGATGAAGCAGGTCTCGAAGAACGCCGCGCCCGTGCCGTTTCGCTTTCACGTGCGTTGCCGGCAAGTGTGCTTGAGGAAGCTGGGCGGCTCGATCAGAACGCGATCGACGAGGTGCGGCGTGAGTGCTGGCCGGATATTCGGGATGAACACGAACTGCACGATCTGCTGCAGGCGCTTGTCCTTCTTCCGTTAGAGTTTTTTGCCGGCAGGGCAGAGGCGCAGCATTGGCCA
This sequence comes from Edaphobacter flagellatus, assembly GCF_025264665.1. NCBI lineage: Bacteria > Pseudomonadati > Acidobacteriota > Terriglobia > Terriglobales > Acidobacteriaceae > Edaphobacter > Edaphobacter flagellatus. Next base: position 3,571,825 of record NZ_CP073697.1, read on the forward strand.
ACGCTTTACGAGCGTCTTGTGCGTAATGGACGTGCGCATACCGTCGAACACGATGGGATTGTGTGCTGGACCTCATCTGAGCGCGAGGCTTATGCCGCCGCCTTATTTGATTCAGGTGCGGATGCCATAACAAGAGAGCATGCGCTGAAACAATGCGTGCAAGGCTGGGTGCAGATTTTGGGACCCACAACGGCGAACAGTTTTGCGGCAAATCTTGGCATCGATCCGTCCAGTATCTTCCAGGCTTTTCTAGCGATGGAGATGCAGGGACTTCTGATGCGCGGCATCTTTGAACACACGAAGCCTGAGCACGACTACGACATTGAGTGGTGCGAACGCCGCATTCTGCAGCGCATCCATCGCCGCACCCTGCATACGCTGCGCAAACAGATTGAGCCTGTCGCCCCTGCGGTATACATGCGCTGGCTATTGGAATGGCAGCATCTGGCTCCGCAGACGCAGCTATCCGGTGAAGAGGGAGTACTTCAGGCGCTGCATCAGCTTGAAGGGTTCGAGGCACCGGCTATTGAGTGGGAGCGTTCTCTGCTGACATCGCGTGTAGCCAACTATGATCCGAAATGGTTGGACGCACTGTGCCTCTCAGGGGCTATTGGCTGGGGGCGCATCTCACCGCATCCTGCGTGGTCGAATGCAGATGGAACAGGGCCGCGCCGCGTTGTGCCGACGAATGCCGCGCCGATTACTTTTTACATTCGCGAGACAGCAGAATGGCTGCCGCATGCACTCGCTCGCGAACGGGTTGAGGAGGCACGCCTTAGCGAGTCTCTCAGCAAAGAAGCGCTTGACGTACGTTCGCTGCTGCGCGAGCGTGGTGCCTGCTTTGCAAGCGATATTCAACGCATTTTAGGTTTCTCGAAGTTCCAGACGCATCAGGCGTTGTGGGAGCTTGCGACGGCAGGTCTCGCTGCTGCCGATGGATTCGATCAGCTGCGTGTCATCATGGATCCTCGCCGCAAGCAGGCCAGTCATGCAGCGGCAGGCCGCAGGCCAGTTCGATCGAGTGCAGGCCGGTGGTCGCTGCTCACTGAGGATGCACACACAGCCCCCACGGCTATTGAGCAGGCTCGTCGCACTGAGGCCGCACTTGAGTCTTATGCGAGGATGTTGCTTGCACGTTATGGCATCCTCTTTCGCGATCTGTTGACGCGAGAGTCGAATGCTCCGCGCTGGCGCGATCTTGTGGGCGTATTGCGGCGTCTTGAGGCCCGTGGAGAGTTGCGGGGAGGTCGCTTTGTTACCGGTTTTGGAGGAGAACAGTTTGCCCTGCCTGAAGCTGCCGATTCACTGCGTGCTTCGCGCTCGCGGGAGTCATCAGCAGTTGTAACGGTCGCAGCTGCTGACCCAGCCAATCTTGCAGGCATCGTGCTGCCGGGGGAGCGTGTCGCTTCCATTCCTGGTAGACAGGTTTGTTACCGCAATGGCCTGTTGCACCTTGAAGGACAGGGCGCTGAGGCGGCCGATACAGTCCAAACAGTTGCAGAGGCTGCGGCTATCCATTTACCGATCTTTTAATGATGTTGAAAATAGCGATGTCAAAAAGTGACGAAGATACCCCCAAGCAAATGGATAAGCCACCTCCTTTTGAGGAACTGCCACAAGCTCTTGCGCCTGAAGACTTTTATTACGAAGGCCCTTATCTTGTCTTTACAGAGGCATATCATCGGAAACGGGGCTATTGCTGTAACAGCGGCTGCCGCCATTGTCCGTATCGATAACCTCTCCTCTTATCTTGTGGCCTGCTTTTGCACTCGGATATAGTGAGTCTAGCCACCCTAACGGATGACCGAGATCACACACCAGCAACAGGACACTCGTCTTGCGAAGTTCTACCGGCGAGCCACGCTGGTTTACATGGCTGTTGTCGCCTTCGTAACGCTGATCTATGCGTTTATCAACATTAAGATAAAGGCCAACTGGGCGATCGGTGATTGGCTGATTAATTACAGGGGCGGTTTTGTGCGCCGCGGGCTAACCGGAGAGATTGCGCTCCGTTTGTCTCACCTATTGTCCGTCTCCCCGCTTATCATCGTTGCTTTGCTTCAACTCTTCTTCTATGCAGTGATCCTTTATGCAGTATGGAAGCTGCTGGCGAAAACGAACTGGAGCCTGTGGCTTGTCCTCCTGATCTTTTCACCGGCAACGCTGGCATTCCACGTCCTCGATCCAACGGCCGGGTCGCGTAAAGAGATCATCCTCTTTGCCGGCCTTGGTGTCCTTTTACTGTGGTTGCTGCATGGAGCTAAACATTATGTCGCAATCGTTGTGTATCTGACAGCGTTGTGCACTAGCTGTGTCTTAAGTCACGAAGCGCTCATTGTCTTTCTTCCTTACACCCTTGCAGCACTTTTAATCTGCATGAAGGATGTTGCCCAAGTTCTGAAATTTACATGTATTCCCGTGATCGTCACCCTGCTTGCGACGTATTCGGTGGTTCATCATCCGGGGAATCAAGCGTCGGCAGACACGATCTGCGCATCACTCTCGCAACCCGTGACTATGCCGCTTAGTGGACTTTGTGGCGGAGCAATCCAGGGGCTTGCCTACAGCACCGCAATGGCTCGGCAGGATGTGATTGATTATGAACGAGGCTTTCACTACAGCACGCTCTACTCGATCACGGGACTGCTTGCTTTGCTTCCGGTACTTCTGGCATTTGCGACGTTGTGGCGATATCCTGCGTTGCGCCGAAACCTGACCGTTCTAGCTGGAGCGGCGTTGATCTCCGGGCTGGCTTCGTCCATCCTTTTCGTCTACGCAACGGACTGGGGACGATGGATTTATATTCACGTATTCTGCATCTTCCTGATCTTGCTGGTGATGGATTATAAACGCCAATCTGATCCGACGACAGTGGGGCCTGAGCCGGTATTGACTACAAGTCGTGCGAAAAATATGGTGATTGGCACACTGATACTAATCTATGTCTTTTGCTGGGATCTTCCGCACGTTGGCCTGTATAGTGGGCGCTTCGGATACTTCGGGCTAATTCAATACTTCGTACACTATCGCCAGCTTCACCCTCATCTGTAGCTAGTGCTTCGTTCCTGCATCAGGTGGCAGCGGAGGAGGTGCCGTGCCAGCGGCGGCGATTGGAATGCCTTTAGTCCTCATCTCCTGCGCATTCTTGACCAGTAAAAGTACGCGAGGATCTTTACGGTAGCGGCCGAGAGCGCTGTCATAGGTCATGTGATCCAACACGTCGAAACCTGCTTCGCTGGACATCGTGAGGAAGTGAAACATCATCTCTTCATCACCGCGCTCTGCATAGAGGCGTGCCAGTTCGAAGCAGAATCGGGCATGGTCCTCTGGAGACAACATGCGTGCTGTGACACCGACCGTGCTGTGATGCTCCATCAGGTTGGGATCGAGCTTCAGAGCGATCTCATATTGCTTTCGCGCGTTATCAAAATCCTTCTTTTCGAAGTAGGCCGTGCCGAGATTCGAATGATATGTGGATGAATCCCTATCCAGCTTGATGGCCTTTTTATAGTTACTGATGGCGTTATCGAAACGCCCAGTCAGATATTCGATTGCGCCGAGATTATTCCAGCCCTCTGGGTTTTTCTTCTGCAGCTTTACTACGCGGTTGAAGTAGTTTTTTGCAGCTGCCGGGTCACGCAGCTCAATCTCTGACACGCCGAGTTTGTTCAGCAGACGTACTTCGTTGCCTCCGCGGCGCAGAGCAAACTCGTAGTAATCCATTGCGTCAGCGAGGAAGCGGCGGGCACGCAGAATGTCGGCTGCGCTCTCCAACTGCGCGGCTGTGGCCGATGTAGGATCAGGCAAATGCGACCGCACGGAATCCCATACCGGGTTCTGGTGATCCAGAGTGCGCACTTCGTCGCGTGTCAGTTGATGAATTTGTTGCGCGACAACCGGCGAAGCGGCAATTAAAAGGACTACTGCGGCGATGAAGAGAAGCGAGAGACGAAGCGTTCGGATGAACATGACATACCTCCGAAAAGGTACGCACACATGATCTGCCTCCGCTCAGATGCTGTCAATGACGCTTTGTCACTAAAGAACCGTCATCTGTAACGGGTTTCCAAGTCATTTTCTCAATTTATTGACCAGTCGCCGTGGATACAGTCTGGGGTGCGGCAGCAGGGGCTTGAATTCGCAGGGCTAGCCTAGGGAAACTGAAGCTTCCGCCTGCGTCGTCAATCACATTGACCTGGCAGATGTAGACGCCGGGCTTCAGCTGGGACAGAGGCACGTCGAACTGAAAGGCGACAGCTTCCCGGTCGGGTATATTCACGGCATCTGCCTCGACCAGTGGGGTCTCGTAGACCTTCACCCCTCCACTCAGAAACTCGATATTTGTCAGTACTTTGACGGCGCCTGCCGGCCGGCGGTTAAGGCCGGGCGAAGGTGCAGGCGCCGTACTATCGGCCTTCTGACGCGTCGGGTCGTAGACCTCATAGAGCAGATACAGGTGCTGATCCTGTCTGAAGACGTGGGGCACGTTGGGAATCCATTCCACGCCATCGCGAATGAGTGGATTTGTCGCCTTTTTCGCTGTATTCGGAGTCTGCTGGCTAGCCAGAACGATAGAGCTTAGCTTCAGAGGAATCTTCTTGAGATCCGGTACCTGCAAATCGGTCTCAAAGCTACCCATTCTTCCTGTCTCGTTCTCGCGCACCACAAACTTCAGGTGATAGCGACCCGGCGCCAGTGTGAAGCCTGTGGAGTATTGGATGTTCTTTCGCTGTACCTGCTGTGTCTGATCGAGTGCCAGCTTGATCGTGTCGCGCGCATTGCCCACGATAATGCCCTGCGCATTCTTTATCTGGCCGATGACGTCGATCGTTGCCTTATCGCGATCACCATTTTTAACGAAGGGAATCTGGGAGCCGGGAACGATCAGGGAAACAGGGATGAAGAAACGATTATCTGCCAATCGGAAGTACAGGGCCTGAAGATATAAAGCGACATCTGTGGCTGGAAGATCGCTACGCATCTGCTCGGTGAGAGCCAGTTCACGGTCTTCAGTCTTCTGGTGCTGGAAGTCTGCTGGGGCATAGTAGCCCGGGCGATACTCCAGCTTAGCGTCGTTGCGATTCAACTTGACGGTCAGGCGGCGATACGAACCGTCGCGTGCCGTGTTGCTCGAGCGATAGCCAAGGATGTAGTAGGCCTCCGTGTCGCGCTGAATCTGCTGAAAGACTGGACCGAAGTCGTTGGAGTCAAAGAAGGCTTTGCCGCCAGTGTCGCTGGATAGTGTAGCCAGAACTTCCTGCGAGCCGAAATTGGTATCCAGCTGGCTCTGCATGGCGCCGCCGCTGTAGGCTGCCGTACCGCGCAGGCTCCCTTTAGAGGCATCACCTACGGGCGGAAGTGCCTGTAGCCCCCGCGAGTCCACGCTATAGATCGCCATATTGGCACGAACAGCAGCGTTGGTGGCGGCACGCATGCTGGCCTGATTTTCAATGCCTTGTCGTGTCAACCCACCAGAGAAATAGAGTAGGCTTTTGCGCTGGTCAACCCGCTCGAGACTTTTCGCAATGGTGCGGATTGCGTAGAGCTCGCGATCCGTATTCAGCGCGTTGTATTCAGAGTCATCAGCCGTAAAGCTGGATGAGTCGTCCGATGTGCCTCCGGAGTTGCCGCCTTCATTGCCGTTTGCGAATCCTGTACCTTCAGTCCCGTTATAACGTCCGACCCCGCGCAGCAGAGCCGCTTTATCTGCGGTAAAGTCCTGATCCATGCTCAATGCTGTCGACATGCTGACCAGAGCGACCAGATCTGCGGGCTGCATCTTTTTATTGATATAGTCCGTTGCCGATTCGACGGCCCGGTCTATGTCTTCTGGCTGCATGCTGCTCAGATCGAAGAACATGACGATAAGTCGATGATCTTTCAGCTGTTTTGGATCGGCAGCGAAGTTCCCGTTCACCAGATCAGCGATAGAGGCTGACTTGCCGCTCACCGTCGCATTTTCATTCAATGCAACGGCTTCATCGACAGTCTGAAAGTCGAAGCTCGAAATTGCCTGAGGTTTGCCGTTTTCGAGAATGGTGAAATCGCTGGCTTTGAGCCCTTTTACGATGGCTCCAGTTTTCTTGTCCCGCACGACGACATTCGTTAATACGATATCGCTCTGTATCTTCAGGGTATACGTGCCGTCGCCGGCGGCCTGCTGCCCATACGCCTCGCAGGATGTGGTGACTGGAACTCCTGCCAGTATGCCTGCCAGTGCTGCTGCTGTTGCTCGCCGTGTGATCGTTGCCTGTCGCATGAAAGTCGCCATGGTGGTTAGAACCTGTATCGCGCTAGGAAGGTGATGCGGCGCATGGAGGCGGCCGATGTTACTTGCCCGAATGTGCGGGAGTTCAGTGTCGTGTCGATGCCTGCGTACTGCACGGTATTGAAGACATTGGTTGCCGTCATCCGAGCTTCAAAGGACCGCGTATCTCCTAGGGACACGGTTTTTGCCAGCGATGCATCCGCCGCAACCGTTCCAGGGCCTTCAATCGAGCCGCGTGATGCGGTGCCGAATACATTGGCCGGAGTCTTGAAGGCAGCCGCATTGAACCAATCGAGGATCGTTCTTCCGCCTGGAATCGGTTGCGAAAAGACGCGATCAGGTCGTAACGAATTGTTCGTGCCTGTAGCTGTTTCTGCCACGGTCGCCGTGTAGTGCGGAGTGTAGTACGTTCCGGTAGCGAAGGTGAAGTCTCCCGAGAGTGAGAAACCGTCAAGGGCCTTCGACCAGAAACCACCTTTCGACAGCAGGGCGCGATTGGGTCCAAAGGGAAGCTCCAGAACCCAGTTGCCGGTCAGTTTCTGACGAATGTCAAAGGAACTGTTTCCTTCCTCTGCCGCAAGATCCTTGTCGTTTTGGGCTGGTACAGCAGTTGAGCCTCCGATAGAAGATGCGTTATCGATTGAGTGGCCGTACTGGTACGTTGCCTGCAACGAGACCCCCTTTTGCATACGCTTGCGGGCATTGATGCTCAATGCATGGAAACGGGAGAAGCCAAGCGAGTCTTCGTAGTTGAATGGTTGTACCGTGGGATTCAATACGCTGCTCGCCGTACGGTTCGGTGCGCGCACGATGTCGAGATTGCCGCCTTGCGCACCGTTATAGCCAACATTGAGGACGATACCCATTCCCAGTGTGCGCTGAATGTCGAGGTTCCAGACCTGAACATTTCCCAGTCTGTAGTTCAGGTTCACGCTGTAGTTGTTCTGCACTGCCGCCGTTGAGCAGTTGAATGCATTGACCAGCTGCAACTGACCACAACCCTGCTTATTGGCAATGTTGGTTTGTGTAACAGCAAAGGGCGGTTGGAACGCAAGTTGCCGTGCGAAGCTAGCGGGTTGTTGCGTGTTGTAGTTGATGCCATAACCGCCACGAACCACCATCTGTGTGAACAGCTTGCCCTTTGGCCTGTATGCGAACCCAATGCGTGGTGAAAACATGGATCTATCGGGGGCGACCAGCGATTTTGGGAAGGCGGTTCCACTGTATGGCCCAGTCTGTCCCGGTTGTACGGCTGCGATCTGTGTGAAGTCAGCATTGTGATCGAGATTCACCAGGTGATTGTTCTTCTCGATGTATGGCGAGAAGTATTCATAGCGGAGGCCATAGTTCAAGGTCAGGTTTGGTAGAAGGCGCCAATCGTCCGTTGTATATAGATCAAACACATTTCCACGTAGATAGGCTTTGTTGAGGCCTGCCTGTACAGCTGCTTGCTGCGGAAGGCCAAGCAAAAAGTCGGCAAAACCGAATCCTCCCGTAGAAGAAGCGCCTGTTGTCTGCTGCGTGGCATATCCGGTAAATGTAAATGCGCCCAACGGACTGGCACCGCTTTGCAGATTGCCGGGAGCCGTGAGGCTGTCGACATGCACCCGGCGAATGTCACCGCCAAAACGCAGGTTGTGCTTCTTGTGGCTCCAGCTTATGAAGTCAGAGAACGAGATGGCTTGGTTGATGAGGTCGCTGGGGGGTGTTGAGTTTACAGACGTAAGCCCTGGGAACGTTAAGGAGGGCACACCATAGTAGAATCGGTTTCCCGAAATCGCCGAGTTGCCGACTAGAATTCCTGCATCGGTTGCAGGGTTATCGCTGCCATTCGTGAAATAGTTTAACGTCGTTGCGTGTGATCGATTCCATGTGACGGTGGCATTGTTCGTTAACCGGCCGTACCCGATGGTGTAACCAGCCGAAATGTTGTAGCCGTCTGAGGAGGTCGACCCTCCCAGTGGAAGGAAGATATTGCGATTATCCGATGCGGAGTGACTATAGCTTCCGCCGAAGTTGATGTTCTGACGCAAGGTCTTTGGAGCGTTTGCCTGCTGACGTCCACCGCCGCCTCTTCCTCCAAATCCACCGAATCCAGAGTTCTGCCCGAAGTTCCTTACATATCGTAGTGATGCGCTTCCAGAGTTCTGACCAGCAGTTGTAATTGTCTGGTAGTTGTACCCTTGAGTCCCGGTTGTAGGAATATTCGGCGCTGGATAAAACTTGAGTAAAGAAAGAGCCTGTGGACTGATGCGATTCTGGCAGATGACGTTGAGCGCTCCGTTGCACTGAAATTGCTGTTGGGTCGTTGGATCGTAGATGGTCTGTCCAAGCTGCGAGAAATCGCCACTGCGTTCCGCTACTGTTGGCACGGTGCCATACAGATTTTGCGGATTCGAGTTACGCTGTTCTGTCACATTGAAGAAGATGAATTGCTTTGTGCTCGCTTTGAATAAGCCAGGGATAGAAGGAGAGCCTGCGAAGCTGACGCCGAAGCGATTGGAACTATAGGACGGCTTGACGACCGGTGCTCCCGTCAGCGAGAAGTTCGTTGCATCCAGCGCACCGTTTCCGCCCTGATAGAAGATGGCTCCATGCGGCTGGGTGGGATTGAAGCCACGGCCACCTCTGCCGCCGCCTCCACCGCGAATCATAAATCCTCCTCCGCCCGGGCCACTTGGACCTCCTCCGCCCGGACCTATCGCTATCATGCCACCCAGCATCCCAGCTACCGCGTTTGCCACATCTGCCTGAGATCCACCCTGCTGCCGTGCACGAGCCAAAGCGTCTTCCACTCGCTGACGAATCTCGTCTTCATTGAAATTCGCAAGACCGTTCGTCTGCCCCATCTGACCGCTTACCGCAACAGAGTCCGTCGCGGTGGAGTCATTCCCGAGTCCAGCGAGGGAGGGCATCTGTGCTCCCGCATTGCCTGTGCCCGCGCTTGCATCCGCCAGGTCTGAAGCGCCACCGGTTACGTTCAGCGACTGCATGCCACGGCTTACCGCGCCTGCCAGTGTCGTCGACGTAGTGCGCTGCTGTTGCTGCTCTACCCGCGAAGCAAGCTGCATGGTGAAATCGGCAACCTGTTCACGTTTGCCGTTATTTTCCCCGGCCGCATTGATTAAAACTTCCTGCGTCTCGCTGGCAAAAGCGGCAAGTTCTGTCTTCACAACATAGCGCCCATTGCGAGGGATGGCCATTGCGTATGTTCCGGCGGCGTCCGTTGTTGTTGCGTACTTTTTGCCAGTGAGCGTATTGGTCGCAGTAATAGAAACTCCAGGCAGGGGCACCATGCCTGCCTTTACCGTGCCGCGAATTGTTCCACCAGTAGCGGCCTGGGCTGGAGTCGGCTGAGAGGGGGTATCGGAAGCCGGTACAGGCTGTGACTGTTGAGGCAGCGGTGTAGAGGGAATGTCTGCCGTAGCGCTCTGCGCAATAGCTACTGCGCAGCCAAGCAGCACACTCACCACCGTTGCTCCCATTTGAAAGACTCTGACCACAGATCACTCCGTCCTAATGCATATTGGGAAGATGAATCGCCCACAGGTTGCAACTATTGCTTCGGAGCAGGAGATGCCGTTCCAGACGCCCCTTCGCCATTGCGGTGCATCCGTTGTGTCATCGCAGTGGGTGGTATGACGGCCAGAGTCGTTGGCACGAAAACACCATGCTTGACTGAGCCCTGTCCCGTAACCATATCGCCCACTTTGATCTCGGCTAACGTAATGCTCTCCCCGCCGGTGTTGACTTGCCCTGCTCCTGCAGATTGTCCTGGCATGGAGCTGAAGCTATTTCCATTTGCCGACTGATAGTTCCGTCGTCCGCCGCCTCTGCGGAACGAGGTTGTTTCGTCCACTTCGATCACCTGAGTTACATTATCGGGACGCAGTATCGTCAGCTTCACCTCGTCGATGGCCGTTACTTTGCCAGCTATGTATTCCTTGCCTAGTCCTTCTCGCAGCTTCTTCACCTGCTCGGCATCCATCACGGCGACGAAGAGCGCATGCACGGTCTTCTTTGGAGCGTCCAGCTCGCCCATGGCGCCGACGCCATCGCCCACCTTGACATCTGTAGGTTTAAGCGGCTCCCGGTTCTTCATCATGCGGGTGTTAGGACTCAAGGCGACCTGATAGGTCTCGCCTGCATCGGTCTTGATCGTCAGATGATCGGATGCAGTAGCGGTTACTGTCCCACGTACCATCTGCCCGTTCCCAAGCGCCATCTCGCCGCGTCCGGGAATCTCCTGCGCTGCTGCAGCGCCTGCCAATCCTGTCGCAATCAGTATTGCCAATATTCGTCGTCCAAAAACCGGTTTCATTGCCATCCTCTTCAATCGAGAGACCTTTGCTCATACAGACGAGCCGGACTCCGGAAAGACGCTGGTTTACGAAAACTTATCGCCATCCCGGGGTACATTTCTCTGGATCGTTACACTATCGCTATGAGCAACCCAACCGGAGTTCAGCCGCAACCTGCCGATCGCGCCCACGTAGAAACCCATTTCGAGTCAGGTGAGATGGTTCGGGATATCGTCATCGGTCTTTCCGACGGTTTGACCGTGCCTTTTGCTTTGGCTGCGGGGCTTTCTGGTGCCATTGCATCATCGCGTATCGTTGTGCTGGCGGGGTTGGCGGAGATTGCTGCGGGGTCGATTGCCATGGGGTTAGGTGGCTTTCTTGCCGCACGCGGCGATGCCGAGCACTATGTCTCCGAACGTCTTCGTGAAGAGCGTGAGGTGGTCGAGCGTGTACGTGACGAAGAGGAGGAGATCTATGAGATCTTCGAGCAGTACGATGTTCCCCGCGCCAGTGCCGCGCCAGTGCTCGAGGCTCTGAAAAAGAATCCCACCAAATGGGTCGACTTCATGATGCGTTTCGAGCTTGGACTGGAGGAGCCCAAGGCCAACCGGGCACTCAGTTCCGCGCTTACCATCGCCGGGTCGTATATCGCCGGTGGACTGATCCCCTTGCTGCCTTACATGCTTGTCAGTGAGAACCTTCTGGCGCTGAAGCTCTCAGCTGTTATTACATTGCTGGCTCTCGGCATCTTCGGCGCTCTTAAGGGTAGACTCATCGGAACTGGCTGGCTGCGCAGTGCGGTCCAGACAGTTCTTATTGGCGGGGCTGCTGCCTCAGTTGCCTATCTTTTAGCGCGTATTCTCAATGGCCACGCTGGATAGCGCTGCACTAGTTGATAGAAAACGAAAAGACGACGAAACCCCTCGTCCATCCATCCCATCTTTAAGGAATATGCAAAGAGAGGACGTCGAGATGACCCCAGTTTCTGTAGAAAAACATAAGAGTTCGGTTTCCTCCATCCTGGCTCGTTACAAGGCGGCGCGTCGAGAGACCCTTATGTGGGCCAGTCGGCTCACTCCCGAGGACATGATGGTGCAGTCCTGTCCAGAGGCAAGTCCCGTCAAATGGCATCTTGCGCACACCAGCTGGTTCTTCGAAACATTCGTCCTGACGGAGTTTCTCGCCGGTTATATCGCCTTTCATCCCGATTTCCGTTGGCTCTTCAACAGTTATTACAACGCACTCGGAGAGATGCCCGAGAAGAAGCTCCGTTCTTCCTTCTCACGCCCCCCGCTCGACCTCATCCTCGCCTACCGCTCCCATGTGGATGCAGCAATCGAGCGGCTGCTGCAGCACCCTGCCGAGGATGAAGCTGCGCGCCGCATACTGCTTGGTATTGAGCACGAACAGCAGCACCAGGAGTTGATTGCAACTGACATTAAGCATGCGCTCTTCACCAATCCGCTCCACCCCGCCTACATAGAGCGAGCGCCTGAAAGCGTTCCTGATAGTACCATCGCACCGCCACTCGGTTGGATTGAGCATGCTCCTGGTCTCACCGAAGTGGGTGTAACGCCAGATCCAATTTCCATTGATGCATTTGCGTTCGATAACGAAACCCCGCGCCATCCTGTTTACATCGCTCCATTCCAACTTGCTACGCGGCTCGTTACCTGTGCCGAATATCTCGCGTTCATGGAGCAGAACGGCTATAGCCGCCCGGAGCTCTGGCTCTCTGAAGGCTGGACGACGATGCGCGTCGAAGGCTGGCAGGCGCCGCTATATTGGCAGCGTGATCCTGCAGCGAAGGCTGGTTGGAGCATATACACGCTCCACGGGTTTATGCCTCTTGAAGATTTGAGTGAGACACCGGTTTGTCATATCAGCTTCTTCGAAGCAGATGCCTATGCACGCTGGGCAGGGTATCGCCTTCCCACAGAGTTTGAGTGGGAGCACGCTGTCTCGCAACTCGGTATTTTGCGCAAGGAATCAGCATTGCAGCCCTCGCTGTTGACCTATGTTGAGCCTGCAAAGCAGCCCAACGACGTTGCGGCTACTGAAGCGAACCTGGCCGAGTCGGGCGTTCTTCATCCTACAACGGCAAGCGCGCTGCCTGGGTTGCAGCAGGCCTTCGGTGATGTGTGGGAGTGGACCGCCAGCCCTTATACCGGTTATCCCGGCTATGCGCCTCTGCCTGGTGCGCTTGGCGAGTACAACGGCAAATTTATGAGCTCTCAGATGGTGTTGCGCGGTGGTTCCTGCGTTACGCCGGCTACGCATATTCGCGCGACCTACCGCAACTTCTTTGCTCCGGCCACACGCTGGCAGTTTTCCGGCCTGCGCTTGGCAAAGGATGCTCCGCGGTAACGGAATTGATGAAAATTCAGAGATATCGTCACTAGCCTGCTGACAGCGTCCTGTCAGCAGGCTAGTATCTTCGGATACTTCTTTCTTTCTGCCAGCATCCAACTGCAGAGCGGTAAAAAGTGCCGCAGGTTCCGGGAAGGGAAATCGCTATCGTGTCAACGACCATCTCCGCTGTCACGCCATCAACTTGTCTTGAAACATTGCCTCCTTCTCCCCTCCAGGCCGTTGCACAGGAGGCACGCGCAGGCCTCACAGCATCGCCCAAGACGCTTTCTCCGTGGCTTTTTTATGATGTGGCGGGTTCACAGCTCTTTGAGCAGATCACCGAACTGCCGGAGTACTATCTAACGCGCACTGAGCGCAGTCTATTTACAGCACATGCCGATGAGATTATTGAAAGGGCATCGGAGCCTTGCGGCAATGATCCTGCACCTGTGCTGACACTCATTGAACTCGGTGCCGGTACTGCTACAAAAACAGGCATTCTTCTTGCTGCAGCAGTGCGTCGTCAGCGCAACGTCGTTTATCAGCCTGTCGATGTCTCTGAGTCCGCGCTGGCTGCTGCAACTGAAAACATTCGCGCCAATATCCCGGGAGTTACGATTCGATGTCAGGTCGCCGACTATACGACCCAGGGTTTACCGCTTAATCGCCTTCCCAATACCCGCACACTTGCGCTCTATATCGGTTCCAGCATTGGCAACTTTTCTCCTGAGGATGCACGCGATGTTTTGCGCAATCTTCGCGCACAGCTTCTGCCGGGCGACCAACTCCTCTTGGGCACAGATCTTGCTCCTGGCACCTTTAAAACTGTCGAAATGCTTAAGGCCGCTTACGACGACGATGCGGGTGTAACCGCGGACTTCAATAAAAATGTACTCATCCGCCTCAATCGTGAACTGGGCGCCACCTTCCGTCCAGAGTGCTTTGACCACAAAACCGTCTGGAACACGGTGGAGTCGCGCATCGAGATGCACCTCGTTGCGCGCCATGCACAGCAGGTGCATGTCCCCGCGAACGCAGCAGGCCCGGCATTAACGATCTCCTTCTTTGAAGGTGAAAGCATTCATACGGAGAACAGTTACAAATTCACTGAAGCACGGGTTGAAGAGCTGCTTCGCTCTGCAGGATTCAGGCTTACGCATGCCTGGCACGATTCCCAACGTCTCTTTTCCGTCAATCTCGCGATGGCCGTCTAATCACCGCCATGTTAGGGCGTTATCTTCGCCATTCGCCACTCTTTCCGCCGCTTTTGAAAACCAGCTCAATCTCGCGGATGCGAATACCCTTATCGAGGGCTTTGGTCATGTCATAAACTGTCAGTGCCGCAGTAGAGGCGGCGACCATCGCCTCCATCTCAACTCCCGTTCCAGCCACTGTCATCGCGGTAGCTTCGATCGCCACGCCGCTTTCCACTACTCGCACATCGACGTCTACAAAGCTCAAGGCTAAAGCGTGGCACATGGGAATCAACGTCGATGTCTGCTTTGCCGCTTGTATTCCCGCGAACCGCGCTACTTCAAGAGGATTACCTTTGGGATTGTCGGGTAGTGCAGCAAGAGCTTCCGGCGAAAGCTCGACAAACGCGCGCGCGCGCGCTTCTCGCTTCGTCGCAGTCTTTGCGCTGACATCTACCATGTGCGCCTGGCCCTTATCGTCATAATGTGACAGCTTTGCCAATGTTCGCTCCTCCTGAGCCTGCGACTGCATTTATTCCCTATTTGAGCAGAACAGAGATCACATCCCCGTTCTGAAATTTTTCCACGTCCTCCGGCAGCACTGCATAACAGTTGGCTCGTGCATTAGCGGCCATATCTCCGGAGCCATGCCATACCACTAGTCGCACCTCGGGCAGTACCCGATTAAATACAAGACGAGCGGGAAGTATGCGTGTCAGGCCGGCTTTCCCGTCAATGCAATCGCCGAGAGTCGCCTGAACAAAACGTGGACTGTCGACCGAGGCTCCGCGCATCGCTCGCAACAGAGGCTCTACAAAACATGCGAATGTGACCTGCGTCGAAACGGGATTCCCAGGCAGCCCGAAGAAGGGAATGGCGGGCATGCCGTGTCTTGCCGGCAGCCAGCCGAAAACCAGGGGCTTTCCTGGCTGCATCTTCACGCCAGTAAACAAGAACTCCGCCCCCATCGAGAGCAGGACCTCTTCGACCAGGTCATACTCTCCCATAGAAACACCGCCAGAGAGCAGCAGCAGCTCCGCGTTGCGTGCCGCGAAGATCATCCTCTCCAGATCATCGCGGCGATCCGGAGCAATAGGGTGCCGCATAGATATTCCACCCGCCTGCGTTACAAGTGCAGCCAGCGCATAGCTGTTTGAGTTACGAATCTGAGCTGACCCAGGTTCCTCATGGACGTCGACCAACTCGTCGCCCGTAGCCAGTATCGACACTCGTGGTTGCGCAAAAACTTTCAACCGTGCAGCACCACATCCCGCTGCCAAGGCAATCGCAGCCGGCCCTAATTCGGTGCCAGCGGCGAGCACTATGCCTCCAGCTTGCGCCTCGCTTCCGCGAGGCACAATATTTTCTCCTGCCATGATTCGTCGGGCCGGTGCCAACTTGATCACTTTGTGACCGCCGCTGATCTGCTGTTCTACATGCTCGATCATCACTACGGCATCGGCTCCTTCCGGCACTGGAGCTCCGGTCATGATCTCGATCCCCTCATCGTCTGTCAGGCGACCATTCCAGGATTCACCTGCCTTTACCTGCCCGGCGACTCGAAGCCAGCTTCCCGCATCGGCCTCTGCGGCTCGCACCGCGAAGCCATCGCGCGTCGAGCGGGGGAAGGGAGGCTGGTCTCTATCGGCAACTACAGCCTCTGCCAGTACACGGCCAAGCGAATCCTCCAGGCGTATCTGCTCCTTGTGGCCTGGTTCCAGCTTTGCTGCTTGTTCAAGGACGATTTCCAGGGCCGCATCGAAGCTCACTATGCGCCCCTCGACAGGTCCGCTGCCACGCGCCTCAGCCGATCTCATGCCTTCCTTCCTCTCCGTTGACTGGCACAAGCAGAAGGCCCCGGCATGTCGCCGAGGCCTTCCAATTTGTTTCCTATACAAACCAGCGCAAGCTACTTCTTGCCCTTCGTAGCCTTGAAGCTAGACTTCACCTCGGCGCCGATTCCGGTCAGGATACCCTTTACTTCTTCGACGCGCGCCTGCTCGTTCTCAGGAGCAAGCTCGATGAATTGCTGGTAAGCCTCGACGCATCCTGGCGGTGCAACAATCTTCTGTGTCTTCGGATCGACAGTGGCCTTCGGAATCAGGGACTGACCCTTGATGTAGTATGCGTCAGCGCGCTTCGGATCGGCAGCGATTGCCTTATCCGCAGCCGCAGCCGCGTCGTCCAGCTTACCTGCGTTATACAGGGTAGCCGCCTCGTTGTAGTAGTACATGCCTGCGTTTGCCGGCAATGTCTTTGCGGCCTGCTCGTAAGCGTCCGAAGCTCCCTTACCGTCGCCGCTCTTTGCCAGCGCCTGACCCATCTGGTTATAGGCTGCGGCAGCTGTTTCAGCGCTCGGCTTCTTCGAGGCAGCATTCGCATCGACAGCTTTCTTGTACGAGGCAGCGGCGTCGGTATACTTGGCCTGAACGGTTGGATCTGACGTAGCCGTCTTGCCCGCGGCCTTAGCAGCCTTAGCAGCGGCGTCAGCAGAGCCCAGCTGCGCATCACCTAGGGCGACCCACAGGATGCCTTCATCTGGCTTCTGCGTGGTAGCCTGCTGCATCGCAGTAATGGCCGAGTCAAAATTGCCAGCCTTCGTATCAGCGCGAGCCTGCGTCAGCAATGCGTTCAGATTGGCGATCTTTGCATTTGCTGCGGTTACATCGGCGTTCTTCTTTTTGTACTCCTCCAGCTGCTTCCTCTCCTCGGGAGTCATCTTGTCGATGTACTCCTTGCGGGTCATATCGAAATTCAGCAGGTGATCTTCGCCAGCAGCAAAGGTGATGTTGTCGAGGTAGTCGATGCTCTTGTTGTCATCCGAGAACACGACTGCCAGGTAAGATCCCGGAGCAATGCCGGTTCCCTTAAAGTCGCCCGTAGCGCTGATCGGGAAGGTGTAAAGGTATTTCCGGCTTTTCTCATCTGAGCTACGGTCCTGTGTCAGCTTAATGTCGCCTTTGGTAATGGGGGCGCCAATAGCCATTGTTGACATGACCATGAACGCTGGCCGGAGCCGGCTGTGCCCATGCTGCCTGCGAGGACAGGGCAGCCACAACAGCCAGAGCCACTCCCAGACCTGCGCTCCTGATTCTTCCGATACGATTGATCACTTCCGTTCTCCTGGTTTCAGAATCTTGTCTTCCGGCCTGCAACTGCTCCGGTTCACTCTCAAATTTCTCGGCAACCGCTACCTTTTTGATGCAGAAGGCAAACTCGCGTAAGGTATCGGATCCGTACCGCCGGCCTCACGAAATGCCCGCAGGCGCAGCACACAGCTTTCGCAAACGCCGCATGCCTCGCTTTCGCCGGAATAGCATGACCAACTTACATGGAATGGCGCGCCCAATTCAACTCCAAGCCGCACGATCTCGCTCTTCCGCATATGGATAAGTGGCGTCTCGATACGAATATCGCCCTCTTTGGTGCCCCTGCGGATCAGTTCGTTGAAGGCGTCATAGTACGCGGGCCTGCAGTCCGGATAGCCGGAGCTATCCTGCTCTACGGCCCCGATAAACACGCGCTTGGCCCCCAAAACCTCGGCCCAGCTCACTGCTGCAGAAAGAAAATGAGCATTGCGGAATGGCACATAGGTCACTGGTACTTCTGCCCCGATCGCTGCCTCCTCGACCGGAGCATCCGGGACCGCAATTGTTGAGTCGGTCAGGGCCGAGCCTCCAATTTGTCGGAAGAGATCGATTTTCAACGGCAGAAATTCCTTCGCGCCCGTCAGCCGTGCAATCTCCTTTGCTGAAGCCAGCTCCTTGGCCTCGGTCCGCTGCCCATAGCTAAAGTGAAGGGCATAGACGTCATAGTCTCTCGCTGCCAGGGCTGCGCATACGGTTGAATCCATGCCTCCCGAGAGGCACAGGACCGCCCTCGGCTTGTTCGTTCCATCAGTCGTCATGCTCTTCGTCCGTCGTCTCTGGCAGGGTTGTACCCTCGCTCGTCGTATCCAGCAGCTTCCGTGCCGCGTCCTCGTCCTTCTTGTGCACCATTAGTCGAGCTTTGAAAGCCGGGGCCAATAGATTGTTAGCGTTCTCGCCGTGCAGAAAGCACTCCAGGCTCGCCGACTCTAGTACTCCCTTCGCCATCTGCGCTTCCATTGGCACCAGATAGCGGGCAATCATCACATACCGCTCGGGGTCAAACGCGATTGGAGTTTCCGTATCCTTCTGTTCCTTGTCTTGTTCGTTGTCTGCCATATTTCCCTCACTTCGTCTCATAAGACTGCAGCCGGGCCGTAATGGTTCCCCAGAACAAACTCGCTTTTACCTGTACCGGGATGTGTCGTGCATCGTCGGTGTACCAAATCCAGATCTTGCCGCGATTCTTCACAATTCCTTCGTCCGCCGTCGGCTGTACGCGCACTGTCTGGAAGACTCCCGCCGGTGTCTTGACCTCTTCCTTGGCCTCGACCTTCATCGTCACAGTGACCGTGCGCATCGAGTCAGCCAGAGGAAACCGGAAGTTCTGCCCCACCACGAGTGGCTGCGATCCCACATAAAAGATCGCCGACAACGAATCGCTCACGCACGCCGGAATGGAAGCCGTAAGCTGCTTCGTCGTTCCCTTTACCAGGTTGCGCTCTGTCAGGGTCTGCTTACCTTCTTTGTAATCGAAGCTCAGGTCACTGGAGATCTTTCGTCGCCCCTCTTGCGTCTGCTTCGAGAAGCCCGCGGAACAACCCGTTTTTGTATCGAAGCCTGCCTGAAAGCGGTCGATTACCGGAAACAGCATGGTTACCGCGCCTACCGTATCGGCAGTGGCTGTAATCTTCTGGGTCGTGCCCTGCTGCTCGATTTGGAACGAAGCAATCGCGGCGGAAAATACGCGCCAGTCCACCGTATAGGTTAGCGTCTGTTTCGTTGGAAACGCGTAGGTTGCAGGTGGAGGTTCCAGAGTAGGAATGACTACTGGTGGAGGGGGAGGAAACAGCCTGTCTTTGAGCGATTGCGCCCGCGAAGATGCACATACCATCCACAGAAGGCAGGGAAGCAGCAGGGCCGTGAGACGTTTTGACAGAGGCAGCTCGCTCCATTTGGAAGATGAATGGTCGCTCCCCCTCGGAATCAACGCGGGAAGAACACCAGACGTGCCGCCAACGCCCCGTAGATGGCGATGGCACCCATAAGAGCATTGTACTCGCGGTGGTGCATGTAACGCTCCTGCGAGAATCTCCCCGGCGGCAGGTCACTTTTCGCTGCAGTTAACCGCGGCAGCAGGCGCGGCACTGCGGCGGCATACGCGTCAAATCCCGCAAAGTGTTCCCGTAGATAGGCTTCTTCAGACCGGATTGTCGGCAGATAGATGGCCAGGAACAATACGGCGAGAGCCACAAAAATCACCCAACTCCCCGATGCCCATGCAAAACCGAACGCGATCATCATCGAGCCCAGGTACAGCGGGTTCCTGGTATACGCATAAGGCCCTGTCCGTGTCAGCTCGGCATTCTTCTTCACATACCCGGCCGCATAGCCGCGCAACCATAGCCCCGGCGCAACTAGCAGAAGACTCAGCGCCATTGTTCGCCATGTAGGCTGCGCAAGCCACAGAAACACAACCGCAAACAAAAAGCCCAGGGGGACGCGGATGCGCCGGGCGATTCGCTGCCAACTCGTTCGTTCAGTCACTTCACTACCTTACCTGCATCGACGCCCGTTCGTCCCTGCAGCAGATCGAAGGCGGCACCAACAACCTCATCCACAGTAATCTCCAGCAGCCCGGTTTCTGGCTCATGCAACCGCCTGTGATCGCGTCGCTCCGCGCCATGCCGTAATACACGCGCTTCTGTGCCATAAGGTCCATTACGCTTGGGATCGGTTGGGCCAAACAGCGCCACCACAGGGCGCTCCAGTGCAGCCGCGAGATGCAGAGGCCCCGTATCCCCAGCAATCACCAACGCCATCCGTCGAGTCGCAGCAATCAGCTCCGCCATATCACACGGAAACACAACAGCCCGCCCGCCGCTTGCGAGCACAACCTCATTGGCAAGCGTATCTTCCTGCGAATAAGCGTTGATCAGTACGCGGTACCCAGCACGATCCAACTCTGCTGCCACTGCACCAAAGCGCTCCGCTGGCCATTGCTTCGCTCCCCAGCCAGCCCCGGCAGCTATCAGCACAAAACCTGCTTCTTTATCTAGTTGGCGCAGTCGGGACGCGCAGAGTTCTTCTGCATGCATATCGACCGGCAGGGTTACCTTAGCCGGGTGCAATGCTTCGCCAATAGCTGCACCCAACAACTCACACCCTTGCTCGACAACATGCGCCGACGACACCGATACTTTATTCGCATACAACCATCGCGCCGGAGCTTCCCATGGATGGGCAGGCCCGGCAAACGTTCTGGCACCGGTCATCCTGCCAATCACAGCCGACCGTATCGAACCCTGCATATCCACGCACACATCAAACCCACCACCACGCAGTTCATGCCGCAGCGAAGCAATATCCCTCAAGGCCTTCGCGGAAAGCGGACTCTTCTTCCACTCCCGCGTAGCGGCAAGATGAACCTTATCCACCAGAGGCATCGCCGCGCTGCGATTAGTAGCATCCGCGGCCTTCAACAGAGGAGACCATCTCGGCTCCACCACCCACTCGATCGACCAATCAGGATGGGCTGCTCTCATGGCCGCGACCGCAGGCATCGCATGCAGCACATCGCCCATGGCGCCGATCCGTACGATCAGCATCCGCCGGATCTCTGCACTGCTCCACTGTTGGTCCCGAGTCGCCAAGCGCCCCATTCTCTCACGCGCGGTTCTTGCGCCGGTCCAATCCGCCCACCATCGTCACCAGCTGTGTTAGGGCCTCCTTCTCCCCAACTAGCTCTACCCTCAACTGCGCAACGACAAGCCGCCCAATGTACTCCAGTTGCCTGCGCATCTCAGGCGAGATCTTTACGGCGTCTTTTTCCGTTGTTACAAATCCATTTGCGCCAATCCGCTTCGCATCTTCGATCAGTTGCGCCACATCACTCTCGGTATAGGGATGGTGATCGGCGAAGGCTACCGTTTTGGCTGGTTCGTATCGTGACGAGGTCAACATCTTCGTAAAATTATCCGGCCTGGCAATACCGCAGAAAGCCAGCGGCATGGTCGGCAGCGGGCTCTCCACGTCTTCATGCAGATTTAGCGTTCGCCGTATCGTCCATGTAGCAAAACGGTGTCCCTTCTCGCGCAGTGAGTCCAGAACATCCTTAAGCGCAGCAGCTTCCTCGTCGCGCACAACAACCACATCCGCTTCGGCCACTGTGCGGATCGGTTCTCGCAGATTGCCGGCAGGCAGCAGCATATCCTTCGTGTCCTCCAGCGTCAGCAGCACAATATCCACGTTGCGTGCCAGCCGAAGATGCTGAAAGCCATCGTCCAGCAGATGAACGGCCGTCCGGCCTTCGCCAGGCTCTACCTTCTCTGCCAGCAGTCCTGCCTCATACCGGTCGGCTCCCGCAAATACAGGAGCGGTCGAACGCTGCGCCAGCAGCACAGGCTCATCGCCATGCCACTCCGGGTCGTCGTACGGCTCCACGCGCTCTGTCAGCTCCGATGTCCTCCCATACCCGCGGGTCAGAATGCTGACGGAGTAACCCTTTCGATGCAACACCTCGGCCAGCATGGCAACAAACGGCGTCTTACCCGCACCTCCGGCTGAAACACTGCCGATGCTTACCACCGGTGCAGGCAGACGATTCTGCTTCAGCCAGCCCCATCGATACAGCTTTCGCTTCGTCGTAACCACCGCCCCATATAACGGGGCCAGCGGAACCAACCATGGACGTCTCGCGCTCATGCTGCGTGCTGCTCCATCAGTTCCAGCAGAGCTTCCACCGTTCGCTTTGTGGCTCCAGCCTGTGCGTCAAATACCTCGCGTCCACGTTCGCCCATCGCCTGCGCTGCTGCAGTCTCGGTCAACAAAGCTATCAACGCGTTCGCCAGATCTCCTGCATCGACAATCCGTATGGCATTGGCAGCACGCATCGACTCCACGATTTCGCGGAAGTTCTCGCTTGATGATCCCATCACCACGGGGACGCCAAATCGTGCGGGCTCCAGCGGATTGTGCCCCCCCGCGGGCACAAGACTTCCTCCTACAAAGGCCGCTACTCCCAACGAGTACACCGAGGCGAGGTCGCCAATCGTATCCAGCAGGATGACGCTCCCCGGCTCAATCGGATTCACGTTTTCTTTCAGCACACTTGCGCGAACAACCGTCTCGCTCGCTCCCACCAGAGCTGCGACCGCAGCAAATCGTTCAGGGCGCCGAGGGGCCAGCACCATCACAGCATCCGGCACGACCTTGACCACCTGCCGCCACGCTTCCAACAAGACAGTCTCTTCGCCATCCAGAGTACTTCCTACGACCAGTACTTTCTCTCCTTCAAGGAGACGTTTGCGAATCAGCGATGTCATGGCCGTCTCGCTCACCGCTTTGACGTCATACTTCAGATTTCCACTGACGCGGACTCTATCTGCTGGCGCACCAATCTGTTTCAGCCTGACGGCGTTCTCTTCGCTTTGTGCTAGAAACAGGGAGACGTTTTCCAGCAGCGGACGCCACAGCCAACGCAGTCGCAGATAGCGCGGCAGTGACCGGTCCGACACCCGCGCATTCACTACCGCCACCGGCACACCGCCTCGCACGCACTCATTCATCAAGTTCGGCCAAAGCTCACTTTCCATCAGGATGAGTAGCCCAGGATTGAGGAGGTGAAGATATCTTCGCACGACAAACGCAAAATCCAGAGGAAGATAAAAAACCGGTGAAACCTCGCCACCTCCAGCAGTCTTTCCGAACCGCTCACGCGCCAGCTTCTGGCCCGTCTCAGTTGTAGTGGAGACAGCTATCACCCAACCCGGCAGCGCTGCCCGAAGTTCTCGTATGAGTTCACTTGCGGCCATAGCCTCGCCAACAGAGACGGCGTGTAGCCAGATCACTTTCCGTCCCCGCACCGACTCTGCCAACCCGGCTGGCAATATTCCCAGCCTCCCGGCAAGCCCCGCACGATATCTTCCGCTGGTTGCCATCCGTGCCAGCCACCAAGGAGCGCCAACAATCAGCACTGCCGCCAAAACTATGCTGTAAACCGCCAGAATCAAACGAAGCCAGCCCTCGCTTTACCAGGTGCACCAGCGAAGATGATAATCAACTTGCCCATGAACTCCCACACAACCCTCTTTCAGCGGACCTTCCTGTTCGCTGCTCTTGCCGCTGTTTTCTGTGCCCCGCTCGCTCAGGCCCGTGAAAAGAAGGCGCCTTCCGCTAAGGCTGCTAACCAATATCCAGCCTTCGACACCCATCCCAATGAGCAGGTCACCATCGCCATCGACCCCTGTGACGACCAGCGCAACTGTGACTTCTTTCGTCTGCCTTACGTGCGCCACTCTCTCATTCCCGTCCGCGTCATCATTACAAATGACTCCGACACGGCGCTCAACCTCGACCAGGCGCGCATGCAGTTCATCTCCGCCAACAGCGACAAGATTCCCGCCGCTACTCTTGACGACATTAACCGTCGCCTCTTCAGCACCAATCAGGCCAAGGGGACGAAGATTCCACTTACGCCGATTACGATCCACCATACGCCGGTCGATAAAAAAATCACTGACGACGATGCCGACTTCGGCTTTCAAAGCACGACCGTCAACCCGCATTCCACGGTTGCAGGCTATCTCTTCTACGACGTCAAGGGACTCGATGACCCGCCACTCAAAGACGCCGAAATTTACATCAAAATGATCCACACCCTGGATGGTAAAAAAGAGCTCTTCGCCTTCTCCATTCCCTTTAACAAGTGGCATGCGGCAAGTACTACCCCAGCGAAATAGCCCGGCATTCCGCATCGTATGTGGGGCCTCGGGAGAAATCTGCCTTCTACCAAACCGCTATCCTGTCATAGACCATGCCCGAAACGAATATCACTCCGCTGACCATCCGCGAAGCCTCACCTGAGGACGTGCCTGAGATGCTGGCCTTCATCCGTGAGCTAGCCGAGTACGAACGCGAGCCCGAGGCTGCTGTCGCAACTGCTGAAGATCTTCTACGAGACGGCTTTGGGCCGCAGCCCGTCTTCCAATGCCTCATTGCCGAGTGGACTGAAGACAACGTAACCAAACCTGCCGGCATGGCCCTCTACTTTCACTTCTACTCCACGTGGCGGGGCAATGCCGGTATCCACCTCGAAGATCTCTTCGTCCGTCCGCAGTTTCGCCGCAAAGGGATCGCCCGAGCCCTCTTCGCCCGCCTGGCACAGATCTCCCTCTCTCGCGGAGACCGTTTCCAGTGGCATGTTCTCGACTGGAACCAGATGGCCATCGACTTCTACCAGCAGATGGGGGCGCACATGCTCGACGAGTGGCGCATCATGCGCATCGACGGTGAAGCTCTCAAAGCCCTCGCCGCCTCTCGCACTTAAGGCGTGGCTACCAACACCGGCGGTAGCCGTAGCCATCCCAGTAGTATCGTGACCGCCAGTACGGGTCATATGGTGAGTGCGCACCATACGGGTAGGGGTAAGGTCTGTAGTAGTGGGGATAGTAGTAAGAACCGCACCAGCAGCGTCGGCTCAGGAAGAGGACCAATAGAATCAGGCAAAACATGGTGACCCTCGTGTCAGGCGCATAACCCGCAGCGCCTTATGGAAAAGAGTACGGCAGTCACCCCGCGGCGGTTCCACAAATCCGTCGAATAGGGTTTGTTGCTCCAGTACTGCAACAATAGAGCTAATGAAGAAGATTAAAGTTATCGGCGGAGGACTCGCTGGTCCCGAAGCCGCCCTCCATGTTGCCTCCTTCGGTTGCGATGTTACCCTCTACGAGATGCGCCCCGCGCGCTCCACCGAGGCGCACGAGACGTCCAACTTCGCCGAGCTCGTCTGCTCCAACTCCCTTAAATCTGAGTCCGAAAACTCTGCCCCCTGGCTTCTCAAGCAGGAGATGCGCCGCGCCAACTCCTTCCTCCTCGCTGCAGCCGATGCCTCCGCCGTTCCCGCTGGCCATGCTCTTGCCGTCGACCGCATCGAATTCTCCGCCCGCGTCCACCAACTCATCGACGACCATCCGCGCATCACCGTCGTTCGCGAAGAAGTCACGCAGCTGGACGAGTCCGATCCGGACACCATCACCGTCCTCGCGAGCGGTCCGCTCACCTCGCCTCCGCTCGTCGCCGAGCTACAGCGACTCACCGGTTCTGCTCAGCTTGCCTTCTACGACTCCATTGCCCCGATCGTTGACGCCAGCTCCATTGATATGGACAAGGTCTACTTCGCCGCCCGCTGGGACAAAGGTACCGCCGACTACATCAACTGTCCCTTCACCAAAGAAGAGTACGAGGCCTTTCTGGAAGCCCTCACTAAGGCCGAGACCGTCCCTGCCAAAGAATGGGAGCAAATTCCTACGGACATACCGCAACCTGCGGCCAACCAGGTACCCAAATACTTCGAAGGCTGCCTCCCTATTGAAGAAACCGCACGCCGAGGCCGCGATACCCTTCGCTTCGGTCCCATGAAGCCCGCCGGCCTCACCAACCCAAAAACAGGGAAGTGGCCCTATGCCGTTGTCCAACTGCGGCAGGAAAATCTTCGTGCCGACTCCTATAACCTGGTCGGTTTCCAGAACCATCTCAAGTATGGCGAACAGGCTCGCGTCCTCCGCATGATTCCTGGCCTTGAGAATGCAAAGTTTCTCCGCTACGGCCAGATCCACCGCAACACCTACGTCAATGCACCTGTGGTGCTCACCGAAACTCTGCAACTCAAGCAGCACCCCAATATACTCATCGCTGGCCAACTCTCCGGAGTCGAGGGCTACACGGAATCCATCGCCTCGGGCCTGCTCGCTGGGCGCTACGCCGCCGCTCTTGCCCAGGGCCGCACACCCGCACCAGCACCACGTATTACGGCGAATGGAAGCCTTTCCCACTACATCACCCACAGCGAGGCTAAAAACTTTCAGCCTGCCAACATCACGTTTGACTTGTTGCTCCCACTCGAAGAAGAGTTACGCAAAAAAATCCGCGACAAAAAAGAACGTCACCGTATTCAATGCGAACACGCGCTTGATGCCTGGAATGAGTGGTTGGCGCTTGGATAAGTCGGTGGAGTGGATCAGGTCGTTTAACAGGGAGCTAATTCCTAGCCTTGAGCGTTTTCGTTGCTTGTTGAACGATCCCCTTGAAGTGCTAGCTCGCTACCTAACAACCGGTTGACGCTTTTAGAATGTTGCGTTTGCGGCCTCAGCGGAGGCGAAGATGCAATGCCGGTGAAATTCGCGCAATCCAAAAATCATGATTTAGTGACAGCGATTGAAAATGCTAGCCTTATCGCCATGATCTTTGCGAAAACCCGTTTTCTCGTTCCGTCGTCCATACTGGCCATTTTTCTCCTGGGTTCCAATGCCCAGAGCCAGGGGACAAAAGATCCCCGCATTGGGGAGATGTTGGAGCTACTGGGCAAGACAAGGACGCCGGTTTCAGCAGCCATCGCTCCAAATGGAAAGATGGTGGCCTGGTCGGTCCGCAGCGGGCGGAGCGAGCAGATTCACCTGACGGAGCTGGAAACCGGTAACGACAAGTTGCTGGAAACGGGTCCAGCGGACGGGTGTAGCAGCTCTACTCCGACGTGGTCACCAGATGGAGAGTCACTGGCCTATATCTCGGACTGCGGCGCGGAGCCAAAGGGACAAGGGCAGATCTTTTTGTGGTCGAAGAAGACGGGGATGTCAAAACAACTGACGCACTTGACGGGTGCGATCACTTCTCCAGCGTGGTCGCCGGATGGGAAGTCGATTGCGTTTCTGTTTGTGGAAAACGCGACGCGTGCGGCAGGCGCTCTGGCAGCGATGAAGCCGTGGGCCGGAGTGGTTGGTGAGGATGGAGTTGAGGTGCAACGGGTCAACTCGGTCGATCTGGCTACAGGTGCTGTGAATTGGCTTACACCGCAGAACCTGCACGTGTACGAGTTTGCCTGGGCGCCTTCATCCGCTGGAATTACTTTTGTCGCAGCGAATCCCCCGGGAGAAAACAACTGGTGGGTGGCGAAGCTTTATACCGCAGACATCCGCCGAAGCATTGCCCAAAGCCATAGCAACCTGCAGGATCACGTGACGGAAGAAATCCACATGATTCTTGCTCCGTCTGAGGTTTCTGGTCTGCTGCACGGCTTACAGATCGCGCTTCCACGCTGGTCCCCCGATGGAAGGCAGATCGCGTTTATTGGCGGATTGATGAGCGATCAGGGATCGACGGGCGGAGACATATGGGTTGTTCCATCTACTGGGGGCGAGCCGAAGAACCTGACGCCTGAACGCAAGGCCACACCTGCTTACTTTGTGTGGATCGACGACAATACGCTCGGCATCTCGGAGCACATTGGCGGATCGAGCCGCCTGACCGATTTCGACCTGAGAACCGGCAAAGATAGCGGGGATGGCGTGACCTTTCCTGAGTCGATTGGTTCGGGCACGGCAGTGATGAGTGTCTCGACAGCGAAGAATGGCGATATTGCCATCATTCGAAGCTCGTTTGAGCATGCGCCAGAGGTTTGGGCGGGGCCGGATGCACATCTGAAGCAAATTACTCATCTGAACGATGGGTTGAAGCCGTTATGGGGTAAGACGGAGAACGTGGAGTGGACGAACGAAGACTTCCACGTGCAGGGCTGGCTGTTGTACCCGGCTAACTATGATCCGGATAAAAAATATCCTCTGATTGTGAATGTGCATGGAGGACCTTCGTCGGCTGTGTCACCGAGGTGGCCAGGCGTTGGGTATGGCGGGGTTCCGTTCTCGGGGCTCGGTTACTTTGTGTTTATGCCGAATCCGCGGGGCAGCTATGGACAGGGAGAAAGGTTTACGCAGGCCAATATCAAGGACTTCGGCCATGGCGACCTGCGTGACATTACGAGCGGGATGGACACGATCGAGGCTCGGCTGCCAATCGACAAAGCTCGCGAGGGCCTGACTGGATGGAGCTATGGCGGGTTTATGACCATGTTTGCCGTAACGCAGACGACTCGTTTTCGGGCAGCGGTGGCCGGGGCTGGTATCAGCAACTGGAAAAGTTACTACGGAGAAAACTCGATTGACCAGTGGATGATTCCATTCTTCGGAGCAAGCGTGTATGACGATCCGGAGGTGTATGCAAAGAGTTCGGCGATTCAGTTCATCAAGAAGGTGAAAACGCCAACGTTGGTAGTGGTAGGGGACCGCGACGGCGAGTGTCCGGCGCCACAGAGCTTCGAATTCTGGCATGCGTTGCGGGCTGAGGGTGTGAAGACGCAGCTGGTGGTATATCCGAATGAGGGGCACGCGTTTCGGTCGCCCGAACACCGGAGGGACGTGCTGGAGAGGGCGCTGAACTGGTTTGAGACGCAGATGCCCGCCAGATAACTGGCCCCGATGACGACACATCCGGGGTTTCTGCGTCAAAACATCAGCTCCACTATTTGCCTCGGGAGACTTCGGCTTTATACACTGAAGCCTCGGGAATTCAGCGTATGCGGTGAAACCGTTCAGCTTGCGTTCCGGTTGAACGGGGAGGTTCAATGCGTCGGTTTGTCAGTCTAGCGGTACTTCTGTTTTTTACGATTCCATTTGGTATTTCGATATCCGGCTGCTCGAAGGGAGCCAAGGCGGTTTCATGCAGCGCGGACGGAAGCGGCCCCCTGGTTGGCCAGGTGACGACGATTACGCTGCTGCCGAAGATTTATGGAATCTCGCTGAACCAGGGCCAGATTGGCCAGGTAGCTACGCCGACAGCGACGGACTGCAACGGCAACACAGTGAATGTTTCCTCATATACCTATGGCGTGTTTGATGCTACGGGCCATGCGATTGCAGCTCCCTATATTGCTGATGTCGTTCCCTCGGGCGCAAATGCTGGAAAGCTGTGCGCTGGTCAGTGGAACCGCAACACTGGTGGCGGCATTCCTGATTACACGACCTGCAATGTGACGGGGCTTGCGGGTGAGGTTTATGTTGTGGCTTCGGGCGGCGGCGCGAACAGCAATCCATTGCCAATCTTTATCCATCCGAAGGTGACGAGCATTGTGCTGGGGTCGCCTACAACTGACTGCACGAACGACCCAACGTCGAACTGCTGCCCGCTTGCGGCGCAAGCTACGGTAACGGCTCCCGCGTATACCGGGACAGCCTGCATCTCACAGGGAAAGACGGCGCAGCTGGTGGCGCGCGCGTTCGATTCAAATGGCAACAACATCACCTGCCAGGTAGGCCACCTCTCATTCGCTGCCCAGACAACCTCGGTTGCAACGATCGATGAGAACGGCGTGGTCACGGCGCAGCAGCCAGGTTCGACGGTCATCAGCGCCAATCTGACGCAGGCTGGTTCGTCCGCCGGCTTCTTCTCCACGTGCCCGCCAGTCAAAATCGCGATGACCGTGCCAAACACAGGTGGCAAGACCAATATTGTGGTGAACCAGAATAATACGCAGCCGCTTTCGGCCGTCGCGACGGACATCAACAACACGATTTTGACAGGACTGGCGTTAACCTTTATTTCGACAACGCCGATCACAATTCCTGCTGCTTCAACCGGTACGGTTACACCTGCTTTTCCGGGGGCAGCTTCGATTACGGCAATCTGCCAGCCACCTACATGCAATCCTTCGCCAATCAATCAGATTGGCCTGTTTGGCAATGGCACGCCTGTAGCTTCGAATCCGGTGACAGTAACAACTCCGGGAACGAATAGCACGCTGCTTTGGATTGGCAGCACGCAGTCACGCTATATCCTGCCGATTGACTTTACGAATCTGACGACTGGTGCTCCGGTACGTCTTCCTCTTGCACCGAATTCGATGGTCCTGTCGAACGACGGCGCATCGATCTACATGGGAACGACGACCGAGATCATGGTCTTCAATGCCACGACGAACAGCTTGACCAAAGAAGACGCGAGCGTGGCAGGCCAGGTTCTTGCAATCTCGCCAGACGGAACCACACTGGTAGTTTCAGATCCGCGCAAGCAGCTGACATATCTTTACACCACATCAAGCGGAACGATCTCGTCGACATATGGCGGAGTAGCAATGCGTGCGCAGTTCACACCGGATAGCGCAACAGCATATATCACGCTGGGTTCGGTCGATGTGAACGGAAATGTAGTACCGGGCAATCAGCTTTTGGTTCACTCCAGCTTCACCGGTTGGAACCTGGTTGGGCTCGGAGCAAATGCGACCGATGTTGCCGTGACGGTGCCGAGCGTAGGTGCTTACTTGGCTGGAGCCTCGACAACAGGTCGCAGCTACTGCCCAAGCACGACGATCACAGGGACACCGCCGAATACAACTTCGATTACGAATGCCTACTATCCGTTGGCCGACACAGCTACAGTTCCAACAGACCGGGTCGCGGCGACGAACGATGGGTTGCATATTCTCGGTGCAACGGTGACTGGAGGAGCCTCGATTGTTGATCTCGCCTTCCAGGCAGGAACGTCTTCCACACCGGGGGGGCTCCCGATTGGACAGTGCCCTGCACCTGTTCCAGCTACATACTTCACGGCCAATCGCATATCGCAGAACAGCATTCCGATGGGTGTGACGGCTACTGCGATTACAGGAGTTATCCCGACGTCTGATTCAAGCGTTGCCATGGTTACGTACACCGGATCGGGATCGCTACCGGTTTACACCCCCGCAACCGGGGCGCTGACACAGGTCGCGCTGACGGGCGGAGCAACGGCTCCGGTTGCCGGTGCAATCAGCTCGGACAATACAACGTTCTATGTCGGAACATCAGGCGATAATCAGGTCCACCTGATCAGCCGCTCGACTCTCAAGGACGATCCAACGCAGACGATCAATCCGAAGTTGCCACAGTACGTTTGCCCCAACAGCACCGGTTCGACTTGCTCCAATGGCACGGATGCACCTTCGACTTATGTGACGCCTAACCTGGTTGTTCAGCATCCGCGTAAGGCTACTTCGTAAACAAGGAATCAATACAACAGAAAGCCCGCTTCGGATAGAAGCGGGCTTTCTGCTGTAGTTTGTTTCGATTGTTGTTTATGTGCTTTATGCGAGACGCTGTTTTAGCAGATCTCGGGCAATGGCATCGAGTACGCCGTTAAGAAAGTGTATGGACTCAGGCGCTGCATAGCGACGGGCAACCTCAAGTGACTCATTGATGATGATGGCTGCTGGCGTGTTCGGGCTGCCAAGCATTTCGGCTACTGCTGCGCGGATGAGGTTGCGGTCGACGACCGCCATGCGCTCGAGACGCCAATTCTGCGCGTGTGCCTCGATGAGCTTGTCGATCTCCGGCTGTCGTGTGGTGGCGACACGATAGATATCCTCGGCGAAGGCGCGCGTATCGTCATCGACGTCGTCGCGGGAGGCCCAGAACAGCTTATCTACCTGCTCAGGAGTTTGTTTGCCCAGGTCGCCCTGAAAGAGCATCTGCATCGCCAGCTCGCGGGATTTGCGTCGCGTGCCCATTTACTTGCTGTCCTCCGCTTTGATCTTTCTCTGGATGGAAACCATTTCGATGGCGGCGATGGCAGCCTCAAAACCTTTGTTGCCGGCCTTGATGCCGGCGCGATCGAGTGCCTGCTCAAGCGTCTCGCAGGTAAGCACACCGAAGGCATGCGGGATGCCGGTATCCTGTTGTGACTGACCAATGCCGCGGGCGACTTCGTTGTAGATGGCTTCATAGTGGGCTGTTTCACCACGAATCAGGCAGCCGAGCGTGATGATGGCGTCGAAGCGCTTCGTCTCAGCGAGCGTGCGGGCTGCGGAGGGGACTTCCCATGCGCCAGGAACGCGGACGATCTCAATGTCGGCCTTTGCTGCTCCGCTACGATGAAGAGCGTCGAGGGAGCCCTGCAGCAGCCGATCGGTAATGACAGCATTCCAGCGGGCGGTAACGATGGCAAAGCGCATGCCAGCGGCAGAAAGATCGCCTTCGATCGCTGCAGGCTTGCCATGCAGGGGGTTCTCGGACTGCCAGAAGCCGAGCACAAGACCGTCGGTGTTGCCGTCGGTAAGTTTTACCGTGAAGAGACGGCTGTTCCAGTGGGTCAACTCGGGTGAGCCCAGGAGCGAGGCCACGTCCTCGCTGCGATAGTTGGCCAGCATCCACTGGTGCACGGCCGAGTGGATGGCATCAAGGTTGAAGACCTCAATCAGAATGGAAGGAACGGCCGGCGGACGGCCCGTGATCAACTCCAGGTTGCCGAGCGGGGCCAGCAGGGCGACACCCCGGCCTGTACCATCGTCCCAGCCCTTGCCCTGCTCAAAGCCCAGTGAGAGCAGGAGCTGGCTCAGCTTATCGTGTGCATCCGCGGAGGCCACCTCACGGACCAGAGTTATTCCTTTGATCATAAGTACGATTGTATCGTCATCATGATACTTTCCCGGGCGAGGTAGTATCGTGGGCGAAGGGCGATTACAAACAGACACTATTGTGCGATCAGGAGAGTTCTATGGAAGCGACAAAGAGCACGGAATCGGTAGTCTGCGAGGTAAGCGATCATATTGCCACTGTCCGAATCAATCGTCCGCACGTGCTGAATGCGCTCAATGCGCAGGTTTTCGATCATCTCCGCGATCTTTTTATGGTTCTGGCGAAGGACCCTTCGGTCCGTGTCATCCTGCTAACCGGCGAAGGAGCTAAGGCCTTTGCTGCTGGAGCCGATATTAAGGAGCTGACAACGACAAACCGGGTCACTGGGCGTGCTCTGTCCCGCAAGGGGACGAATATTTTTCGTCAGATCGAGACGTGTGGGAAACCAGTGATCGCCCTGATCAATGGATTTGCCCTGGGCGGGGGCTGCGAGCTGGCGATGGCGTGCACGATGCGTA
This sequence comes from Edaphobacter flagellatus, assembly GCF_025264665.1. Classification (NCBI taxonomy): domain Bacteria; kingdom Pseudomonadati; phylum Acidobacteriota; class Terriglobia; order Terriglobales; family Acidobacteriaceae; genus Edaphobacter; species Edaphobacter flagellatus. The sequence continues at coordinate 3,604,758 of NZ_CP073697.1, forward strand.
TTGCTTCGGAGAACGCGACGCTGGGACAGCCGGAGGTGAAGTTGGGACTAATCCCCGGCTATGGCGGCACACAGCGGCTGCCTCGGCTTGTGGGCTCATCGGCAGCATTGAAACTGCTGCTTACGGGCGAGATTATTTCTGCGCAGGAGGCATTGAGGATTGGCCTCGTCGATGAGGTCGTCGCGGTAGACCAGTTGCTGGAACGAGGCCAGGAGCTGGCGCGGGCGATTCTGTCAATGGCCCCGCTGGCGGTTACAGGCTGTCTGGAGGCCGTATACCGGGGAGCCGAGCGTGATCTTGAGAATGCGCTGCGGATCGAGACGGGAATCTTTGGCCGTCTCTGTGGGACGGCAGACAAAGCGGAGGGGACAAAGGCCTTTCTTGAGAAGCGTCACCCGGTTTGGAGCGGTCGCTGAACTACACACGATTTGAAACTGCTTGAAAGACGTAAAAACAGTCGAAATACCGGGAAAAAGCTTGGTATGCTGATATCCGATATGCACACCTCAGCCGAGCGATTCTCGCTCGCAACTCTCCTCTCCTGCGCTTTAGCTCTGCCCCTTACCTTCATCGGCTGCAGTCGCTCTTCAGCTACGGCGGCCCAGCCATCGGCTACCCTTGCCGCGCAGCAACAGCAGGCAATGGAGTCGGCGCGGCAGCAGTTGGAGCTGATTCCTCCTCCTTCGAAGACGCGTTACATGGCCGTGCGGTCGTTGACCTCGTGGGAGAACCCCTATCTGACGGTTCAGGGAGGTATGGTTACCCTGCATGTGCTGATAGCGGATGCCAATCCAAGCCCGATGGGGCAGGGTGGTCTGCTGCGTCCGGTTGGTGCGCGGCGTCGCAATCTGGATGTGCGCGTCAGCGACCTGCCGACGGCGTTGAATGCAATTCCTGAGAGTGCGTGGCCCTATGGACGCGTGGTCGCGGTAGAAGAAGCACACGAGGTTCCAGTAAGCGCGCGAGCTGAGGTCCGGCGCAATGTGGAGACGGTGCTCAAGATGCTCGGCGATCTTGGCGTCGTGACCTACGAGTGGAATGACTCCAGCCGTGGGCTGTAGGTCTTCGCTTGCGTTAGGATGGGTTCAATCGACATAGGAGTTTGTGATTGCATACCACTGCGCTGGCCGTCTTCTGCCTCTTCTTTGTTCTGGTCACACTGGCAGGCTTCTGGGCAGCTCGATGGCGCAGGCCTGAGGCGGGCATAGCTTCTCTGGAAGAGTGGGGGCTGGCAGGTCGCAGCTTTGGCACGTGGATTACGTGGTTTCTCGTCGGCGGGGATCTTTACACGGCTTATACCGTCATTGCTGTTCCTGCTGCTCTCTACGGAGCTGGCGCGATGGGTTTCTTCGCGCTTCCATACGCGATCATTACGTATCCCTACATGATGGTGGTGCTGCCGCGCCTGTGGCGTGTGTGTCATCGGCATGGTTATGTCACTTTCGCAGACTTCATTCGCGGGCGCTTCGGCAACCGCTGGCTTACGCTGGCGATTGCTCTGACGGGCATCCTGGCGCTGATGCCATATATTGCATTGCAGCTGGTGGGCATGCGCGTCGTGATCTCATCCATGGGGCTGCATGGCGAGTGGCCGCTGGCGGCTGCATTCATCATCCTCGCTGCGTACACCTATTCGAGCGGACTGCGTGCGCCTGCCGTAATCGCCATCGTCAAGGACGTGATGCTCTACATCATGGTGATTGCCGCACTGATCGTCATACCGATCAAGCTGGGCGGTTATGCTCACGTCTTCGCAATGGCCAATCAGGCGCTGGCGAAGCATACGCCTCCGGGCACGATTAACCTCAAGCCGACGCAGTTTCTTGGCTATTCGACGCTGGCCATCGGCTCGGCGCTGGCTCTGATGCTCTACCCACATACGGCTACTGCCGTGCTCTCGGCAAAGAGCCCTAATGTGGTTCGCCGTAATGCAGCGATGATGCCGGCGTATAGCTTCCTGCTTGGTCTAGTAGCTCTGCTGGGATATCTGGCCTTGGCAGCCGGCATCGATGCAACGAAGGATACAAGCTCCGCTGTTCCGCAGCTGTTCTTGAAATCGTTCCCGGAGTGGTTCGCGGGCTTTTGCCTGGCTGCGGTCGCCATCGGCGCGCTGGTACCCGCGGCGATTATGTCGATTGCTGCGTCGAACCTGTTCACACGCAATATCTATGGCGAATTGACTGGCCGCAAGATGCTCCCGCACCAGGAGTCGAACATGGCGAAGGTCGTCTCGCTGGTGGTGAAGTTTGGCGCGCTGGTCTTTGTGTTGTGGCTGCCTACACCGTATGCAATTGAGATGCAGTTGCTGGGAGGCATCTGGATCTGCCAGATGGTTCCGTCGATTGTGATCGGCGTGTTCACTCGCTGGTTCAATCCGTGGGCTCTGGTTATTGGGTGGGCGGCAGGCATGGCTTCTGGAACAGCGATGGCTGCCGCGCTTGGGCTCAAAAGCTCGGTCTACCCGCTTCATCTTCCAGCTTGGCTGGGAGGAACCTGGGCGATGTACGCGGCTGTGCCAGCTCTGCTACTGAATCTTGGGCTTGCCGTTGTGTTCACACTGCTGTTCCGCGCAGTGGGAGTTCGCGGCGGCGAAGATACAACGGACGCTTCGGCTTATATTGGGTAAGCTGTTGTCGCAGTCTGCGATCTGAATGTTTGAGGTGAACCTGCGTGACGAAAACACGAACGAGATCCCTGGTAAAGGGCGCGCTTGCCGGATTGATCGGCGGTATTGCCGGTGCTGCGGCTAAGAAGGCTGCAGAAAAATTTTATCCACCAAGCAGCAGGCATGAGAGTACCTCGTCTTTGATGGCACGCAGGATGACGAATCGAAAGCTTTCGGAAAAGCAGAAGCGCGTCGCAGAAAGCTCGCTTCACCTTGGGATGGGAGCAGCAGCAGGTGCAGCTTACGGAGCAGCAGCTGAAGTCTATCCCGCAGCTACGGCAAAGCAGGGAGCGAGCTTTGGCATGGCCCTGGTGGCATTGAGTCATGACAGCCCGCTCTCGGCGCTGGGGCTTACCGCTGGAGCTGCGGAGCAGACCAGTCGTGAGCGAACCAGCGAGGTCGCTTCCTATGTCGTCTACGGGGTCGTCACAGAGTTAGTCCGGCGAATCGTGCGTCGTGCCATCGACTAAGACCGCTAACTCTACTCATGTGAGGGGATCGAGTCCCTCGTCTTATTCCAGTTGGTGACGAGGTTGTCCACGACAACATGTCCGACGCGATAGGCTGCGTCTAACGAAGGCATGTAAGCGCTGTACTGCCGAATCTTCGTTTCGGCAAGGCTTTCAGCCGCGGTCTTGCCTGGCCGCTGCTGATCATAGTTCGATGCCGTGCGCAGAACCAGCACTCGGTTAATATCGACTTTTCCTGCTCGCGCAAGCCAGGTAAGCGATTGCAGAGTGCCAGTGTCCTCCATGCCACATACAGCGTAGGTGCCCTTGCCGTCTGTCTGATAGCTGACCCAGTCGTGCGCCCACTGGTTCATCAGCTTGCCGTGCCAGAAGGTTGAGGCCGAGAGATTCGCTCCACGCAGTACAAACGGAGGCCGCTTTGCCGCCGCGCCCTCAAACTGCTGTCGCCGCTCCGCCATGGCAGGCGTGTCCTCAAGCTTGATGTCTTTTGTGAGCTGGAACGCCCAATCGACGAGCGAGGGATTGAGGTGGTAGACGTTGCCGTCATCACCAAAGCGTGCTGTGCGTGGCTGCTCGTAGGGTGTCGACTTGCCAAGCGGAACGTATCCCGTCTTCCAGTCCTTGGGAATCTCGCGGGCATCGATTTCGTGCGCTAGGTCGCCATCGACGATGTAGTCGGACCATACGGCTGAGCCAATCGAGCCCATTGCTGGATCGATGCCCGCAATACCGGCGACGACGAAATATGCATGCGACAGGTCGAAGCGAGGGTCCTGTCCAAGAGCCATGATGGTTGCTGCAGCGCGCGCCGTGCCGACTCCAGTAAGCACGCCAAGGACGCCGTCATGATTCATGCGCAGATCGTGATAGCCCTGAGGAAACGGCAGCACCGTGTCGAGATGCTCGCGCTCCACCCAGTACTGATATTCGCCGGGAGCGTCGCCTGTGTCGGCGCCAACCTCAAACATGTTGACGACGACCACTTTGATCTCAATCGGTTTTGCAGTAGTAGAGGTTTGAGCGAAAAAACACGTAGTCGCAAACAGAAGAGAGGAGGCAGCAAAGAGGCGCATATTCGCATGGTAGCGCAGCCTCGGCGAATGTCAGACGCCCTTCTTTTGCGGCTCCCAGATGAACTTGTGAATCTGCAATGAAAGCCGTGCGGGAAGTCCATCTTCGAGCATCCAGTCCACCAGCTTGCGCGGGTCGAGCGCCATGTTGTCGGCGGTGCGCAGCGGGCTCGGGGTCTTCTGAAATGCGGGCGAGAGTAGTATCTGTCCGGCTTTTTTCTCCAGTGCATGCTCGCGGATAAAGTCGCGCGCAAATTCATAATCGGCGTGATCGCTGATCACGAACTTGACCTCATCCCGGCTCGTCAGCGCGTCGAGGTTCTCCCTGCGAAACGAGTTCGCGGCAGCCCCAGCACCAGGACACTTTACATCGACGATCTTGTGCACAGCCTTGGGAACATCGGCCAGCGGGCGCTCGCCGGAGGTTTCCATCATGAGCGTGTAACCTGAGGCGAGAAGACGCTCCATGAGGGGCAGCAGTTCGCGTGCCTGCAGCATCGGCTCGCCGCCAGTGAACTCCACCAGTTTGCATGGCGCCAGGGCTTCAATCTGAGCGACGACTTCGTCCTCAGTAAACGGCTTGCCGCCGGAGAAGGTGTACTCCGAGTCGCACCACGAGCAGCGCAGGTTGCATCCGGCAAGTCGCACAAAGATGCACGGCAGGCCGGCGAAGGACGATTCGCCCTGTACGGATTTGTACAGCTCAATCAGATGCATGTTGGCTTACTCGTAATACCGGGCGAAGCTTGTATCGGTCTCGTACAGCGTGCAGTCCTTGATCCTGACGCGCCCTGCTGTCATATCGCGAAGCTGCTTCGCGGTTTCCGTGAAGAAGTATTTGGCGAGATTTTCCGCAGAAGGATTGACCGTCGTGAAGGGTTCGAGGTCGTTGATCATCTGATGGTCCAGGTAGTCAACCACAGGACGCATCACCTGTTTGAGCAGCTTGAAATCGAGCAGAAGGCCAGCCTCGTCAAGCTCCTCGCCGATCAGCGTGACGTAGACCTTGTAATTGTGGCCGTGCGGGTTCTCGCACTTGCCGCGATAGTTGCGAAGGTAGTGGCCGGAAGAGAACCCGGCTTCTACGGTGACTTCAAACATGGTGTTTCCAATACCTTTCAACAGGCCCGCACGGAGTGAGATTTTCGCAGTAAGAAGCGCGGACTCGCCCTCATCTATTGTACCGTTTCGAGACCGGAATTAGGACTTGCGGCGCTGGCGGCGGTCTTCTTCCGCGCGGCGTTCGGCCTGCTCGAAGAGCGCGGAAAGGATTCCAGCCAGCGCTACAACCAATGCGACGACAAAGAGCCCCAGACCTGTAGTGCGCCACAGAGAGACATCTCCCGGAGAACCAGGCTGTTGCGCAATGTTGGTATAGGCCAGTCCGCAGGAGACTAGCGAGAGCACCAGCAGAGTAGCTGCGAGGATGTAAAGATTGCGCCCCATGACTACAGCTATTTTATGGCGTCCGGGCGGAAGAAAGCTTCCACATCGGTGATCTCTTCAGTCAGGCGATATGGCGGAAGACTGTCGAGGAAGATGCGTCCATATCGCTGACGGCGCACACGAGGATCGAGCAGCATCAACACGCCGCGATCTCCAAGCGAGCGAATGAGGCGTCCAAAGCCCTGTTTCAGCGTGATTACAGCATTCGGTACCTGATAGTCGAAGAAAGGCTTGCCGCCATTCTCTTCGATGGCTCGCATACGTGCTTCGACGATGGGATCAGTGGGGACGGCGAAAGGGAGGCGGTCGATGATGACGCAGCTTAGCTGCTCGCCTTGCACGTCGACTCCCTGCCAAAAGCTGGATGTGCCGAAGAGCACAGCATTCGGCGTCTCGCGGAACTGTTGAACGAGAACGTGGCGCGGAGCTGTGCCGTGCAGCAGCAATGGATACGGCAGCTCCTGGCACATGCGCTCGTAGATGGTGCGCATCTGTGTGTAGCTGGTGAAGAGGCAGAAAGCACGTCCCTGCGATATCTCAAGTACGCGGCGGATGCGTTCGGCGGCGCGATCGGTGAAGTCAGGCTCGCGTGGATCGGGCATCGTGGGCGGCAGATAGAGCAGCGCCTGTCGTTCGTACTGGAAGTGCGATGGAACAATTAACTCTCGCGCTGGGTTCAGCCCCAGCCGCTTGCGAATGTGCTCGAAGCCCCCGGAGACGGTGAGCGTCGCCGAGGTGAGGATGACGCTGGAGTAGTTCGCGAAGAGCGTCGTTGCAAGTAGCTCCGAGACATCAATCGGAGTTGCCTGCAGGTGCGTGTTGAGGGCATGACCGTGGCTACGCGCCAGGTTGCGTACTCCGCCGAGAGCGCGGCGTTCGATCCAGAAGACGGTGTTGTGATCGGTGGATTCGAGCAGGAAGTTGAGGTGCGAGCGAATGTCTGCTGTGCGCTTACGCAGACCCTGCGACTCCTCGACATTTTTCACGCGCTCCAGTTCACCTTCAAGCCGTGTGAGGGCGTTGAGCGTGGCCGTGTAGTAGTCGCCGCTCTCTTCGAGGAAGTCGGCACGGTTGAGGAACGGCATACGACCTGCACCGCTGGTTTCACCTGGCAGCGCGCCGAAGAACATGCGCGAGCGATTCTGCAGCGTAGAGCAGGCGCTTTCGATGGCCGAGGTCGAAGCCTGCCTGGCGCGCAGCATCATCTCGGTGTCGCGAACAAGTTCATCGATGCGCGAGGTGCTGAGGCCGATGCCGAAGTAGTTTGAGGCCACCTCTTCGAGCTCGTGTGCCTCATCGAAGATCACCGCTGCGGCTTCGGGCAGGATGCCTGCGTCTGGCGCGTTTCCCGCCTGCTGCTTGATGCTGAGATCGGCAAAGAAGAGGTGGTGATTGACGATGACGATCTCGCTCTCGAGCGCCTTGCGCCGCATGGCAGTAATGAAGCAGCGCTCCCAGTCAGGGCAGCTCTGGCCGAGGCAGGCCTCGGTGCGGGCGTCGAGCTTGGGCCACAGCGCGGAGGTTTCGGGCAGAGCGTCGATCTCTGCTCGGTCGCCTGTCTCGGTCGTCTTCTCCCAAGCAGCGATGTGATGGAACTGCTCGATTTCCTCGAGGCCGTTGAGCAGCGGATTGTCGCGCAGAGCGTAGAGTTTATGGCGGCAGAGATAGTTGCCGCGGCCTTTCATGTAGCAGACCTTCAGCGGTCCGAGCAATGATTCGAGGAACGGAATGTCCTTGAAGTAGAGCTGTTCCTGAAGATTTTTCGTGCCGGTCGAGACGATGATGCGCTGCTGCTGGTCGCGCGCTTTTCTGAGTGCGGGCAGAAGATAGGCGAGCGTCTTGCCGGTTCCTGTACCTGCTTCGACGATAAGGTGGCGCTTGTCTTTGAAGGCCTGTTCGACGGCGCGCGCCATCTCGTACTGGCCTTTGCGGTGCTCGAAGTTGAGTGAGGAGCGAGAGAGAATGCCGCCTGGCGCGAAGAAGTCGTGTAGCGACGGCAGGCGCTCTCCGGGCTCGAGCGGCGGGGGCTGCATCGTGATGGGCGTGGTTGCAGACACAGGGGCGAAGAAGCGGCAAAGACTCTCTAGTTTCTATAATAGACAGATTGTTGGCTGCCACGTCCTAAGTGGCGATTTTGGAATGGCCTCGCCTGCGAACGGGTGAGGGGAAAGCTGGACTGCGGTGGCGAAAGAGAATCAGAAGCGGCTAGGAAAGAAGCACCGGCAGGCCAGCACGCGGCCAAAGAAGGGGCGTGCCCAGAAGTCCACAGCGACAACCGGCGCAGTTGCTCCGAAGACGCGCAAGCAGCTGTCGGCGAAGAAGATTGCGGCGGAGAAGCTGAAGCGGCTGCCGAAGCGTTCGCCTGAGCGCGAGGCTCGCGTAATTCTACGCGGCGATGAACGGCGTCCGGTTTCGCGGGCAAAGGCAGCGACACCAGAGGTGGCAGATGAGCAGCGCGACTGGCGCGAGGCGGAGCTTGAGGCGACGCGCTACTCGACGGAAAGAGCTCGCGAGAAGGAAGAAACACTGGATGAGAAGGTTCCGCTGATTGCCATCTGCGGGAGGCCAAATGTCGGCAAATCGACACTGTTCAACCGGCTGACCGGCTCACGCCGATCGATCGTGGGCGATGAACCGGGCATTACGCGCGATCGCATCTACGGCGAGATTGAATGGGCTGGGCGTGACGTGCGCGTGGTCGATACAGGCGGTGTGATTCCTGATGATGAAGCGCTGATTCCGAGCGAGATCTTTCGTCAGGCACAGGTTGCGCTGGAAGAGGCCGATGCGATTGTGATGGTTGTCGATGGAAGGACCGAGATTGCGGCTCCCGACATCGAGTTGTCGCGGCTGCTGTTGCGTGGCGGCAAGCCGCTTTTTCTCGCCGTAAACAAGATGGATTCGGCGGAGCTGCTTGCGGGGGCGGAGAACTTTCGCGCTCTTGGCTTTCGCAATGTTCTACCGATCTCAGCAGAGCATGGAACCGGTATCGGCGATCTGCTGGACGAGGTCTTTGCGGCGCTTCCTCCAGAGACGGTTGCTGACGAGCCGAGCGAGGTGATGCTAACGGCCGATGACGAAATAGCCGAGGACGAAGATGGGCCTCAGCCGCTGCTGCGCACGCATGGCGAGTATCTGCAGCTGGAGACGAAGGTCGCGATCATCGGGCGGCCGAATGTAGGAAAATCGACGCTGCTGAATGCGCTGACAGGGACGAAGCGCGCGATTGTGTCACCCATCGCGGGTACGACGCGAGATGCGGTGGACGAGGTGGTGGAGCGTGACGGGCATCTGTTTCGGTTTGTCGATACGGCGGGTATTCGCCGGAAAGGCAAGACGAAGTTGATGGCCGAAAAACTTTCCGTGGTGATGGCCAGGAAGCACCTGGAGGCGGCGGATGTTTCGCTGCTGGTGATCGATGCCGTTGAGGGTGTGACGGCTCTGGATGCGAATATCGGCGGATATGCGCATGAGAGCGGGCGCAGCGTGATTATCGTGGTCAATAAGTGGGATGCGGTGACAACGAATCGCACGAACGGCAAGCCCCCTGCGGATAAAAAGATTTACGAAGAGCAGGTGCGCGATTCGCTGAAGTTTCTGGATTACGCTCCGCTGGTCTTCATCTCGGCGATGGAGAACAGGGGTGTCGATCAGGTGTTCAAAAAGGTGGAGCTGGTGGCGCGCGAACGGCGGAAGCGCGTCTCGACGGGAAACATGAACCGTTTTCTGGATACGGTGGACTTCCAGAAAGCATCGGTCCCGATGTCGAAGCGGGTCCGCGTCTACTACATGACGCAGGCAGCGGTGGCTCCTCCGACATTTGTGCTGTTCACGGACAAGGACGTGAAGCTGCACTTCAGCTTCGAGCGGTTTCTGGCGAACCAGATACGGGAGAAGTTCGGATTTATTGGCTCGCCGATCTGGTTCAAGGTGAAGGCGCGGAACAAGAAGGGGTGAGCCCCTCCGGTCGAATTTTTGCAAAGTATTCGAAAGAAAAGGGATATTGGAATGGTTACCTGCGCGGCAGCGCAAAAAGTTACCTTGCTGCCGGAGGAACGGAAGGAGACCGGATTTCTGTTGCGTGCAGGGCCTCCGCAAGGAAATGCGGAGATTCCTTGGCTATGGGCGGAGCCGCGTTGCTTGGAATGACGGCTTTGAAGAGCGTTTGCAAAATAAGGGCTATTCCTGTCGTTGACTTCGCCCTCGAATATTGCTATTTTTATACAGTTCCGTGAGTATCCGGACCGGGCTGTAGCGACCGAGAGGGAGCCAGGCTCGGCAAGGGCAGAGAAAAGCCCAGCGAGCAGAGGATTTTCATCCGTTTTATCGGGTGATGATCGCAAAGTTGCGTTACACTGGATACAAGTGAAAGAGAACCGCAGTGCAGCCCGAGCAATCGGGAGGCGGAAGTCTGCGGCCCATCGAATACGAGTCTGCGACACCCTCCACCTTGGATGGGCTATGTGGACCGGAACAGCGAAACGGAGTTGAGCGGGTTGAAAGTCGGCTTTCGAGCAGGCGACCCCTAGAGACTCAGCCACCGTCGACTGTTTTCGTCTGGTTGTACAGGGTTGTACGAGGTTTTTACAGACGCGAAGCAGGATTGAACTTCGCTTGGAGGCGCAATGTGCGTCCCCACTTTTGCGCGTGTATGGCAAAAGCGAAGCCTGAATCCTTCTGTGCGCCTGACAAAAGTTAGGTTTAGCAACGCCAAGGAGTTCGAGTGCCTACGTTTCATCAGCTCGTCAAGCAGGGCCGCACGCCCACTCGCTACAAGACTGCAAGCCCCGCGCTGCAGGGTTCGCCGCAGCGTCGCGGCGTCTGCACCCGCGTCTACACCCAGACGCCGAAGAAGCCGAACTCGGCGCTCCGTAAGGTCGCCCGCGTTCGCCTGACCAACGGCATCGAAGTGACGACCTACATTCCGGGTATTGGCCACAACCTGCAGGAGCACTCGATCGTGCTGATTCGCGGCGGCCGTGTGAAGGATCTGCCGGGTGTCCGTTATCACGTTGTGCGCGGCACGCTCGACTCGGTCGGAGTGGCCAACCGTAAGCAGAGCCGCTCGAAGTACGGCGCGAAGCGTCCGAAGGCTGCTGCCAAGTAAACGAAGTTTTTAGCAATCAAGCCCAGCTCGTGAGAAGTCACCGCGCTGGGGGAAGAAGAGAGAAGAAGGAATGCCGAGAAAAGGTTATATCGCAAAGCGTGAGGTTGCTCCGGATCCGGTGTACGGATCGACCCTGGTGACGAAGTTCGTCAACTCGATGATGTGGGGCGGTAAGAAGTCGACTGCGCAAGGGATTTTCTATGAGTCAATGAAAAACCTTGAGCAGAAGGGTGGAGACGAGGCCCTGAAGCTGTTCAAGAAGGCTGTCGAGAATGTGAAGCCTCTGCTCGAAGTGAAGAGCCGCCGCGTTGGCGGTGCGAACTACCAGGTGCCGATCGAGGTCAACCCCGAGCGTCGCACTTCGCTGGCGATTCGTTGGTTGGTGACCTACGGTCGCGCTCGTGGCGAAAAGGGCATGGTCGAGAAGCTTACTGCTGAGTTGCTGGATGCGGCCAATGGCCGTGGCGCTGCGATGAAAAAGAAGGAAGACGTTCACCGCATGGCTGAAGCGAACAAGGCTTTCGCGCATTATCGCTGGTAATCGCTTCTTTGCTGAAGTTTGGATTTTAGTTTCAACGTAGTTTGAACCGCGGGTTCTTCCCGCAGATGAGAGACGGATCGTGGCACGCACTACACCTCTGAATCGTTGCCGGAACATCGGAATCATGGCGCACATTGACGCCGGCAAGACGACGACGACCGAGCGCATCCTCTTCTATACGGGCATCACGCACCGTATCGGTGAGGTGCACGAGGGCACTGCCACCATGGACTGGATGGAGCAGGAGCAGGAGCGCGGTATTACCATCACTTCTGCTGCGACCACCTGCACCTGGAAGAACCACCGCATCAATATCATCGACACCCCTGGCCACGTGGACTTCACGGCCGAGGTGGAGCGCTCGCTCCGCGTGCTCGATGGCGCGGTTGCCTGCTTCGATGCGGTTGCCGGTGTGCAGCCTCAGTCGGAGACGGTGTGGCGCCAGGCTACGAAGTACAAGGTTCCGCGTATTTGCTTCATCAATAAGATGGACAAGGCTGGGGCTGATGCTGTCTATGCCACCTCGACCATTGTCGATCGCCTCGGCGCTCGCGCTGTGCCGATCAATATTCAGATTGGCGCGGAGTCGAAGTTTGCCGGTGTCGTCGACCTGGTCACGATGAAAGCCATTCTGTGGCACGACGAGACGATGGGCGCGCAGTACTCCGTCGAAGAGATTCCTGCTGATCTGGTGGAGAAGGCCACAGAGGCCCGTCACTTCCTGATCGAGGCCGTCTCGGAGCATGACGACGAGTTGATGCACCTCTATCTTGAGGGACAGGAGCCGACAGTCGAGCAGCTCAAGGCGGGCATCCGTAAGGCGACCATCGGAATGCATATCTTCCCGGTTCTCTGCGGCTCGTCATTCAAGAATAAAGGTGTTCAGACGCTGCTCGATGCTGTGGTCGACTATTTGCCCAGCCCGATCGATATTCCTCCGATTGTTGGTTCCAATCCGGACAATATGGAAGAGAAGATCACCCGTAAAACAGACGACAACGAGCCCTTTGCGGCGCTTGGCTTCAAGATTATGACCGATCCGTTCGTCGGGCAGTTGATCTTCATCCGCGTCTATTCGGGCACGTTGAAGACGGGCGATTCGGTTCTGAATCCTCGTACGGGCAAGACGGAGCGTATCGGCCGTCTGTTGAAGATGCACGCCAACAAGCGTGAAGAGATCACCGAGATTCTTGCGGGCGATATCTGCGCTGCGGTTGGCCTGAAGAATCTGATCACTGGTGACACGATCTGCACGGAGAAGGCCCCGGTTGTGCTTGAGTCGATCGACTTCCCGGCGCCGGTTATCGAGCTTGCTGTGGAGCCGAAGACCAAGGCGGACCAGGAGAAGATGGGCATGGCGCTGGCCAAGCTGGCCCAGGAAGATCCTACGTTCCGCGTGCATACCGATCCCGATTCGGGCCAGACGATCATCGCCGGTATGGGAGAGTTGCACCTCGAGATCATCGTCGATCGCATGATGCGCGAGTACAAAGTCGAGGCTAATGTTGGTAAGCCGCAGGTGGCGTATCGCGAGACGATTCGCTCGAATGCTGAGGCCGAGGGCAAGTACATCCGTCAGACGGGTGGCTCGGGTAACTATGGCCACGCCAAGATTCGCATCTCGCCGAATGAGCCGGGCAAAGGCTACGAGTTCTCGAACGACATCAAGGGCGGCGTGATTCCCAAGGAATACATCAAGCCGATCGACCAGGGTATTCAGGACGCGATGACGCGCGGCGTGCTTGCTGGTTACGAGATGGTCGACATCAAGGTCTCGTTGTACGACGGAAGCTACCATGACGTCGACTCGAATGAAATGGCGTTCAAGATCGCTGGCTCCATGGCGTTCAAAGAGGCAGCGAAGAAGGCGAAGCCTGTTCTGCTTGAGCCAGTGATGGATGTTGAAGTCACTGTTCCTGAGGAGTTCATGGGAACGATTATTGGCGATCTCAACTCCCGCCGCGGCCGTATCGAAGGTATGGAGATGGTCGGCGGAACGCAGGCAATCAAGGCGACGGTACCGCTTTCGACGATGTTCGGTTACGCGACGCACATGCGTTCGTCGACGCAGGGACGCGCAAACTACTCGATGCAGTTCAAGCAGTACGAAGAGGCGCCGAAGTCGGTCTCGGAAGAGATTATCGCCAAGGTGCAGGGCAAGGAATAGTGAGTCATTCACTGACGCAGTTTTGAAGAAGTTCAAGGAAGACGGAGAGAGCAATGGCGAAGGAAAAATTTGACCGGTCCAAGCCGCACGTGAACATTGGGACGATCGGGCACATCGATCACGGCAAGACGACGTTGACGGCGGCGATCACGAAGGTACTGTCGAAGCACAACCCGAAGAACGCGTTTCGTTCGTTCGACACGATCGACAACGCACCTGAGGAGCGCGAGCGCGGTATTACGATTGCGACTTCGCACGTGGAGTACGAGACGGCGAACCGTCACTATGCTCACGTGGACTGCCCCGGCCACGCCGACTACATCAAGAACATGATCACGGGCGCAGCGCAGATGGACGGCGCGATCCTGGTGGTGGCAGCGACCGACGGTCCGATGCCGCAGACCAAGGAGCACGTTCTGCTGGCTCGTCAGGTTGGCGTGCCGTACATCGTGGTGTTCCTGAACAAGTGCGATGCGGTTGAGGATGCGGAGCTGGTGGACCTGGTGGAGATGGAAGTCCGCGAGCTGCTGTCGAAGTACGACTTCCCGGGCGACGACGTTCCTGTGGTCCGCGGCTCTGCGCTGGGCGCACTGAACGGCGAGAAGCAGTGGGAAGACAAGATCGACGAGCTGATGGAAGCGGTGGACAAGAACGTTCCGCAGCCTGACCGCATGGTCGACCTTCCGTTCCTGATGCCGATCGAAGACATCTTCTCGATCTCGGGCCGTGGAACTGTAGTAACGGGTCGTATCGAGCGTGGCAAGATCAAGGTCGGCGAGGCGGCACAGATCGTGGGCTTCCGCGACACGCAGGCGACGACGGTAACGGGCGTGGAGATGTTCAAGAAGCAGCTGGACGAGGGTCTGGCGGGCGACAATGCCGGTCTGCTGCTGCGCGGTACGGCGAAGGAAGACGTGGAGCGCGGCATGGTGCTGGCGAAGCCCGGCTCGATCACGCCGCACACGGTGTTCAAGGGCGAGGTGTACGTTCTGTCGAAGGAAGAGGGTGGACGTCACACTCCGTTCTTCAACGGCTACCGTCCGCAGTTCTACTTCCGCACGACGGACGTGACGGGATCGGCGAAGCTTCCGGAAGGCACCGAGATGGTGATGCCGGGCGACAACATCCAGCTGGAGATCACGCTGCACACGCCGGTGGCGATGGAGAAGGGTCTCCGCTTCGCCATCCGCGAAGGCGGACGCACCGTCGGCGCTGGTACCATCTCCGAAATCATCAAGTAACGAGAGCGCCGCCTGTTTCAGCAGGCGGCGACTCAAACAAGTTCTTTGCGCACAGAAAAGAGAGAAGACGATGGCAGGACAGAGAATCAGGATTCGCTTGAAGGCTTATGACTACCGCGTACTCGACACCTCCACCGGTGAGATCGTCGAGACGGCAAAGCGCACGGGCGCACAGGTTGCAGGGCCGATTCCGCTGCCGACGATGAAGAATAAGTATTGCGTTCTTCGTTCGCCCCATGTCGACAAGAAGTCGCGTGAGGCTTTCGAGATTCGTACGCACAAGCGCCTGATCGATATCCTTGAGCCCACGCAGCAGACGGTGGACGCTCTGATGAAGCTCGATCTCCCCGCAGGTGTGGACGTCGAGATCAAGACGGTTCAGAAGTAACCGGATTTGGCCTGAAGAGTAAAAGTTTAGGGCTGTGGATTTTGAAGGGTAGTACCTACAGTGCGTGGCTGAAGCAACGCATGATGAGGAAAGGAAAGAAAGATGTCAGTCAACGGAATTCTCGGCAAGAAGGTCGGCATGACGCAGGTGTTTGACGATAAGGGTGAGGTTCACCCCGTCACGGTGCTCAAGGCCGGTCCCTGCGTTATAACGCAGCTCAAAACGCTGGCTAAGGACGGCTATGATGCCGCTCAGATCGGCTACGTCGACTTCGTAAAGGCTTCGAAGGTAAACAAGGCCATGACCGGCCACTTCGCCAAGTCAAATGTTCCTCCGGTCCGCGTTCTCAAGGAAGTTGCTGTTGAGGCTCCTGCTGCGGCGAAGGAAGGCGAGGAATCGAACGGAGCGCTCAAGGCTGGCGACCGCATTCTGGTCGACATCTTTTCCGACGAGAAGTTTGTCGACATTATCGGCACCTCAAAGGGCCGTGGTTTTGCCGGCGTCATCCGCCGTCATGCTTTCGGTGGTGGCCCCAAGTCGCACGGTCACATGTTCCAGGTGCAGGGCTCGATCGGTGCATCGTCGTTTCCTTCGCGTGTCTTTCCTGGCCAACGCATGCCCGGCCATATGGGACACGATCAGGTGACGGTCCGTAACCTCCGCATCCGGGGTATTGATCTGGACGAGAACCTGCTGTTGGTCGAGGGTGCAGTTCCTGGACCGCGTGACGGATATGTTTTGATCTCGAAGGCCAAGGCTCCGCCGCGCGAGCGTCGTGGTTTTGCCGGTGAAGCGACGAAGGACGCTCTGAAGGCTTCGAAGAAGGCTTCGGCCAAGAAGAAGTAGGTGGTAAGCAGGCAGCATGAAGTAAGCAACAAACTCTGCTCGGAGAACAGACCGGTAAAAGCAGAGAAACAACGTTAGGGCGCGCCGCATCGATGGCCGCACAGAAAGAGAACTGAAGGACGATGGCAAACATCAATGTAGTCAATCTCGGTGGATCGAAGGTCGGTGAGTTTGAACTCGCTGACTCCGTCTTCGCCGGCGAGGTGAACGACGCTCTCCTGTGGGAGGCCGTGAAGCACTATCGCGCTGCTCTCCGTCAGGGAACGGCAGCGACCAAGAACAAGAAGCTGGTCTCAGGCGCAGGCAAGAAGCTCTGGAAGCAGAAGGGAACGGGCCGCGCTCGCGTGGGTTCGATCCGCACTCCTCTCTGGCGTGGCGGCGGTACGGTTCACGGACCCCAGCCCCGTAGCTACGAGTACGCCTTCCCGCAGAAGAAGCTGATGGGCGCGCTACGTTCAGCGATTGCTGCCAAGATCCAGGACGGCAAGTTCACTGTTGTCGATTCGTTCTCGGTTCCCGAGGCCAAGACCAAGCTTTATCGCCAGGCCCTCGACAAGCTGGAGGCGGGCAAGACGACTCTTCTGGTGGAGACCAGCAAGAAGCTCGACGAGAAGCTCTATCTTGGTTCGCGCAACCTGGCCGGTGTTGAGCTCGTGCTCAGTTCCGAGGTTCACCCCTATGATCTTCTCCGTTATGAGCACGCCGTCTTTTCGAAGGATGCGATCGAGGCTCTGCAGGAGACGCTCAAGAAGTACGTTTCCAAGCGCAAGCAGAAGGAGGTCGCGTAATGCCGACCCTGTACACCGTCATTCGCCGTCCCTTGATCACCGAAAAGGGCATGGGCGTGAAGGAAACCCAGAATACCCTCGTTTTCGAGGTTGCCGAGAAGGCCACCAAGACTGAGGTCAAGCAGGCCGTGGAGGCTCTCTTCAAGGTGAAGGTTTCCGCTGTCCGCACAGCAAACGTCGAAGGCAAGGAGCGTCGCCGTGGCCGTTATGCCGGCTACCGCCCCGACTGGAAGAAGGCTTATGTTCGCCTGAAGGAAGGCGAAAAGATGCCGGAGTATCTCGACAGCCTGTAAGACGCTGTTGGAAGAGAAGCTGGTTCGCTCAAAGTATGGATCAGCTTGAACATAAAGTTTCGAAGACTAGCTCGGAAGTAAAAGCTAGGAGCAAAGAAGACGATGCCGATCAAATCATTTCGACCGATTACTCCATCACTCCGCTTCGCAACGAAGCTGGTAAATGATGACCTGACGACGGACAAGCCGCATAAGCCGCTGCTCGCCGTAAAGCAGCGCACCGGCGGCCGCAACTCGACGGGCGCGCTGACTATCCGCCACCACGGTGGAGGCCACAAGAAGAAGCTGCGCCTGATTGACTTCAAGCGCGATAAATACGGAATCCCGGCCACGGTGACCACGATCGAATACGATCCGAACCGCAGCAGCCGCATCGCGTTGGTCAGCTATGCTGACGGCGAGAAGCGCTACATCCTGCAGCCCATCGGATTGAAGGTTGGCCAGAAGATCATGAGTGGCCCCGAGGCCGACATTCTGGTTGGCAATGCTCTTCCGCTGAAGAACATTCCGGTTGGTACGATCGTGCACAACATCGAGTTGCGTCCTGGCAAGGGCGCGCAGATGGCACGCTCGGCTGGAGCGCAGGTGAACCTGGTTGCCAAGGAAGGCGACTATGCGTTGCTGAAGCTGCCCTCCGGTGAGACCCGCAAGGTGCTCATTGAGTGCATGGCGACCATTGGACAGGTGGGCAACACCGATCACGAGAACGTGACGATCGGCAAGGCAGGCCGTAACCGCTGGAAGGGCATTCGTCCGGCGAACCGCGGCGTCTCGATGAACCCGGTCGATCATCCGCATGGCGGTGGTGAGGGTAAGACCTCGGGCGGACGTCATCCGGTAACGCCGTGGGGCCAGCCAACG
Organism: Edaphobacter flagellatus; assembly: GCF_025264665.1. Taxonomy (NCBI): domain Bacteria; kingdom Pseudomonadati; phylum Acidobacteriota; class Terriglobia; order Terriglobales; family Acidobacteriaceae; genus Edaphobacter; species Edaphobacter flagellatus. The sequence goes on from NZ_CP073697.1 coordinate 3,622,641, forward strand.
CGCGGCTACAAGACACGCAACAACAAGCGGACCGATGTGTTCATCGTCAACCGCCGTACCAAGTAAAGGATTCGGGAGCTAAGAGATGGCACGTTCTACGAAAAAGGGTCCATTTATTGATGACCACCTCATGACCAAGATTACGGTCATGAACCAGGCGAACGACAAGAAAGTTCTTCGTACCTGGTCGCGCCGTTCGACGATCCATCCGGACTTCGTCGGCCACACGATTGCCGTGCACAACGGCCGTAAGTTCATCCCGGTGTATGTGACCGAAAACATGGTCGGTCACAAGCTCGGCGAGTTCGCGGCGACGCGCACCTTCAAGGGCCACTCGGCAAAGACCGAGACTGCGGCAAAGCCGAAGTAAGCCAGCCGCAATACACAAGGATTTGTTTAGTTTCTAAGGACTGAAAGTCATGGCAAACGTAGCAGAGAAAACACGAGAGTTCCGCGCGGAGGCGAAGTTTCAGCGCACCAGCCCGCAGAAGGCGAAGCTCGTTCTGGATCTGATCAAGGGGCTCCGGGTGGAGCAGGCGATCAACACGGTCCATTTCAACAACAAGCGCATTGCGCCGGTGGTCGAGAAGGTGCTGCGTTCGGCGGTTCAGAACGCCAACTACCTCTCGCAGGAGCAGGGACTCGACGTGGATGTCGATAACCTCTACGTCAAGTCGGCTGTGGCCAACGAGGGTCCACGCATGAAGCGTATCCGCCCCGCCCCGATGGGCCGCGCGTTCCGCTATCAGCGTCGTCTCGCCCACATCATCGTGACCGTGGCTGAAAAGAACAAGCCGGGTGTCGCCACGACGATTGACGAGCCGGCAGCGGCTCCGGCGGCAAAGAAGTCCGCCAAGAAGACGGCCACCAAGACCGCGGCAAAGAAGGCTCCGGCCAAGAAGGCCGCAGCGAAGAAGACAGCGACCAAGAAAGCCGCGAAGTAAGCGGAATTCAACAGTCTGCTTGAGTTAGAATAGAAGTTTTGCAGCATCGCCCGCCGGCTCAACCGGTCAGGAGCGGAGAGTAAAGGGAAGCTATGGGACAGAAAGTCCATCCGTATGGGTTTCGCCTCGGCGTAAACAAGCCGTGGAAGTCGCGCTGGTTCGTCGAGCGTGGCTATGACAAGCTGCTGGTCGAAGATGTCAAGCTCAAGGCTGAGCTGCGCGACAAGCTCAAGGCCGCGGGCGTCAGCTCGGTCGAAGTCGAGCGTCCCGGCAACAAGTTGCGCCTGATCATCCGCACGGCACGTCCGGGCATCATCATCGGGCGCAAGGGCGCCGAGATCGACAAACTCAAGGCCGATATTCAGAAGCGCACCAATCGCGAGGTGTTTGTCGACATCCTCGAGGTGAATAAGCCCGAGCTTGACGCTCAACTGGTTGCCGAGAACATTGCGCTGCAGCTGGAGAAGCGTGTCAGCTTCCGTCGTGCGATGCGCAAGTCGGTGGATTCGGCTCTGCGTTTCGGCTGCAAGGGAATCAAGGTTCGTGTCTCGGGCCGCCTGAACGGCAACGAGATCGCGCGCTCGGAGTGGTATCTGCAGGGCCGTCTGCCGCTGCACACGCTGCGCGCCGATATCGACTACGGCTTTGCCGAAGCGAAGACGACCTACGGCATCATTGGCGTGAAGACCTGGGTCTACCGCGGCGATATCTACGAGCAGAAGAAGCGTCGCGAGCAGGGTACGACCGCCGGCGTCTTCGCGTCGTAAACGAAGGTTTGAATTTGAGCCGGTTCCGGTTATTGCCGGGGCCGGCAGTTGAAAGCTAGGGGTTTCGTTATGTTATTGCCAAAGAAGGTGAAGTATCGCAAGCAGCAGCGCGGCCGTATGACCGGCAAGGCGTGGCGCGGCTCCGATCTCTCGTTCGGCGACTACGGCCTGAAGGTTCTGGAGTGCGGTTATATTACCGACCGCCAGATCGAAGCCAGCCGTATCGCGATGACGCGTTTCATCAAACGCGGCGGTAAAGTGTGGCTGCGCCTGTTCCCGGACAAGCCGATCACGAAGAAGCCGGCCGAAACTCGTATGGGTAAGGGTAAGGGCGCTCCGGATCATTGGGTCTGCGTCGTTCGTCCGGGCAGGATCCTGTTCGAGATGGAAGGCGTCAACCCGGAGATGGCCAAAGAGGCGATGCGCCTGGCCGCTCACAAGCTGCCGCTTAAGACCACGTTCGTCCAGCGCCACGACGTTCAGACAACGGTCGCGGCCAAGTAAGAATTCGTTTCAAGGAAGAGACACATGGAACTCGAGAAGATTCGTAACCTCAGTGACGATGAGCTCAAGAGCGAGCAGACGAAGGCTGCCGAGCAGCTGTTTCGCATTCGCTTTCAGCAGAGCCTCGGCAACAATGAGGGCGTCAAGAAGCTGCGGTCGCTGAAGCTGGACGTCGCCCGCATCAAAACGGTCGCCCGCGAGCGTCAGCTTGGCCTCGCCAAGCCTGCGGCTGCCGCTGCACCTGCAAAGAGCACTCGCAAGAAAGCAAAGAAGGACTAAGCCATGGCAGAGACTACAAACAAGACCGAAGCCACCGAGCAGACCGCATCCCGTCGTAACGAGAAGGTCGGCCTGGTCGTCTCGACCAAGATGCAGAAGACGATCGTTGTCGAGATCGAGATGCGAAAAGCGCACCCGAAGTACAAGCGCGTAATCAAGTCGAATAAGAAGTTCTACGCGCACGACGAGCAGAACTCGGCCCGCGTAGGCGACGTGGTTCGCATCCGCGAGGTTCGCCCGCTTTCGAAGCTGAAGCGCTGGTCGCTCGAAGAGATCGTCCGCCGTAGCTCGCTTGCATTGGCGGAAGAGAAGGAACCGGCGGTTGAGGCGAAGTAGCCTCAAAAGAGATTGGGATTGCCAGGGAAGCTAATATCCCGGCCGAACCACCAGGAGAAGAACGATGGCAGTGCAAATGAGAACAATTCTTGACGTGGCCGATAACTCCGGCGCGCGCAAGCTGCAGGTGATCCTGCCCCTCGGTGGCGGTCTCGGTAAGATCGCTGGCCTGGGTGATGTCGTTACGGCAGCCGTCAAAGAAGCTGCTCCGGACGGAACGGTGAAGAAGGGCAAGGTCGTGAAGGCCGTGATCGTGCGTACCCGCAAGGAATCGCGCCGCAAGGACGGGACCTATATCCGCTTCGATCAGAATGCCGCTGTGGTGATCAACGATGCGATGGAGCCGGTTGGCACTCGCGTCTTCGGCCCCGTGGCCCGTGAGCTTCGCGAGAAGAAGTTTCTCAAGATCGTCTCGCTTGCACCCGAGGTCATCTAGTTTCATAGCGCCGCGAGTGTTGCGGTGACATTAAGCGGATTCCGGCTCCGACAGATTGCCGAGGGCAGGAGAGGTATTTATGGCAGGCATCAAGATTAAGCGCAACGATACGGTCGAAGTGATCGCAGGCAAAGATAAGGGCAGGCGTGGCCGTGTGCTTCGCGTGATCGCAGACAAGCAGCGCGTTTTGGTTGAGCACGTGATGATGGTGAAAAAGCATGTGAAGCCGAATCCGCAGCGCAATATCAAGGGCGGTATCGCAGAGCAGGAGTCACCGATCCATATCTCGAACGTGATGCTGGTTGATGGCGAGGGTAATAAGACCCGCGTTGGAGCGCGAGTCGAGGGCGACAAGAAGGTTCGTGTCTCGAAGGCAAGCGGCAATGTGATCGCCGAGAAGAAGACAAAGAAGTAAGGCAGAGATTCAGTCGTAAGGTAGTAGAAATTCAAAAGGTTCACCCCACGAAACGGTAAACGGCATCAGCCAACCCGGAACCGTGGAGAAAGCGAAGAAACGAAATGGCAGTGTCACGATTTAAAGAGAAGTACGAGAAAGAGATCAAGCCGGCTCTTGCGAAAGAGTTGAACATCGAGAATGTGATGGCGATCCCGAAGCTTGAGAAGATCGTCGTCAATATGGGTCTGGGCGAAGCGACACAGAACGTCAAGATCATGGATCCGCTGGTGGCCGATCTTGCTGCAATCACCGGCCAGAAGCCCGTGACGACCAAGGCGAAGAAATCCATCGCCGCCTTCAAGGTTCGTGAGGGCATGCCGATCGGTGCAATGGTCACTCTGCGCGGCGATGCGATGTACGAGTTTCTGGACCGCCTGATCTCGATCGCTCTTCCTCGCGTCCGCGACTTCCGCGGTGTTTCTTCGAAGAGTTTCGATGGCCGCGGCAACTATACGCTCGGTCTGCGTGACCAGCTTATCTTCGCTGAAATCGACTATGCGAAGGTCGACAAGATCAAGGGCATGAATGTCACCATCGTGACGACAGCCCAGGACGACAATGGCGCTCGCGCCCTGCTTCGCGGATTCGGTATGCCGTTCCGCCAGGGAGCATAGCTCAACAGGTTTTGAAGGATAGAGAGTAAAGGTTATGTCAACTACTGCAAAGCGCGTCAAAGACGCAAGTAAGCCGAAGTTCAAGTCCCGCAAGCACAACCGCTGCCAGCTCTGCGGTCGTCCTCGCGCCTTCCTTCGTAAGTTTGGCGTCTGCCGTCTCTGCTTTCGCTCGCTCGCTCTCAAGGGAGAGATTCCGGGCGTCGTGAAGTCGAGCTGGTAAAGACTGTTCTCGGGCGAAGTTTGCCTGATATACTAATTTCATCATCCGCATGTGGAGGATTTTGTCCGCATGCTCGATCCAGAGACCTCATTCAAGCTACGGCTTAGGGTGCAGACGTCTGGAACGTAACCAAGCAAGGCAACAAGGCATTCCCGCTGGTTCTCGTAAGCATACGTCTGCGAGCGAACGGGGGATGAAGGAGATTGAATGAACCTCACTGATCCAGTAGCAGACTTTTTGACCCGTATCCGTAACTCCATTCGTGCTCGCCACCAGAAGCTCGACGTTCCGGCCTCGAAATTGAAGGCCGAGATTGCTCGCATTCTGAAAGACGAGGGTTACATCGCAAACTACAAGGCGACCGAAGAAAACGGACAGCGGATTCTGCGTGTGTACCTGAAGTACGGCACCAATAATGAAGCTGCCATCCGTGATCTGCAGCGTGTTTCGCGTCCCGGCTGCCGCGTATATGTAGGCCGCGATGAGATTCGCCGCGTTCAGGGCGGACTTGGTATCTCGATTATGACCACCCCGAAGGGGGTGATGACGGGTCGCCAGGCTCGCCGCGAAGGTGTTGGCGGCGAGATCCTCTGCGAAGTCTGGTAGTACCGCTTCGCAGTCTTTGCAGGTTTTGTTTTACCGGCAATGAAAGTTGCCGTTGGCTGCAGTGGAACTCGATCCCGATCGAGAGACTCGCAAGCCGCTAAAGGATTTGAAATGTCACGTATTGGTAGGAAGCCGATTCCGGTTCCCGCAGGCGTCAAGTATACGGTTAACGGCAATACGGTTCTGGTTGAAGGCCCGAAGGGCAAGGTTACGGCTCTGCTGCCGCAGGGGATCAAGCTGGTCCAAAAGGACGGCACGATCGTTGCCGAGCGCGAGAACGACAAGCAGGCTGCGTTTCATGGCCTTGCCCGCGCATTGGTCTTCAATGCAGTTCAAGGCGTTACCGCTGGCTGGACGAAGGAGCTAGATATCGTTGGTATCGGTTACCGTGTCGAGATGAAGGGCAAGAATACCGTAGTGTTCACGCTGGGCTTCTCGCACCCGATCGAGTTCCCGCTGCCCACCGGCATTACCGTCGAGATTGATCCGAAGCAGACGCATCTGACCATCGCCGGCGTTGACCGCCAGAAGGTGGGGCAGGTTGCCGCCGATATGCGTGCGCTGCGCAAGCCCGATCCGTACAAGAATAAGGGCGTTCGTTATACCGGAGAGAAGCTGAAGAAGAAGGTTGGTAAGACCGGAGCCAAGTAAGGTCCGGCCGTAGCCGCAAGTTAGGAACCGGAGGCTGGGTTGGAGTTGTCCCGGCAGATTGAGGAAACTCAGATTCACCCTCCGGTCCCTGTTCCCGATTGAGAAAGTTGAAGCCGAACGTCGTCAGCATTCTGGCGACGCTGTTAGGAAAGGAAACGAACTATGATTACTCCTCGCAAGCGCGACGTTATCCGCAAACGTGTCCATACGCGTATCCGCGAAAAGCTCGCCGGTACGGCAGAGCGTCCTCGTCTGAACGTTTATCGTTCGCTCGACCACATTTACACACAGCTGATCGATGATGCGAACGGTGTCACGCTGGCTTCTGCTTCGACGCTCACCAAGAAGGGCGAAGCAAAGAAGACCGGTGGCAACATTGCTGCGGCCACTGAGGTCGGCAAGCTGATCGCTGAGCGTGCGCAGGCCAAGGGCATCAAGAAGGTGGTCTTCGACCGCGGCGGTTATCTCTATCACGGCCGTATCAAGGCTCTGGCCGACGCAGCCCGCGAGGCGGGTCTGGAGTTCTAAGTTTCTTTTGAACGGCGCTCGCAGGATCGAGCAGCCAGAAAGCTGGATAAGACACTATGGCAACAAGAAAGAAGATCGACGCGAACAAGCTCAACCTGAAGGACCAGGTCGTCAGCATCAACCGCGTCACCAAGGTCGTCAAGGGTGGCAAGAATATGTCTTTTGCCGCGCTGGTTGTTATCGGCGACCCGGCTGAGGGTGTTGTTGGCTACGGTTCGGGTAAGGCGAAGGAAGTGCCTCAGGCCATCCGCAAGGGCATCGAAGCCGCCAAGAAGAACCTCTTCAAGGTAAACCTGACCGAGACCTCGATTCCGCATCAGGTGCTGGGCCACTACGGCGCAGGCCAGGTGATGCTGAAGCCTGCTCCTGAGGGTACTGGTGTCATCGCCGGAGGCACGGTTCGTGCAGTGATGACTTCGGCTGGCGTGCAGAACGTGCTGACCAAGTCCATCGGCACCAAGAATCCGCATAATGTTGTCAAGGCCACCTTCGATGCTCTTGCGCAGCTGCGTAACAAGACCGAAGTTGCCGCACTGCGCGGCAAGGCCGAAGAAGAGCTGTAAGCAAAGTTTTTGAGAAGTGTAAGAGGAGTTTCTAGCTATGGCCGAAACCAAAGCCAAAATCAAGCTGCAGTATTTCCGCTCGAAGATTGCTACGCCGGAGAAGCACAAGCTCGTTGTTAAGGGCCTCGGCTTCACCAAGCTGAACCAGATCGTTGAGCGTGAGGACACGCCGTCTATCCGCGGCATGGTCGCAAAGATTCCCCATCTCGTGCGTATCGTCGAGTAGGGAACCGGTGCCGCAGTAAGTCTTTACCGATCACCTGAGAAGGTTGATCCCAAATGCGAGTCGGGAGCGATCCTCCCGGCGTTATAGCGAGGAAATCATGGCAATTCGTAATCTCTCTAATTTGAAGGCCCCTGCAAAGGCCAATAGCAACAAGAAGCGTGTCGGCCGCGGTATGGGCTCGGGTATGGGTAAGACTTCGACCCGTGGCCATAAGGGGCAGGGTTCGCGTTCTGGTTCGCGTCTGATGCGTGGCTTCGAAGGCGGCCAGATGCCGCTGCACCGCCGTCTGCCCAAGCGCGGCTTTACGAACATCTTCCGTACCGAGTACACCGTGCTTGGCCTCGACCGTATTGCCGAGATCAACGCAGCCTCAAAGGAGACCGAGTTTACGCTCGAGAAGATCGTCGCGCTCGGCTTGCTACGCAAGAAGAATGGCCTGCTTAAGGTGTTGAATAACGGTGAGATCAAGGTTGCCGTTACGGTGCATGCGCATAAGTTTTCGAAGACTGCCCAGGAAGCGATCGAGAAGGCCGGCGGTAAGGCCGTTCTGATCGGCTAAGCTGGACAGCATGTAAAATTCAGGCAGCGAGGGAGACGTCCCTCGCATCGCCGGTTCATCCGGTTTCTACCTGCTCCACCCTCGAGGTTCTGCTTTCCGATGTTTGACAAGTTTAAAAACATCTTCCGCATTCCAGACCTGCGCAAGCGCGTTTTCTTTACACTTGCTCTTCTGGCTGTTTATCGCCTGGGATCGCACATTCCTACCCCCGGCATCAATGGGCAGATGCTCGCTGAGTTCTTCAATCAGAACTCCGGTTCGGCGCTTGGACTGGTCGACCTGTTTTCGGGTGGTAACCTGCGCAAGCTGACCATCTTTGCCCTCGGCATCATGCCGTATATCACGGCATCGATCATCTTCCAATTGCTAACGGTCATTTATGAGCCGCTGGCGAAGCTGCAGAAGGAAGGCGAGCTTGGCCGCCGCAAGATTACGCAGTGGACGCGTTATGTCACGGTGCTGCTCGGTATTATTCAGTCGTTTACCATTGCGCTGACGCTGACCAATACTTCGACCGGATCGTCGATGGTGACAATCCCGCGCGCTGCTTTCATTCCACTCTGCGTACTCACGCTTACAGCTGGTACCGCCTTCATTATGTGGCTGGGCGAGCAGATTACGGAGCGCGGTATCGGCAACGGTATGTCGCTGCTGATCTTCACAGGTATTGTGGTTGGTCTGCCTAAGGGAATCGCCGAGCTTTATGACAAGGTGAAGACAAACGCCTGGGGAGCTTTCACTCCTGTGGCCGTGGCCATCCTAGTTGCGGGCATGATTGCGGTTGTTGCCTTCATCGTCTATGTCGAGCGTTCTGAGCGTCGCATCCCGGTGCAGTATGCGAAGCGTATCGTCGGCCGTCGTATGATGGGCGGTCAGTCGACCTTCCTTCCGCTCAAGGTGAACTCCGGCGGTGTGATGCCTGTCATCTTCGCGAGCTCGATTCTTTCGGCTCCGCTTCTATTTGCAGGCATGAGTTTCTTCGGCAGTGGACCGCTGCGTGATACCAAGTTCTTCGGACCTATCCTGCAGTACATCTCGCCGGGTGAACCGCTGTATGAGCTTATCTTTGCGGCTGCGATCATTTTCTTTGCGTACTTCTATATCTCGATCGTCTTCCGTCCGGATGACATCGCAGATAACATGCGCAAGTATGGCGGCTTCATCCCCGGCATTCGTCCCGGTAAGCGCACCGCAGATTTTATCAATGACATTCTGACCCGCATTACGCTGGTGGGTGCGCTTTATCTGATCATCATCGTCATGATTCCACAGTTGATTATCAGTGGTATCCACTTTAATCATCTGTGGCTGGTCGGCCCAATCTTCGACAAGCTGCCGAGTTGGATGACGAACGGTCTTGGCGTGACCTTCTACTTCGGCGGCACGTCGTTGCTGATCGTCGTTGGCGTCGCGATGGATACGGTCCAGCAGATTGAATCGCAACTTATCATGCGTCACTATGACGGCTTCACTCCGAAGAGCGGTCGTATTCGCGGACGCAAGAGCTGGTAGGGAAGTGGCAACATTGACTCAAGAATCCGCACACTCTCCGGCCTTGGCAGAACCATTTCTGCCGGGGCCGGTTCTTCTTCTGGGCGCTCCCGGTGTGGGTAAGGGGACGCAGGCACAGCTTCTGATGGCCGACTACGGCATTCCGCAGATCTCGACCGGAGATATTCTCCGCGACAACATTGCACGCGGTACGGACCTGGGCAAAGCGGCGAAGGGGCTTATGGATCAGGGGCAGCTCGTTTCTGACGAGATGGTCAACGAGATGGTTGGCGCACGACTGGCTCAGCCCGATGTGAAGCGCGGTTACATTCTCGATGGGTATCCGCGTACGATTGGCCAGGCGGAGTGGCTGGATGCGCATCTGGTCTCACTGGAGCAGTCGGCTGGGGCCGTCGTTCTTCCGTTGGTAGCGGTGAATATTCGCGTTGATGAACAAGTGCTGCTGCGCCGTATTACGGGCCGCCGGATCTGCTCACAGTGCAAGCATATTTATAACGTTTACTTCAAAGCTCCGAAGCGGGAGGGCATTTGCGATATCGACGGTGCGCCTCTGCAGCACCGCTCCGACGATACCGAGGCTGCATTCACGGAACGTATGAAGGCGTATCACGCGCTAACAGCTCCAGTGATTGAGCACTATTCGAAGCAGGGCCGTTTCCGCGAGGTCGACGGCGACCGCTCGGTTGAGGCGGTGACGGCGGCAATTGAGTTGTCGCTTCGTCAGCTTCGCCAGGTAGGACTCTAACTCAATGGCGATTATGATCAAAACGCCGCAGGAGATTGCGAAGATGCGAGTCTCCGGCATCGCTCTCCGCAAGGTTCACGATGCGCTTGCGCCACATGTCAAGGCTGGCGTCTCGACGATGGATCTGGAGGAGATCGCTGTAGCGAAAATCGCCGAGTTGGGCGGAAAGGCCGCGTTCAAGGGCTATCACGGGTATCCGTCGGCTCTGTGCACATCGATCAATGAAGAGGTTGTCCATGGAATGCCGAATGCAAAGCGTGTTCTGAAGGATGGGGATGTCCTTTCGATCGATTGCGGCGTGATTATTGACGGCTTCTACTCCGATGCGGCCGTAACTTACTCGATCGGAAAGGCTTCTGCGGAGACGCAGAAACTGCTGGATGTCACCAAAGCTTCGCTGGAGGCTGCCATTGAGCAGTGCCGGGTCGGTGGACGGTTATTCGATATCTCGGCCACGGTTCAGGAGATGTGCGAGGCGGCTGGATTTGGTGTTGTGCGTGAGTTTGTCGGCCATGGGATCGGTCGCAGCATGCACGAGGACCCTCAGGTTCCGAATTTTGGTACTCGAGGCAAGGGACCGAGGTTGAAGGCCGGGATGGTTCTGGCGATTGAGCCGATGATCAATGCCGGACGGCCAGAGGTGAAGGTTTTGAAGGATGGGTGGACGGCTGTGACGGTCGATGGCAGCTATAGCGCCCATTTTGAGCATACGGTGGCCATTACGAACGACGGCCCGCTGGTGCTGACGCGGTAAAAATCCTCAAAATGAGGAAATTTACCTCAAAGTTGAGGTATCATAAGAGATGCTGCGTGCGGTGCGCCGTACGCGTTTAGCACAAGGAGAGCGTTTGTCGAAGGAAGATGCAATTGAGGTAATGGCAACGGTTGTTGAGACGCTGCCCAACGCGATGTTCAAGGTCGAGCTTGAGAACAAGCATCAGGCTTTGGCGCACGTCTCCGGACGTATGCGTAAGAACTTCATTCGTATCCTCCCCGGCGACCGTGTTGCGATTGAGCTCAGTCCATACGATCTCAACCGCGGCCGTATTGTCTACCGCTACAAGTAGACGAATCAGCTTCTGGCTTTTAGCGTTTCGCTTCCAGCCGGATCCATGCAGTACAAGTCAGGTATCCATCGCGAAACCATGTGGTGAAACCGCTGGTTGGCGTTGGTGGGTGTTGAGGAGAAGTAATGAAGGTCCGTGCGTCAGTTAAGAAGATCTGCGATAAGTGCAAGGTGATTCACCGCCGCGGCGTCGTTCGCGTTATCTGTGAGAACGCAAAGCACAAGCAGCGTCAGGGATAGTCACTCTACGCGGCCCCGCAGGGCTAGTTCGCCGAAGTCAAGGCGTGCGTTGAACCCTGCGGACACTGTAAGCAGTCAGTAAGCCGAAACCGTCAACCTGCTCCGTGGCGAAGCTTCCGGAGCCTAACGATAAGGACTCAAATGGCACGTATTGCTGGAGTCGACGTACCGAACAATAAGCAGGTACGCATCGGACTCACCTACATCTTCGGCATCGGCAACTCGCGCGCTGCGAAGATCCTGGCTAAGGCGGATGTCGATCCGTTTGCCAAGATTGCAACGCTGGACGAGGATCAGCTGAACCGCATCCGTCACGTCATCGAGCAGGAAGGCCAGATCGAGGGCGACCTCCGCAAGGACGTTTCGCTCAACATCAAGCGCCTGATCGAAATTCAGTCGTACCGTGGTCTTCGTCACCGCCGCTCGCTTCCTGTTCGCGGCCAGCGCACCCACACTAACGCTCGTACCCGCAAAGGTCCTCGCAAGGGAACAGTCGCCGGTAAGAAGAAAGCGACGAAATAAGCCATGGCGAAGACGCAGCAGAAGGCCGCCGGCGCCAAGACCGGGAAGAATAAGAAGTTCAAGAAGCGCGAGCGGAAGAACGTTCCGTATGGTCTGGTATTCATCCAGGCTTCGTTCAACAACACCATCGTCACCATCACCGATCAGACGGGCAACACGCTCAGCTGGAAGAGCTCGGGCTCGCTCGGCTTCCGCGGCTCGCGTAAGGGAACTCCGTTCGCTGCGCAGCAGGCTGCGGTTGGAGCTGCCAACGCTGCTCGCGAGCACGGTCTGCGCTCGGTCGATGTGCGCGTCTCGGGCCCTGGTTCGGGCCGTGAGTCGGCCATCCGTGCGCTCGCCTCGGCTGGTATCGAGGTGCGTTCGATTCGCGACGTCACTCCGATTCCGCACAACGGCTGCCGTCCTCCGAAGCGTCGCCGCGTGTAAGTTTCTCAACATAAGTTCTGCGGGAGTCGAATGGCTCCCGCAGGAAACTCAACCTGGATCGTGATGAAGCGCAGCCAGCGCGTAAAGCGATCGACACCCGAAGTCAGGAGATAGAAAGTTATGGCACGTTATACCGGACCCGTCTGCCGCCTTTGCCGCCGTGACGGAACCAAGCTCTTCCTCAAGGGAGCAAAGTGTTTCTCAGAGAAGTGCCCCGTTGAAAAGCGCAACTTCCCCCCTGGCCAGCACGGCCAGTCCAAGAAGCAGAAGAAGGTTGTCGGCTACGGTCTGCAGCTCCGCGAGAAGCAGAAGGCGAAGCGTATCTACTTCACGCTCGAGGGCCAGTTCCGCGCTTACTATGAAAAGGCCTCGAACAAGACCGGCGTTACCGGCGAACTGCTGCTGCAGCAGCTTGAGACACGTCTTGACAACGTGGCTTACCGTCTCGGTTTTGCGCTGAGCCGCCGTCAGGCCCGTCAGCTGGTCCGTCACGGCCATGTTCAGGTGAACGGCCGCAAGGTCAACATTCCGTCCTTCCAGTGCAAGGTCGGTGATGAGATTGCGATCCGCGAGGGTTCGAAGTCGATTCCGATCCTCGAGAGTGCGAAGGATTTCGCGAGTGGACAGCGGGCAGCGACTTGGCTTGATATCAACCGCGACAACCTCTCCGGCAAGATTCTCTCTCTGCCGAAGCGCGAGGATATCCAGCTCCCGGTCAACGAGCAGCTGATCGTCGAACTTTACAGCAAGTAATCAGGCTTCGCTGCCGGTCTCGGAAGAGGCCGGCAGTAACGTTGTTCTCCGAGGAGACGACGAACACCACAACCGAATACGCCAACCGCATCACCCGCCGGACCGCAGAGTGCTTCGCGGCCGGGACGGTAAAGGAGAAAACACATGCTTTGGAGAGGATTCCAGAAGCCCAAGCGTCTCGCAGTCGATAGCGAGTCTCTCACCGAAAAGTACGGCAAGTTCAGCGCCCAGCCCTTTGAGCGCGGCTTCGGTACCACCATTGGTAACGCGCTCCGTCGGACGCTGCTCTCGTCGATCGAGGGTGCTGCCGTTACGGCGGTTCGCATCGAAGGTGTGCTGCACGAGTTCCAATCGATCGCCGGCGTTGTTGAGGATGCGACCGACATCATCCTGAACCTCAAGCAGATTCCGTTCAAGTTGAATGGCGATGGCCCGAAGGCCCTTTATCTGCGTTCGGATGCTGCTGGTGTTGTCACCTCAGGCTCGATCGAGGCCGACGGCGACGTCGAGATTCTCGATAAGGACATCTACATCTGCACGGTCTCCGAAGGCGGCAAGATCGACATGGAGATGCGCTTGAAGCGTGGTCGTGGTTATGTCTCGGCTGACAAGAACTTCGACGCCGATCTCGGACTTGGCTTTATTCCGGTCGATAGCGTCCACTCGCCTGTGCGTAAGGTGAACTACCTGGTTGAGGCTGCACGTCTCGGCCAGATCACCGACTACGACAAGCTGACGCTCGAGATATGGACCAACGGTACGGTTTCTCCTGCTGATGCGCTCGGCCTTTCGGCCAAGCTGCTGAAGGATCACATGACGATCTTCATCAACTTCGAGGAAGAGATGGAGACGGGGCAGGACGGTCTGCATGATGGACCGGCGGTTCGCAACGAGAACCTCAATCGCTCGGTTGAAGAGCTTGAGCTTTCGGTGCGCAGCTACAACTGCCTGAAGAATGCCAACATTGCGACCATCGGTGAACTGATTCAGAAGACCGAGGCCGAGATGCTGAAGACGAAGAACTTCGGTCGCAAGAGCCTGAATGAGATCAAGGAGATTCTTGCCCAGATGGGTCTATCGCTCGGCATGAAGATCGATGAGAACGGCAACCCGCAGCCCGGACCGACCTCGGTTCTTCCTGCGGCGACACTCGCAGCGAGCTTCGGTCGCTTCGATGACGACGATGAGGATGAGGATGAGGACGACGACCTCCACATTCCGGCTGATTCGGATCATTTCTAACTCTGTAACGATGGGAAGCGGAGTGAATCGTTCCGCTTCCCGCTAATTTGCAACACCAAATCATCCGGTTGAGCAGAAGCTCGAACCGAAGGAGATCAAAATGCGCCATCGCAATGCAGGATTCAAACTAGGACGTAATACCAGTCACCGTCGCGCCACGCTGCGCAACCTTGTCACTTCCATCATTGTGATGGATCGCATCGAAACTACAGTTACCAAGGCCAAGGCCTCGAAGCCGCTCGTTGAGCGGATGATCACGCTGGGCAAGCGTGGTGATGTTCATGCTCGCCGTCAGGCAGCGGCGTACCTTCTGACGCCAGAGTCAGTTGATCGTCTTTTTGCTGTTGTTGCACCACGTTATGCTTCTCGTAACGGCGGCTATTCGCGCATCACGCGTACAGGTGCTCGCAAGGGCGATGCTGCGGAGATGGCATTCATCGAGTTGCTCGGCGCTGAGCAGGAGCTGAACGAGAAGGCTCAGAAGCGCGCAGACGCTCGCGCGAAGAAGCGTGAGGAGCTGCAGAAGCAGCTTGAGGAGCAGAATGCTCAGGCGGGTGATGAAGGCGAGCAGCAGTCGTAAGAAGTTGATTATGTAAACTCAAACGAGCGCATCCACAGAGATGCGCTCGTTTCTTTTGCTGCTACAAAATGATTGTCTTTCGATGACAGGATGCCATCCGGTAAAGTAGGGATTGTGGCCGAAACGAAACCAGCTCTACTCTCCGATCGTCAGTTTCACCTGATCTCCCGCGCTCTAGCGGACCCGCGACGGTATGAGATTCTGCAGAAGCTTGGCCGCCAAGGTGTGTGCCCATGCGGCGATATTCGCGAGTGCATTCCCGTGAGCGCTGCCACGTTATCGCATCACATGAAAGAACTTGAGAATGCTGGGCTGGTTGAGCCGGAGCGGAATGGCAAATTTGTGAACTATACGCTGCGTCGTGATGTGCTGGCAGCATACCTGGATCGTCTGGCGAGAATCTAGGCGACCGTGTTTGGAATGGATGGAAAGCCCCGGTATCGTGCCGGGGCTTTTTTCTTGAGGTTGGTGTGGCTTATTTCTTGTGAAGGGTAAACCTTATTCCTCCGAAGAGGGTGAAGGGAGCGCCGGGGGCGAGGAAGGTAGTGTTGCGTACGGGGTACTGGCCGTTAATGGCGGGGAAGGGACGCGCGATGAAGTGACCGCTGTTGTCGTAAGGTGTCGTGCCGAGTTGGGCGGCGGTGTAGTAGTGGTTGTTGGTGAGGTTGTTGATCTGCGCGAAGAGTTCGAGTTTGGGGCTGAAGGTGTAGCGGGCTCCTGTACTGAGGGTGGCGTAGGCGGGTGAGCTTCCAGAGCCGAGGTAGTAGGTTCCATCGGGCTGGTGGAGGTTGTTCTCGTTGCCGCGCGCGTAGGAGCCTGAGACAGCGATGAGGTTGGCGTCGATGACCAGCTTGCGGAGCGGTTTGTAGTCGGCGTAGGCTTTGAAAATGTGCTGTGGAGTTTGCGGGATGCGATCGCCGGGCGAGATGGTGATGTCGCCGTCGAGGCCGGGCTGGCCGCTGTCGTTGGAGCTGTTGCTGCCTCCGTTGACGACCTGCGA
Organism: Edaphobacter flagellatus; assembly: GCF_025264665.1. Lineage (NCBI taxonomy): Bacteria > Pseudomonadati > Acidobacteriota > Terriglobia > Terriglobales > Acidobacteriaceae > Edaphobacter > Edaphobacter flagellatus. The sequence goes on from NZ_CP073697.1 coordinate 3,638,417, forward strand.
GGACTGGTAGGTGGCGTTGAGGAAGGTGTATCCGGCACCGAGGGTGAGACGGCGCAAGCTGGCGCTGATGTTGGCTTCGATGCCCTCTCGTTTGGTGCTGCCGAAGTTGAGGAAGTAGCCGAAGCCGGTCTGCTGGGAGGCGACGAAGAGAAGATCATTGGAGTTAATGCCACGGAAATAGCCGACGCTCCAGGAGAGCGGCTCATGTTCGAGGCTGCGAATGCCGGCCTCGACGGTGCGGCTGACGACCTGATTGAGGGGAGGGTCGGAGACGAGGGCATTGGGAAGGTTGCAGGGGAAGTTGGGATCGGCGCAGCCGAGTTCGATGGAGGTAGGCGCGCGGCTGGCTTCGGCGTAGTTGGCGTACGCGGAGAGACCGGGAAGGATGCGGTAGGTGGCTCCAATGGAGGGGTTGAAGCGCTGGAAGACGTAGGTGCCGGTGAGAGAGCCGTGCACGGTGCTGGGCGGCAGGCGGTCGGTGTTGTCGACAGTGGTGCGGTTGTAACGTCCTGAGGCAGAGATGGACCAGCGGCCGAAGGTGGCGGTGTCGGCAAGGAAGAAACTGGGCGTGTTGATCGTGCCGTGCAACTGAACACGCGTATCGACAGGAGCGCCGTCCTGATTGGTCGAACCGTCAGCGTAGGCATTGACGGGAGTGACACTGACGCCATCGGTGTTGAGGTAGCCGAATTGGGAGAGCTGTCCATAGCTGAGAGAGCTGCGGTCCCAGGCAGCGCCGAAGGAGAACACGTTGCGGCTGGTACGCCAGGAGGCGAGGCCGAAGAGTCCATAGTTGTTTTGCTGGGTGCGTGTGTTGGTGATTATGCCGGTGCACTTTTCGGAGGGCTCGTCCTGCTCGAGCGCCTGCGCGATGCATCGCCAGTAGGGGAAGGGCTCGGTGGTGGGGTTACCGGTGGTGGGGAATCCGGTGTATCCGGCGGCGGTGAGCGCGGCGATGTCGGCTTTGCTGAGGTTGTAGAGCGACTGGTCGAAGGAGTCGTTGTTGATGTCGCCGTTGGTGGTGTCGGAGCGCGTGTGCCGGAAGTAGGCATTGCCGGAGAGCGTGAGGCTATTGGTGAGCGCATGCGTGGCGTTGAGGGTAAGTGTCGGCGAGTGGTTCCAGGTGGTGTCGGGGATGGTGTAGACGCTGGTGTAGTCACGGTTGAGAGCGCGGAAGTCCTGCAGGCCATTGCCGGTGAGCTGATTGATGGCGTAGGAGCCGCTTAGGGAGAGCGTGGTGCGTTCGCGCAGCAGGCGGAGTTTGGCGAAGGACTGCCGGACTTCAGAGGGAGAGAATTTGCGCCAGCCGTCTTCGCGGAAGTAGTTGCCGGCGAGGAACCAGTCGAAAGTTTTGGCCTGAGTTGAGCCGCCGTAGGAGGCTTCGACGGAGGCGCGGGCGAAGTAGCCGCCTATGATCTGCGCGGTGGCTCCGGCGTTGTCGATGCCGTTTTTGGTGCGGACGGAGATGGCTCCGCCGAGGGTGTTGAGCCCGAAGAGCGGATCGGAGCCAGGCATGAGCTGCATGTCCTGAATGGCGACCTTGGGGATGAGGTCCCAGTCGACGACGTCGCCGAAGGGCTGGTTCTGGCGAACGCCGTCGAGGTAAATGGAGAGGCCCTGCGGGGTGCCGAGAAGCGGCGAGGCGGTGTAGCCACGATAGTTGATGTCGGGCTCGAAGGGATTGTTGGCGTTCTCATTGATGTAGACGCCGTTGAGTCGCTTGTTCAGGACGTCGGTAATATAGATGGCGTTGGCGTGCTCGATGTCGAAGGCGTTGAGTCCCTGGACGGGGACGGGGCTGCGGTCGATGGGCAGATCTTCACCGATGGGCGTGGTGGAGACGACGGAGATGGAGGTGGAGATGTCAGCGATTTTGAGTGCGACGGTCTTCGAGACGGGGAGAGACGAGGTGAACTCGACGGGGAGGACGAGGGTCTGGAAGCCGGTGCGGGAGACTTCGAGGTGGTATCGGCCGAGCGGGAGATTGCTTATGGACCAGGTGCCGTGGATGTCGGTGCGTGCGGAAAAGTGCGCGTTGACCGAGGTGCCGGTGAGCGTACCGGTGGCCTGCAGGGCTGCACCTGTGGGGTCGATGACGTGGAGTTCAAGGGCGCCGGTGGCCTGCTGGGCGCGGAGGTTCGCGGTGACAAACACAAAGAGAAGGAGCAGCAGGGTGCTGAGGGAATATTTGTGCATTTGTTGAGCTTTTGATATTGAGTTCTACAGGGGATATTCCGTGGTGCGGAGTTTTGTTCAGGGTTTTTTAGGGTGGGTGGTGCGGTGGGTAGGTGAGGAAGGTAGTATGAGACGTCTCACATCCGGGTGGATTTTTTGCCGATAATCTCCTTCATCGCGACGTCAGGAATTGAGCGCTGGGCGGCTGGGGCGCTTGGCCGCGAGGCGGAGACACGGGCCTGTCTTGAAGAGGAGATTCTCGATCTTTATGGGCTGTATCGGCTTCGGCTGTTTCGCTATGCGATGTCACTTGGGCTGCGGGCGCAGGATGCGGAGGATGTGGTGCAGGAGGTGTTTCTGGTCCTGTTCCGGCATCTGGAGGCGGAGCGATCACGCAGCAATCTGCCGGGATGGGTGTTTCGCGTGACGCACCGGTTTGCGTTGAAGCGACGGGCGAAGTATAAGGCTGAGGAGTTCATTGAGGGTGAAGATCGGCTGGAGTTTTCGGCTACGACGATGCCGACGCCCGAAGATGAGGCGCTGTTTGCGGCGCAGCATCGCAGACTGCAGCGTATCTTTCTGGCATTGCCGGAGACGGATCGGCTGTGTCTGCAGCTGCGGGCAGAGGGATTGACGTACAGGGACATTGCGGAAGTTCTCGGAGTGTCGCTCGGCTCGGTGTACAACTCGTTGACACGATCGTTGAAACGGATGAGTTGTTGAGGTGTTGCGATGAAGGAACGTATCAGGCATATGGATCACGGCGAGGCGCTGAGGCTGCTTGATGGAGAGATGTCTCTGGCCGATGCAGCGCACTGGAGGACGCATCTTCAAGGGTGCGATGCGTGTGCGGCCATGCTGGCAGAGACGGAGAGCACGTCGAATGCGGTGAAGGGAGTCGTCTACGAGCGCGCCGAGCCGGTATGGGGGCAGGAGCAGGCGAATGAGCGGCTGCGATTAAGGCTGCAGGAGACTTCTGAAACCGTGAAGCCGCAGAGAGCGGGACTACTGCTGCCGCGAGTTCGATATGCGTTTGCTGCGTGTGCGGTGCTGGTTGTTCTTTTAGGTGTAGCCGCGCACTATCGATCGCAGAGTGTATTGGCTGCGCTGCCAAACAAGAACCTGACGCCTGGGGCGACGCGTGAGGTGGAGTTGGCGGAGCTATGTGCTGCTGGGGATGACGACGATCTTGATCCGTCGGTTTCGGCGTCGGTGCAGACGGCAGTGTTCCATGAATATGGGATTGCGAATGCCGCGCGCGAGAAGGATTTTCAGGTGGACTATCTGATCAATCCTCAGCTAGGCGGGACGAACGATATTCACAATCTGTGGCCGCAGCCGTATCAGTCGACGGTGTGGAATGCCAGGGCGAAGGATGCGCTGGAGCGGCATCTTCATCAGATGGTGTGTGAGCGCAAGGTCGATCTGGCTGAGGCGCAACGAGAGATTGCGACGAACTGGATTGCGGCATATCAGAAGTATTTCCACACGGCGAAGCCGGCCTAGTGCGTCCCCCAGCTACGGCAGAACGATGACTCCCCAGGGGCCTTTGCCTGCTGAGACCTTCTTCACCACTGACATGTCAGGTAGCGATACGGCGGTGATGTCGTTGGACGGGCCGTTGGCGGAGTAGAGGGTTTTGCCGTCGGGTGAGAGAGCGATTCCCCAGGGGCGGGCACCTACTTCGACTGAGCCGACCACGGTGTCGTTTGCGGTGTCGATGGCGAAGACCTTGTGGCCGCGGCCGGTGCTGACGTAGAGCCGGGTGGCATCGGGCGACAGAAGCACGGACATGGGTTTGACGAGCCCAGGCTGGCCGAGCGAGATGGTTTTGACGACCTTATGTTTTGCGGTGTCGATGACAGTGACGGTGCCGTCGTTTTCAGCGTTTACGTATGCGTGTTTGCCGTCGGGCATGAAGGCTACGGAGCGTGGGCGATGGCCGACTTTGAAGGTTGCGATGATCTTTCCGGCAGCGAGGTCGAGGACGGCGATCTCGCTGGTTTCTTCAGATGTGATGTAGACCTGCTTGCCGTCGGGGGTGACCTTTACGCCTTCGGGTTGTGCCCCGATCTTGAGGGTCTTGGCGACGGTGCCTGAGGCGACATCGACGATGCTGACACCAGAGATGTCTTCGTTGGAGATGTAGATCTGCTTGCCGTCGGGGCTGACGTCGAAGTTTTCGGGATCGGAGCCGCCGGGGATGATTTTGACAACCTTATTCTGGGCAACGTCGAAGACGCCGATGCCGTCGGCGCTTTTATCGGCCGGTGGGAGCGTGCTCTCGTCGACGTCGGGGCCGGCGATAGGTGTGCCGCTGAGGGCAACGTAAATCGTTTTCTTATCGGGGCTGGCATGAATTCCGCGTGGACGCTTACCGAGGGGGACGGTGGCGAGGACATTCCAGTTGCCGCTGTCGATAATGGAAAGATCGCCGCCGACTTCGTTCGTGGCGTAGATCTTTGGCGCTCCCGAGGCAACGGGAGCCGGGGTGCTGGCGGGCGGAGCAGCGGTCGGCGATTTGCAACCGGCGAGCAGAAGGAGAGTGCAGCCTAGAGTCCAGATGGAGTGATGTTGACGCATATCTCTACTTGTCCTTGAATGTGAAGTCGACTACGGCGTGCGCGTTGGGCTCTACTTTGATCTGTTGCTCCTGCGTTCCGAGCTTCTCCTGCCATATTGCCACGGTGTAGGTCCCTGGCGGGAGATTGGCGATGCGGAAGGTGCCATCTTCTTTGGAGATTGAGAAGTAGGGATGATCGAGAACGCCGATGTAGGCGCGCATCCAGCTATGGATATTGCATTTGACGGGGATCATGACCTCAGCCTGGAGGAACTTGCGTGAGAGTGCGGGATCCCCTGGCCCCTGGCTGTGGTTCCACTCGCGATTGATCTCGGCTACAGGGTGGATGTTGTGCGTGACGGGATCGGAGTTGACGATTTTGACGATCTGGTTAACCTGGACGCCGAGGATGCGGGGATGGAACCAGCATCCGTTTTGATCGATGACGACAGGCTCGGAGGGGACTTCGAAGGTCTTTCCTTCGAGGCCGGACTTGATGTAGATGAAGGCGTTGGCGAGAGCGTGATCGGGGCCGGTGACGAGCGACTGATCGACGGCTTTGCCGTGGTGCGCGCTGACACATGCGGGATCTTCGCTCATGTCGATTGTCTTTGGCTTCGGCGCTTTGCCGAGGTAGCGGACTTTTCCTGTGATCTCCGCTGCGGTGGCGGGGTCGACCTTGAAATAGGTGACCTGAGGCTTTGAGGCATCGTTTGCCGGAGCTGGTGCAAGCTTGCGCGAGCAGCCGGTTTCAAGGACGACGAAGAGTAGAGTGGCAAATGCGATGGACCGAGTGATAGTCATGACTGCCTGTTCTGAGTTTACTGATTCTCTGGCGGACCGACATGGACAGGAGGCCTACCCGTCAGAGATTTCAGAAATTCGACGAGGTCGGCGCGTTCCTGGCCGGAGAGTTTGATAACTTTGATCTCTTTGTCGAGGTATGGGTTTGAGTTGCCGCCTCCGGCGTAGAAGTCGACGACCTGCTGCAGGGTCTGCAGGCTGCCATCATGCATGTAGGGCGCGGTGTTGGCGACATTACGCAGTGTGGGTGTTTTGAAGGCTCCGCGGTCGGAGTCGATTTTGGTCTGGAGATAGCGGCCAAGATCTTTCAGGTTGCCATCGTCTTCAACACCGACGCCGATGTTGTGAAACTTACCGTCGGTAAAGAGCGAGGATTGCGGTCCAATGGTATGGCACGCGGCGCAGTTGCCTTTGTTGGGATCGATGAAGAGGGAGAGGCCGCGCATCTGTGATGGAGTGAGTGCGTGTGTGTCGCCCTGGTATTGGTAGTGATCGAAGGCGGAGTCGCCGCTGAGGAGAGTGCGTTCGAAACTCGCAAGGGCTTTCTGAATTCTTGCGATGGTGATGTCGCTGGAGCCGTAGGCTTCGGCAAACATGCGCTGATAGGCAGTGTTTTTGGAGAGCTTGGATACGGTGACTTTATGAGACTGGTCCATCTCGGCGGGGTTAGTCATGGGGATGGAGGATTGGGCCTCGAGGCTGGCTACGCGTCCATCCCAGAATTGAAACGGCTGATAAACAGAGTTGAGAGCGGTTGGTGTGTTGCGCGTGCCGAGCGCTGCGTCGACTCCCTGCGCGATGCTACGGCCGTCGGTGAAGTCGAGCGCAGGGTCGTGGCAGGTGGCGCAGGAGACGGAGTTGTCCTTCGACAGACGCTTTTCGTAGAAGAGATGGCGTCCCAGATTGATGGTTGCTGCCGTTGGAGGGTTGTCGAGTGGGAAGGGAACTGGAGGGAGGCCGAGCGGAGGCTGAATTGTGGTCGCGGCGTCGATGGGTTTATCGGATACAGTGGAACGGCAGCCAAGAATGAAGAAGAGGCATATTGTGCTGAGAAGTGCGGCGGCATGGCGTGTCAGGAGAACATTCCGCATTGCGCGATGAGGAAATGGAAAGACAGTTCGAACAGAAAAGACGCGCATAGCTGAGTTTTATCGTAAAGAACTTTGGCAGGGAGTGGGAAATGGACGAAGCGGGGAGAGTTCTGAGCTCTTGGATAATTTTTCGGCGACGATGGTTTGTGCGACGCGCAAGGGATGCGAAGGAGGGAAATCTACTTGACATGCTTTATGGCAGGTGGGTAGTATCCTCGCGAAATGAGACGTCTCATATTTGGAGTTCCGGAATTTCAGTGAGGGCTTTCATGGCACGTGATTGGTCACTCCGGCCGCTGCGACGACCGGGCATGGTTCTGCTGGTGGGATTGGGGCTTACGGCGTTGGGACACGGCCGTATCGCGCTCGGTCAGGCGGCTGAGTGGACGACGAGCAGCTATAACCCGCAGCGCGATGCCTGGCAGCGGAACGAAACGAAGCTCAATCGCAACAATGCGGGTAAGATTCAGCTGCTGTGGAAGTTAAAGACGGACAACAAGACGATGGGCATGCAGTCGTTCCGCGAGCCGCTGATCGTTTCGGGGATTCATACGCCGGGTGGTGTGAAGACCGTAGCCATTTTGGCGGGCAGCTCGAACGATGTTTTCGTAATGGATGCGGATACGGGCGCATTGGTGTGGGAGAAGAAGTTGAAATGGGCGTCTTCGCAGCCGCAGGAGGCAGGCGAGGGGCGGGGCTTTATCTGCACGAATGCATTGAGTGCGACTCCGGTGATTACGCCTGCTGGAGAGAAGGAACGAGTGCTGTATGTGCTGACGACAGACGGATACCTGCACATGCTGGCGCCAGAGACGGGAGATGAAAAAGAAGCTCCTGTCCAGATGCTCGGTGGTATCTATGGTAAGCCGTATGGCCTGAACCTCGTAAATGGCGTCGTCTATACGATTACGGGGCAAGGATGCGGGGGCGTTGCGAATGCGTTGTATGCGTACAATACGGCAACAAAGAAGGTAACGGTTTCTTCTCCGCCTCAGGGGGGATTGTGGGGAACTGCTGGGCCAGCGATCGGGACGGACGGTACGATCTACTTCGCGTCCGGAGACCATCCCTACGACGCAAAAACCGGCCAGCTTTCGACGAGCTTTCAGGCATATACCTTCTCGAACGATACGTTGACGTTGAAGGATTACTACACGCCTTCAAACTACAAGTGGCTGACAATTCGCGACCTCGATATCAACGCATCGCAAGTGGTTTTTCCATACAAAGGACGTGATCTGGTTGTGGGTGGCGGTAAGGAAGGTCGGTTCTTTCTTCTGGATAGCAAGTCGATAGGGGGAGCCGACCACCAGACACCCTTATTCCGCTCGGAGTTGATCGCGAATGCGAATGTCAACTTCCAAACGGAAGGGACATGGGGCAGTTTCGCTGCATGGAAGGACAGGAGTGGGACACAGTGGGTTCTGGCTCCGAATGGAGGGCCGACGACGTTCAAGTTTCCTGTGAATTATGGCCCTACACCGAACGGAGGGATTCTGGCCTTCAAAGTGGTGGATAAAGCGGGGAAGATAGTCATGACACCGGTGTGGCAGTCACGGGACATGATGACAGCGGAGGCTCCGGTGGTGGCTAATGGCTTGGTGTTCGCTCTGGCTGGCGGCGAGTTTACGGGGCAGGCAAACGAGGTAGAGGGTGGACTTTACAGCGCAGAGCAGAGAATCGAGCGATCAATTCCTGCGAAGTTGTATGTGCTGGATGCGCAGACGGGTAAGGAACTGTATTCAAGCGGGGATCAGGTGAAGTCGTTCCTGCATCAGGCTGGGCTTTCAGTGGCTGGTGGACGCGTGATCTTCGGAACGTTCGATGGAACGATTTATTGCTTCGGCATTAGGTAGCAAAGACATTATGCATGTTGCCTTGAGGCTTTGCTCAGAAAGCTGAATTGAGGATTGTCAGAATGAAGATATCGCCGGTCGTATGGGGGGGAGTTTCGTTTGCAGCGCTTTTCTGCGTGGTGCAGGCAAGTGGGCAGACGCTGGGAAATTGGAGCACAGCTCGCAATGATGCGGGGCACGCGGGGGTGCAAAAGGCCGAAAAGATCATTACGAAAGACAATCTGTCGAGCGAGTTCAAGTTTTTATGGAAGATCAAACTCGGGACCGCGGCAGGAGATAGCCGTTCATACAGCGAGCCGTTGCTGATTCCACGGTTAATTAATGCACATGGGTTTAAGGACTTCGTTATCTGGGCCGGCCCGCAGGATGTTTATGCCGTGGACTCGGAATTGGGGACGATGCTGTGGCAAAAGCACTATGATGCTGCTCCGGCTGCGTCGTGCGGTATATCAAATATGGCGATGCTCATGGAGCCTCCTGCGGTGATCAACTTTGGTGCACGCAGAGCTCCGGGGACTCCTCCGCCGCAACCGCAGCCTCCGCTAGCGGTTTCGGCGCGCAGAGTTGGCGTTTCGGCAGGTGGAGGAGGATTCGGGCTTAAGGGAATCTATGTCCTTACGGCAGATGGTTATCTTCATGAGCAGGTGGTTGCGACGGGGGCGGATTTTGCTCCTCCAGTGAAGTTTTTACCTGGGCCTGGTGGAGTTTCGAAGGGGATCAGCATTGAGGGGAAGACACTTTATTCTGTAACCAGTTCTGGTTGCGGAGCAGAGAATGCTCTTTATGCGATCGATGTAAATTCTCCGAGCTATCCGGTCTACAGATATTCGACAAATGCTGTTCCTCAACTTGTTGCGATGGGACCAACTTTGGGGGATGGTGTTGCATATGTCGTTACAGGTAAAGGAAGCACAGACGCTTCGGCGGGAATTTATTCCAATAGCATTGTGGCTCTGACGCCCGATGCCAAAGTGAAGGACTGGTTCACTCCGGCTGGCGAGGGCGAGCTGCACAATGTAACCCCCGTCGCGTTTACCTATAAGCAGAAAAAGTTGCTGGTTGCGCCCGGCAAGGATGGCAGCTTTGTTCTGCTTGATGCAGAATCGCTGGGTGGAACGGATCACCAGACTCCGTTGGCGCAGACTGCTTCTATATCGAAAGTAAACGAGGATGCACCGAGCGCGTTGGCAGTTTGGCAGGATGCTGCAGGAGCAGCGTGGGTCTTTGCTTCTATTCCGGGGCAGGTCGATGCTGCGAAGTTTGGTATGACGAATGGCCTCGTCTCACACGGCAGCATTGTGGCTTTCAAGATTGAAGATGAAGGGGGAAAGTGGTTGCTGGCGCCGCAGTGGATCTCACATGATTTTGTGAATCCAGCGCCGCCCGTTATTGCGAACGGTATGGTTGTCGTGTTGGCCCAAGGAAATGCTTCAACGCATGCGAAGCTGTTTCTTCTCGATGCTGCGAATGGCAAAGAGCTATATTCCAGTGGTGATTCTATTGGCACGTATGCACATATGGCCGGGGTTGCGGTGGGTGACGGGCATGTGTTTTTTGTCACTCACGACAACATGCTCTATTCGTTCGGGATTGGGCTGGAGCATTGACGGCGCATTTGTCTGATATAGACCGAATGTTTGTAAATGAAGATTTTGGGTAAAGGGATAAAGATGCTTAAGCGGACAACATTAGAAGAAGCGATGAATGTGGGTAACGGAGTGCTTCGGCTGGCTCCATGCTGGGTACCGCGTTCCTTCATGATTCCGGGGAGAAGACTGCGACTGCATCCAGATGATTTATACGCCTTTGGCGGACATCGTGGAGGAATAAACGAGCGATGGTTTTCATCGACGACGCAGGCTTCGAATGGGCCGGGCACGTTGCCGGATGAGGGCTTAAGTTATGTGAAAACCTTAGGGGGCGATTCTTTTCTTCTGAAAGAAGCAGTTGAGGTTGCAGGTGATTTATTGCTGGGCGCAGATGTCATGGAGCGCGAAGGCGGATGGAATCTGTTGTGCAAGTTCTTCGACAACATGGGGCCAATTCCACATCACATGCATCAGTCGGAAGAGTTTGCGAAGCAGGTTGGACAGAAGGGTAAACCTGAGGCCTACTATTTTCCGCCGCAATACAACCAGATTCAGAACAATTTTCCCCATACCTATATGGGGCTTGAGCCGGGTACGACAAAGGACGATATATGCCGTTGCCTGGAGAGGTGGAACCAAGGAGACAATGGGATTCTTGCGCATTCACGTGCCTATCGACTTATCCCTGGGGAGGGCTGGCAGGTAGATCCGGGGATTCTTCATGCGCCGGGATCGCTTGTGACCTATGAGCCTCAGGTGAATAGCGATGTCTTTGCCATGTTCCAGTCTGAGGTGGAAGGCCGCATTGTAGATTGGAGCCTCCTGACAAAAGATGTGAGGCCAGAGTTCAGCAAAAACATTGATTATCTGGTTAGCATGCTGGATTGGGATGCGAATGTAAATCCGGAATTTGTTAAGTCCAATAAGACCTCTCCGCGACTAGTCGGGGCTGAGCAAGAGATGGCGGATGCTGGATATCGCGAGGTATGGGTGACGTACGGAACCCCACACTACTCGGCGAAGGAGTTGACAGTTGCCCCGAATCGTCGCGTGGTGATCAAGGATGCTGCAGCATATGGCGTGATTGTGACACAGGGACATGGAAGTTTTGGCGGTCTGACAATTTCAACTCCGTCGATGATCCGATTCGGACAAATGACAGAGGACGAGTTGTTTGTGACGGCAGATGCGGCAAAGCAGGGAGTCGTGATTGAGAATACGAGTTCCAGCGATCCCCTCGTTCTTCTGAAGCATTTCGGGCCGGGTAATCCTGATGCTGTTCCCTTATTGACGAAGTGAGGAGCACGTGAGCAACGCGACGCATACGAAGCCGGCTATTCATAATGCAATGTGGCCCGGTCTGGTTGGTAAAGGTCCGGATTCAGAGCCTCCTATCGATCTTGAAACGATGCTGGACATGACGGCAGCGGCTGAGGTCGACGGGGAGAAGTTTGATGGAGTCGATCTTTTTGCATCGCTTCCGCATGTCGATATCGATTCGACCAAGGATGACCTGGCTCGGCTAGCAGATGGAATCGCAAAGCGGAATCTTGTTGTGGGATCGCTGGTGGCTCCCGTTTGGTCGCCGACGGGTGGCGGATCGGCGATGGGAGATGAAGAAAAGCGACACAGATTTCTCACGCAAGTTAAGAAAGCCTGCGCCATGGGGGAGACGCTACGTGACCTTGGTATCAGGCGCTATGGTGTTGTGCGCATTGACTCGGCCACGAGCCCGTCTGAGTGGGCGAAGGCTCCTGTCGAAAATACGAAGCGAATTGCCGCAACATTTCGCGAAGCCGCTGCTATCGCTGAAGGATTTGGAGAGCGGTTGGCTGCCGAAGGCGAGATCTGCTGGGGTGGCATGCACGGCTGGACGCATATGGTGGAGTTGCTCGAGCTGGTGGGACGGCCGCAGACGGTTGGATTTCAGGCCGACATGGCGCATTCGTTGCTCTACACACTAGGGTACAACTCTTTAGAGAGCAGGCTGTTGCCGGAGGATTTCGACTGGTCACAGCAGGATGCATTAATGGAAGCTCTTCGAAAGCTCACCGATGCGCTTCGCCCATGGACAATTGATTTTCATGTTGCCCAGAACGATGGCACAGTCCACGGTACGGGGTCTCATGATAAAACGGGACGTCATTGCCCAGCCAATGATCCAAACGGCAAGATGGATATTGTGAAGGTTGCCGGTCTTTGGATGCGTGGTCCTGATGGGAATCCAACGCGTGCGTTTCAGCACATCTGCTGGGATGGCTGTATGTTTTCGAACGCAACCATGACTTCACCAGAGACATGGAATGATGTGCTGCACACATTGATCGAAGTACGTGATGCTCATGGATGGGATTAGAGCTGAAGATATGGCAAAGAAAGATCTCAATATCGGCTTGGTAGGCTACGGGTTTATGGGGAGAACGCACTCGAATGCATTTCTGCAGGCTCCTCGCTTCTTTGACTTGCCATATAAACCAGTTCTAAAAGCCGTTTGCGCCCGCAATGCAGATCGCGTGAAGGGGTTTGCAGAAAACTGGGGTTATCAATCGATCGAGACTGACTGGCGTGCGCTGATTCAGCGCAGCGATATCGACCTGATCGATATCGCGAGCCCGAACGATACGCATGCCGAGATTGCGATTGCTGCGGCAAAAGCCGGAAAAATGGTGATGTGCGAAAAGCCGCTTGGCAGAACGGTGGTGGAGGCCCGCGAGATGGTGGCTGCGATGGATGCATCGAAGAGCCCCAACATGGTCTGGTACAACTATCGACGCGTGCCGGCATTGGTCTTGCTGAAGGAATTGCTGGACGAAGGGCGCTTTGGGCGGATATTTCACTATCGGTCGCAGTTTCTACAAGACTGGACTATCTCACAGGATCTTCCTCAAGGGGGAGAGGGATTGTGGCGGCTCGATTCTTCTGTTGCAGGCAGTGGCGTAACGGGCGATTTGCTGGCGCACAACATTGACATGGCACTGTGGTTGAATGGCGCGATCCATGAAGTTTCAGCGATGACGGAGACCTTTATCAAGGAGCGCAAGCACAGTATCACCGGCAAGATGGAGCCCGTGGGAATCGACGATGCCAGCTCCTTCATTGGACGCTTTCAAAATGGATCGATGGCCCTGTTTGAAGCTACTCGCTATGCGCGTGGACACAAAGCGCTGTTTACGCTTGAGATCAATGGTGAGAAAGCTTCAGCAAGATGGGACCTGCATGATCTCCATCGGTTGGAGTTTTTTGACCATCGGGATGAAAGCAGGCTGCGTGGATGGAAGAGCATTCACATTACAGATGGGGATCATCCGTATATGAAACAGTGGTGGGTGCCTGGCTTACAGATTGGATACGAACATACCTTCATTCATCAGGTCGCGGATTTCTTGCAAGGCATTGGTCAGGGAAGGGAAGTAGCTCCGACATTCAGAGATGGCCTGGCCGTCGATTATGTGACTGATGCTGTTCTGAAATCTGCAAAGACCAGGCAGTGGGAAACCACAGGTATTTGATCTTCGAGGAGAAGTCATTATATGAATCGTCGTGCTCATTGGAATCGCAAGTTCTCTGCAATGGTCGCTGGTGTGTGTATTGCGACGACTGTAGGAACGGTGGCTGCGCAACAAAAAACTGCGCCCGCGGCAGCCAGCAGATTTATTCAGCCGGAGCCAATTGATTTCAACGACCATGAAGGGTGGACACAGATCTTTGATGGAAAGACTTTGAATGGATGGGATGGGCCATCGGAGGTCTGGCATGTTGAAGACGGGGCGATTGTTGGTGTGTCAAGCGACGCGCATCCCTCGGGGACGACCAACATCATCTGGCAGGGCGGGGAGGTCGATAATTTCAGACTTCGGGTGGAAATGAAGCTGGAGGGGGCCGGAGCGAATGGCGGTATCCAGTACCGCAGCAAGATTGTGCCACCGCAGATCCGACAGGTTCCTGCAGAGCGTCTCGCGCAAATGAATGATGAACAGAAGCAGAGGGTAAAGAAGAATCAAGACCTGCTTCTACAGCATGCCAAATGGAACCTTACGGGCTATCAGGCAGATTTTGATTACAACAATCGATACACAGGGCAGCTATATGAGCAGGACAGCCCTCGTGGAATCGTTGCGTGGCGAGGGCAGATGGTTGCAACTGAGCCAAACGTGAAGCCAAGGCTGTTGGCCACGCTAGGCAGCTCGGATGACCTGAAGTCCTTTATTAAGCCGGGCGAGTGGAACCAGTATGAGATTATTGCGGATGGCCACACATTGACCCATATTGTGAATGGCCATGTTATGGCTGTTCTTATTGATACCGATCCTAAGTTCTATGCGGCACAGGGAGTTCTTGCCTTTGAGATTGAAGGCGGTGGTGATGTTAAGATCTCGCATCGTAATATCTGGCTTAAGAAACTGCCGTAAAAACAAGGATGCCGCATATCACGAGAGGGGCTGAGTATTTGCATGAGCGGTGACGATTCCAGCAAGTCCTTATTGAAGTATGTGGGTCGTCTATCCCAATTGGGTGGAATTTCCAATTTTGTGCATGCAGATGGAAGGGCAAAAGGAACGTCGACTCTTCGCGTTCGTACTGCTGCAGGTTTCGAGTTCTGGGTTGTCCCCGACAGAGGGATGGATATCTATGAGGCGAGCTTTCTAGGGCAGTCTCTATGCTGGCACGCACCGCAAGGATTGGTCCACCCGGCATACTATTCCAATCGTGATCTGGAGTGGTTGAAGACCTTTTCTGGCGGATTGCTGACCACGTGTGGGCTTACAACCGTGGGCAGGCCCTCAATGGATGCTGGCGAGCAACTAGGCTTGCATGGTGTCATATCAAACACGCCTGCTGAGCAAGTCCATTGGTCAGAAACATGGGAGAAGGGCGATTGCTTCTTCGCGATCAAGGGGCAGGTTAGGGAAGCATCTGTGCACGGAGCAAATATGTTGCTTGAGCGTACAGTGAGCAGTTCGCTCAAGAGCAAAGGATTTGCTATTGAAGATATAGTGACGAATCAAGGAGTTCGCGATACACCACTGATGATTCTTTATCACTTCAACTTTGGTTATCCTCTGCTGACCTCGAACTCCAAAGTTTATGCTCCTTCGAAAAAAGCTCACTCGATTGATGCATTTTCAGCGGAGAGTGTGGACCAATGGGCAGTATTCGGAGAGCCAATGCGGAATATCGCGGAAAAGGTCTATTTTCATGAAATGGAAAAGAGCACTGACGGGTGCATTTCGATTGTGCTTGTGCGTGATAAGGACCGCGCAGATTTTGGAATTAAATTAATTTATGACGCAGCGTCTCTGACGCAATTTGTCCAATGGAAGATGACAGGTGAAAACCACTTTGTCCTTGGCCTGGAGCCCTCAAATTGCAGCACGCTAGGACGTCATACTGTGCGCGAACAAGGATTACTGGAAATGCTTCAGCCTGGTGAAAAGCGGAGATATTATCTGGAGCTGCAGGTTCTTGATTCAGCTGCGAAAGTGAGCGAAGCCATAGGCCAGTAAAAGCTGGTTTAGAAGGGCAGTTGGTCGATATTGCTTTTATTGATCAGCAGAGGCTTTCCGAGAATAATCTCATCATTCCTAATCTCTAAACGGCCGAGACGGCCAGCATAAACACTCGTGGCATCCTTGCGAATTGTTTTCATTGAATCGAGCCATCCTGCATAAACGGTAAGGTAGCCAAGATCGCGCGTATTCCAAAGAACAATGGACTGTACAGAACCGTTGTGAATATAAGATCTGCAGATTGATGGAAGAGACAGGCCAATAACATTAACTTTGCGGCCTGCCTGCTGGACCGCCTCGGCTGCTCCCGGGACTGCCGGCGCTGAGATAGCGATGATGAGTTTGACGTCTGGGTAGACTTTTAGAATGGTTTGAGTCTGTGAGAAAGATTTGTCGCGATCATCATCACTTGGAAGAACCGTTTCCAATTGCAGTGGAAGGTGTTTCTCGGCAACCGTGCTTTTAATGGATGCTATCCATTGATTTTGATTTTCGGCGCTCAATGCTCCTGTGATGATGGCGAATTTGCCGCCGCCGGGTAAGAGCCGTACTGCTTCTCCTACAAGAGCATCGGCTATTCCTTCTGGAGTGGCTTGATTAAGAAAGTAATCTCGCGCATCAGCCTCAGCATCTGCGTCCCACGTAAGTACTGCAATGTTATGTTCGCGAGCTTTGCGTAAAACGGTGGATATGCTGCCTTTATTTTCGACAGCAACAGCAATTGCATTCACACCTCTGGTGATCCAATTTTCGATCAATTCGTTCTGCTGTGAGGCGTCCAGGTTAGTTGGACCATCCCATATGAGATCGACATTAAGTTCACGGGCAGCTTCCTCGGCCCCGGCGCGGGCGCTTATGAAGTATGGATCTCCCTTTGCTTTGGGCATGACGGCTATTAGAGGGCGATGTCCTTCTTGTGCGCGTATGGATGAATCTGTGGCCCTTGAATGCTTAGAAAATTGATAGGTCAAGAATGCGAATGAAGCAACTACTGCAGAAAATGCTGAGATGGCAATAAGACGTCTGCGTTGGTTTGGCTTAGGTGCGCCCGCAGAGTTTTTTTGCGATAAATCCACAACCACTACGGCTAGAAGCAAAACCCCAGTAACTACGCCGGTAATCTCAGATGGAATGCTGAGAAGGTGCATGCCATTCTGAAGTGTAGTGATAAAGAAGAGCCCCAAGAGGGTTCCAGCGATTGTGCCACGCCCGCCAAGGACCGATGTTCCGCCGAGGACAACGGCCGTGATTGCCTGGAGCTCGAAGCCGGTGCCTAGATCGGACTTCGCAAGTCCGAGGTGTGAGACGTAGATCACTGCCACGAGGCCCGCAGTGAGTCCCGAGAGCAAATAGCAGATTGCAGTGTTACGGCCAACTGGAATGCCGGCGTAGCGGGCTCCGTCTGCATTAAAACCGATGGCGTAGAGACAGCGCCCGAGGATGGAACGATGCAGCAGAACAATATAAAAAACGACGACTGGGATGAATAGGAATAGTTGAAAAGGCACCACTCCAAGAAAGTATCCCTGTCCAAGGCGAAGGAATGATCCTGAATACCCCGTAAAACTTTGGGAGCCATGCGTGAGGCCTTCTGCTATGCCGCGATAGAGAGAGTAGGTCGCCAGCGTAACGATCAAAGGGGGGAGGCGGAATTTTGCGATCAGAGATGCGTTCAAAGATCCACAAAGGATACCGGTCAACAAGGCCAGTGTGATGGAAAGTGGAATCGAAAGCTGAGCATGGAAAGCCATCCCAAAAACGATGGAGCTTAACCCGACAATAGATCCAACGGACAGATCGATTCCGCCTGTAATCAAAATCGGGGTAAGTGCAACAGCCAGTAATCCTAATTCGACACTGTAACGAAGAATCTCAAACAGATTCTTCGAGGTAAGGAAGGATGGTGCTTTAAGGGCAAAGAAAGCGGTTATTGCAACAAGCGCCGCGATCAGGATTCGCAGATTATTGTATTTGGCCTTCTTTGTGAGATCAGCTTGCAAGGAGTTTGGCATCCTGTCTGCGATAGCTAGCAAGTGTGTCGGAGGCGATAGCGATTAGGATGATGCATCCCTGAATCGCCTTTTCCCAATAGGCATCGATGTGAAGGAAAGTCAGCGACGAGCTGATGCAGCCTAGCAGGATGACACCTAGTACCGTCCCCATGATGCTAGTGGAGCCACCTGTAATGACTGCTCCACCTATGGCGATCGCAGCGATGACTTTCATCTCTAACCCCAGACCTAAATTACTTGGGATCTGATTGAATCTGACGGCGTTTAGAACCGAAGATAAACCAGTAAGAGCGCCAGTTAGGGTGAAGACGGAGAAAACAACACGATTCGTATTAATTCCAACAATGCGAGCGGCGACTACATTGGAGCCGGTGGCAAAGACAACTCTTCCATAGCGCGTATATTGCAATCCTAGAGCAGCCGCCAGAATGAGAATGACAACACAAGCAAAGCAGGCAACTGTGTATGTCATTACATTTAGACCAAACCATTGAAAATGCTCAGGCAAGTTTACAATCCATGAACCCTGGGTCACCCAGCGTAGTCCGTCACGAAGAATAACCATCGTTGCCAGCGTTACTACGATAGAAGGAATGCGGAGATAAGACACCAGGGCACCGTTGATAGCTCCGAAGAGAGCTCCGAGCAAACAAGCGATCAATCCACTCATTAGTACAGGGATACCTTTCGCCGAACAGGCTCCCATTACGATGCTGGAGACCGCAAAGATTGAACCGACGGAGATATCGATGTGACCTGTCAGGATGATAAGGCTCATCCCGATGGCAACGATCATGACAGGCATGGTCGACAAAAATAGATCGGTAAAGTTTGCCCAGGTAAAGAAACCATCTGCGCATAGGGCAAGGACGGCCAATAGTGCAAGCGTGACAAGAAGAACCCCGGCCTCCTTGGTTCGTTGCTTCATTGGATCCGTACTCCTGCATCGCTGGAATGTCCGAAGGCCAGAGTCATGATGCGAGCCTGTGTAGCCTCTGAGCGATCCAAAATGCCTGCAATCGTTTTTTCGTGGAATACGGCAACGCGATCACACATCCCAACGATCTCAGGAAGTTCCGACGAGATCAGGATGATAGCTACGCCATCCTCGGCCATGTGGGAGATGAATTCATGGATTTCGGCTTTTGAGCCGACGTCGACTCCCTGCGTGGGTTCATCAAGGATCATAACTTTAGGTTTGATAGCCAGCCAGCGAGCAAGCGCTACCTTCTGCTGATTTCCGCCTGAGAGCTGCATAGCTGGAACAGATGTAGATGGAGTTTTGATATGCAAGCTGGACACGAAGCCTTCCGCAAGTGTCTTTTCAGCATGGTGATTAAGCAGCCCATAGCGAGAGACAGACTTCATGTTTGTGATAGCGATATTGGCTGATACGGTCATATCAAGAATCAGTCCATGTTGGCGCCGATCTTCAGGCAGATAGCCGATTCCAAGTTGGATCGCCTGCTTGGGAGACAAAATTTGTACTGAAGTGCCGCAAAGAGAAATAGTCGAATCGGTGGGACTGAGACCAAAGAGCGTCCTGGCAAGTTCTGTGCGGCCTGAACCTACCAGACCCGAAAATCCAAGAATCTCTCCTGCTTTAACCGAGAACGAAATATCGTGAAGACCCGTGGCCGTATGATGAAGGTTTTGTACGCAGAGTACGGTCTCGCGGATAGGAACGGAGCGCTTTGGGAATATGGATGCGACAGAGCGACCTACCATGAGGTGAATCAGTTCCTCACGGCTGATATCGCAGGTTCGTTTGCAGTCGATTGTCTGTCCATCTCGCAGAACCGTGATCCGATCTGAGATGGCTTGAATCTCGTGCAGACGGTGAGAGATATACACAATGCCGACGCCTTGCAGGCGTAGCTCCCGAACTATTCTGAAAAGGTTATCGACTTCTAATTGGGTAAGCAGCGCGGTCGGTTCATCCATAAATAGAATCTTCGACTGAGAACCAATAGCTTTTGCTATCTCAACAATTTGTTGCTCGGCCATGCTGAGTGATCCGGCTAATCTTTTTGGCTCAATTTGGGCGCCAAGTTGTTCAATGAGTTTTGCGGCGTGCGTATTGCGCGTTTGCCAGTTGATTTTCCAGGAGGATTTGTCGCTCTCCAGAGCAAGAGCAATGTTTTCTGCGACGCTGAGATGCGGGAAAAGGGAGGGCTGTTGATAGATTGCGGCTATTCCAATTGAACGGGCGTGGTCAGGATTATTGTCGATAACAGGTTGATTCTCTACTTCCAACTCGCCAGAATCGGCAGTGAGCGCACCGGTCACAATCTTGGTAAAGGTAGATTTTCCTGCCCCGTTTTCACCAATCAATGCATGTACTTCGCCTGCGAGCAGATCAAACGATATGCCTCGCAATGCTTTGACTCCAGAAAAATGCTTCGTAATCCCTCTTGCTCGTAGAAGAGAGTGTGATTCTACTAGTCGAGGATGTTCAGAGAAGTTCTGCATTTGGATAGCTGCATCTATATGAGACGTCTCACTTTAGGAGATTGTCGCGATGCATGTCAATGCTGTCAGCGACGAATCCGTTGTGCTGCCAAACCTTTTTTTCGTGCGGTTTCGTCTTGCGATGTCTGGATGAGAGAAGCTCCGGATGATTCTCTCACTTTGATGGTTGCCGGAAGACGAACTTTTTCTCGAGGCGCGGATTCTCCGCGTTCGATCCTATCCAGCAAAACCTCAACTGCTCGATAGCCCATATCGAAGGTCGGCTGTACGACGGAGGTAATCCCGGGTTGAAAGAAGTCTTCGGCAGTTATTTCATCGAAGGTAACAAAGGAAAAATTCTTGGGGGTACTCATCCCGATGGAGTAGAGACTACGAAGTGCAGCGAGTCCTGTTACGCCATTCGTTGCAAAGAGAGCGGATGGCCGACCAGCGGGCTTCAACATCCCATTCTGGCATAACCTGGCCACATCGTCCTGTTCAAAGCTGCCGCTCCACACAAGGGAACGCTGAGTAGAGATGCCTCCGCGTTGCAATGCCTGCCGGTAGCCACGCAGACGTTCCTGCTCGTTGCGAAGTGTAAGGGGGCCAGTGATTGCCGCAATCTGTGTGTGCCCTAGAGCTAGCAAGTGAGAGATCGCCATCTCGGCTGCTCCACAGTCGTCAACACAGACTGAGTCGACATCAAGATCTGCTGGAAGCCGGTCAAGGCAGACAATTGGCAGTTGAGAGGTGAATGCACTCCATCGCTCTGGGGTTAGGTCTTGACCGCTGGCTGTAACCAGTAGAATTCCTTCGACACGTTGCGCGCGGAGCAACGCAATCATATCGGATTCGCGATCAGAGCTGCCCTCGGAGTCGAGAACGATCAAAAAGTATCCTCTCTCCCGAGCTGCGGATTCTGCGCCACGAATGATCTTCGGGAAAAAGGGAATAGTGATATCGGGGACAACGATTCCTAGAGTGCGTGTTCTGTTCGTTCGCAAACTGCGGGCGATCAAATTCGGTTGATAATTCAGAACTTTGATTGCTTCCAGAACCTTCTGGCGTGATTTTTCGCTGACCTTTGTGGAGCCACTTATAACGTTGGACACCGTGCCGGAAGATACCCCCGCCAGCTTGGCCAGTTCTTTTTGTGTGGGCGGCATAATGACAAATCCTACATGATGCTTCGTTTTGAGCAGGGAGCAATGCCAAGTCTTCTCAATCATCCGAAATTGAGACGATTTCAGATACTCCACAAAATGAGGGCCAGTTCCCCTATAGAAAATGGTTCAAGGGTAAAAGAAATCTTCTTGACAGCGCTGATATGGCATGGATAGTATCCTCGACGATAAAAATGAGACGTCTCATATCGTCTTGAACTAGTCACTGCAGAACTTCACATCAAGCACAACCCGGGCCGAGACGCCCGGACATTTGGAGGCCACTCCCATGAATTTCCTGGTAGGTCAGGGTAGTCAAGCCCTATGGAATTCTGTTGTAGATCGAACCTCTGGTAGCAATTCAATGTTTCGGACTATACGTTCGCTGATGCTTACGTTTGTAGTGGCAATGGCGCCGTTCACCGTAGCTCCGATGGTTGCCTCCTTCGCATACGGACAGGCTAGTTCCAGTTCCGACGCCGCAGGCAGAGTGACGGATGCAACGGGCGCTTCGGTCCCCGGGGCTGTCGTACATCTGACCAATAATGCCACCGGAGCCGAGCGTATCGCGAAGACCAACGATAACGGAGACTGGTCTATCCCGAACCTTCCCCCAGCCAATTACAAGGTGCGCATCGAGAAGGAGGGCTTCAAGACAGTTCAAATTCCTTCACTCGACGTTGAAATCGGCAAGACCGCTAATGGTTCTGTGACACTCAGCGTTGGTGAACGAAGTGAGACGGTTGAGGTGAGCACGCTGCCGCCGCAGTTGCAGACGCAGGAAGCGACGGTTGGCCAGGTCATCGATCAAAAGCAGATTAATGACCTCCCGTTGAATGGCCGTAACGTACTCCAACTGGCAACTCTTGCGCCGGGGGTTTCGCCAGCGCAGGGCGGTCAGACGGGAACACCCGGCCAGTTCGGCACACGGTCGCTCTACATTACGGTCGATGGCGGACGTGGCTCGTCGACGAACTATGTGCTCGACGGTACTTATGTTCGATCGGTTCGCTTCAACGTAATGTCGTTGCAACCGAACACGGATACGCTGCAGGAATTCAACCTTCTCCGTTCAACCTACTCCACGGAGTACGGCCAGGGGCAGGCGGTTGTCTCGATGGTGACAAAGTCCGGCACAAATTCCATTCATGGCACAGGTTACGAGTTCGCGCGTAATTCGATCTTCGACGCACGCAATTATTTTGCGCCAACTTATAGCGTTATCAACGGCCAACAGATCTTCAATCCAAAGCCGGACTTCCATCGCCACCAATTTGGCGGCACGTTGGGCTTCCCCATCATCAAAGACCGCCTGTTTATGTTTGGTGGTTATGAAGGACAGCGTTCCTCCAAAGGAACAGTGTTGACTGCTTTGTTCCCAACACAAAATGAACTGAACGGTACCTGGGATGCCAACAGCAGCCAGGCGCTTCCTGGCCCGAACGGCCCTGGTGGATTCCAATACAGCAAGACGAATCCAGCCAACTTCGCCGTAACAAGTCAAGCTGCTTTAGCGCTAAATCCTACTTACCCGGTTCTTACTTCAGACGCGACGACCGTTCTTGGGACCTCCAACTACACATTGACAAAGCCTTTCCAGGATAACTATGACCAGTACACCATCCGTGGCGACTGGACAATGAGCCAGAAGAGTCAGCTCTTCGGCCGTTACATTAACTTTGATTCTCTTCAGGCAAGCCCACAGGTAAGTGGAGCAACTCAAAATAATCCTCTGCTCGGCCGCAATGCTGTACTTGGACACACCTACCTGTTTAGCTCCAAGCTTGTAAACGAGGCCCGTATCGGTTGGAATGAGTTCTACAACATCACTCTTGGTGTGCTTGCGTTCCCGGGGAAGAACTGGGCGGCGGCGGAGGGGCTCAACAATCTCACCGCTCTGACGGCTCCTAACCAGAACGGACGTGCTGCGTTCACAATTCAGAACTACACAAGCGCAGCCGATTTTGGCGGTAACTCCGCGGGAGATCAGGGGGATCATGAAAACGTCATCAGTGTCGGTGATTCCGTCTCCTATGTGCTTTCCAAGCACACGCTGAAGGGGGGCTTCCAATACCAGAACCGCCGGCTGTGGCAGATTGCTGATAACAACGCCCGTGGTGCCGCCACGTTCGATAACTGCACCTCGGCGACCTATGCCAAAATCAATGGTGTACAGTATGTTCCAACCAGCCCGGATGATGCCAATAACGTGACGTCAGTGGGTAACTGCCCGATTGGCCAGAAGGGGTATCAACTCAACGGAACCTGGTATTTCTACAACAAGTTTCAGAACTACGCGCGCGGCATGTGCACTTCCGGATGCAATGGCAACGCGGGTACCACGCTGGGGCATTATCGCGACAACACATATGGCGCCTTTATTAATGACATCTGGCAGGTTGGTCACGGCCTGACTGTGAATGCCGGCATGCGTTGGGAGTACAACTCTCCATGGATCGAACAGAATGGGCTGGAAGGAACGCTTGATCCAGGTACGGGGCTAATCACCTTTGTGAAGATCCCGAGTATCATTCCGGCTGCATATAGGAAATACATCGATTTCAGCCGAACCTACCAACCGGGTATTGTGCAGCCCAAGAAACTCGGCTTCATGCCGCGTATCGGAATCGCATACGAAGCGCGGCCTGGGACGGTGATCCGCGCCGGCTTCGGCATCTATCTCGACAATCTAAACACCAACGAGCTGCAGTTCACTCGATATGCTGCCCCGCTGTATTTTCAGCAAAATTTTGCCAACGTGTCCACCAACGGACTTTTCCCCGATCCAACCACCGCCACGCAAATTCCGTCTCCCTTTTCGATCCGTCCGGACAATAGCCGTCCCATTACGCAGGAATGGAACATGAGCCTTCAGCAGGATCTCGGCAACGGACTGATATTGGAGATTGCGTACACGGGCAGCAATACACATCACTCGTGGAAGCGTTATGACCAGAACATGTACATCCAGTACCCGTTCCAAATCCCAACAACCTTAGTCCGTCCGTATCCGCAGTTTGGTAATGGAGTGCTGACAAGCGCTACGTACGGATCGGCTAACTTTAATGGCGGCTCGATCAAGGTGGAGAAGCGTAACAAGAACGGCTTCTATTACCTGGGCAGCTATCAATGGTCGAAGAATCTGGATAATTTCTCTGGTGAGGCAGCTGCTAACGACTCTTCGTATGCAACGACGATGTCGTTTGACCATTCCTACTCGAACTTCGATACTCGCAGCCGTGCCGTGATCTCAGGTGGATATGCGCTTCCGTTCGGCAAGGGCAAAGCGTTCCTGCAGGGCCCGGTCAGTACAGCGCTTCTAGGCGGTTGGAGCTTCCAGCCAGCGGTCCAGTTGCGCACGGGCTATCCATTCAATATCTCTGGATCCGGTTGTACTTTTGCGAACAATATCTCTTGCCGTGTCTTCCTCGCGCCGAACCGCACGTTAGCGAGCGCGTACAAGAGCAGAGGCGCCAGGTCTATCAGCAACTGGTTTGATCCTACGGCCTTCTCGCAGGATCCGGTTCTGGCAACCTTTAGTGGCACACCGGGAGCGTATGTCTCCGCTACTCGCCCGCAACCGAATCTGCAGGGATGGGTGACACGTAACGTATTACGGGGACCTGGAACCGTATCGTTTGATCTATCGGCTATCAAAAGCTTCAAGATTCGTGAACGTTTTACGACGCAATTCCGAGCCGAGGCCTACAACATCATCAACACAGGCATCTTCTCTAACCCCTCGGGAGCGCTAGGCACGCCTTCAGCCGTTGCAAAGATCACCTCGACCTCGATGGATAACCGCAGTATTCAGCTTGGCCTTAAAGTGCTGTTCTAAAACGGATAAACATGGCCGTCAAACATGCGACGATGTCCATGATTTACCGCGATCTATTGGACAACGGCCAAAGGCTATCCATGTGCGGATAGCCTTTGGCTTTTAGTCGTGACTGCGAACTGCGCGCGACAGCGATTGCATCAGGTTAAAATGATTCAATAAATTGAGCATCGCCCTGCAATGATGGGTTAATGATCGGTAACAACCCTCTTGCTTCTATCGTGCGTCTTAAGTCCAGGCATTAGATACCAAGGTATTGATAAAAATGAACAAGTCGAAGGTTTTGCGCGAAAGATCTATAAGAATTGTTGCGGTCAGTCTGCTTATATTGGGGACTGGAATTGTGATCGCATCATCTGCAGTGCTGGCATCGTCGCAGACTCCCGCTGGAGAGCAATCTGCAGCTTCGGGACAATCGAAGCCCAGCTCACAATATTCTCGACTTCCTGAGGGCCCCGGAAAAGATACTTTGATTCGCGTGTGTGGGAAGTGTCATTCGCCTACCAATGTGATTGCGAACGGGCAGAGCCGCGATGGCTGGGAGGCGGAAATTACAAAAATGGCCGGCTTCGGCGCGTCTGCTTCCGATGAGGAGTTCACTGAGATTCTCGACTATCTCGCTAAGAATTTCCCCCCGGTAACAGGAAAGATCAACATGAATAAGGTCACTGCCGCAGACCTTGAGTCGCAACTTGGCTTCTCTGGAAAGCAGGCTGGCGATATTGTTGCTTACCGGGAAAAGAATGGTGCTTTCAAATCGATCGAGGACGTCAAAAAGGTTCCCGGATTGGATGCAAAAGAGGTGGATGTGCGGAAAAACCGTATGACCTTTTAGGCATTTTTTGAGTCCTGATATCGAGGACACTCTGCTTCCTTGGCAAAGGATCAGGGCCGGATCTTTGTAGAATCCGGCCCTGATTATTTTAAAGTACGTATATGTGTCGTTTCAGGTATAGATTGAAATCGATTTCATGGCCTGATCATTTCTGTGGATAGGTTCAAATCCCGATCCTCAGTGAGTAAGAGGCTTAGTAACCCAAGAAAAAACGCATAATTCCTATGATTTTGTAATCGGATTGCCATTAATTTTGCCTATTCGGGATGAATTCGTTTACATTGTTTCGCGTTTGAAAGAATCGCAGGTGGATGGTGGCCTACCTGAAGTCCAGCTTTGTTCTATGCCAGAAAGAGGGAAATGATTGATGCGAATACCCATGATCTCCATGCCAATACGTGTTCAATATCAGTCGATCGTGCGAAGGGTTACTTGTGTCCTTTTGGCGAGTGCGATCGTCGTTCCGGCGTTCGCGCAATCAGGCCTGACGGGCTATTGGAACTTCCGCTCACCGAATGGGGATGGAACTTACCGGGAGACATTCTTCCAACTGGAACAAAATGGTGAAAACCTTTCAGGTAAGTGGCTTGGTCGCGATCCATCCGGCATCCCGATCGAAGGCACCATCAAAGGAGATATCGTCCACTTCGCTACCGTTCCTCCTCCTCCGCAACCTGGAGCTCCAGCTGGAGGTTTTGGTCGCCGACCCGTCGTCTACGACGGCACCTTCCATGATGGAAAGATGACTTTGACCTCGCAGGGATACCGAGGTCAAAACATCAAGGGTGATGCGGAGCGGACAACGAGTGAAGCAGCGATGCCTCCAGCCCCGCTTCCTTTGCCTGCCTTGAGGAACGTGCCCGACAACGGTTTGGTGCGTACGCCGCCGATGGGTTGGAATAGCTGGAACAAGTTCGCAGGCAGAATTACAGATAAGGATGTTCGCGAGATAGCCGATGCCATGGTCGCCAGCGGCATGAGCAAACTCGGCTATGTCTACATCAATATTGACGACACCTGGGAAGCAGGCCGGGACGCCGAAGGAAATATCCTCACCAATACGAAGTTCCCCGACATGAAAGGTCTTGTCGACTATGTGCATTCAAAGGGATTAAAGATCGGAATTTACTCTTCGCCGGGGCCGAAGACATGTGCCGGCTATACCGGCAGTTTTGGCCATGAGATTCAGGATGCCAAGATGTATGCCAAGTGGGGTATCGATTACCTGAAATATGACCTGTGCAGTGCACGCAACATCTACTCTTCAACCGAAGCGAACCACCGCGCCCTTTACCAGAAGATGGGCGAGGCGTTGCAGTCGACTGGACGCCCCATTGTCTTCAGCCTCTGCCAGTATGGAGAAAATGCTCCCTGGAAATGGGGGACACTCGTCGGCGGCAATCTTTGGAGGACTACAGGCGACATACGCGATGCATGGGACTCCATGGATAAGATCGGCTTCTCACAGTTGGAGATCGCTTCGTATACGCGACCTGGTCATTGGAACGATCCGGATATGCTGGAGATCGGTAACGGCGGTATGAATGCTGACGAATATCGCACGCACATGAGCCTGTGGTCAATGCTTTCGGCTCCGCTGATTGCGGGCAACGATATCCGCAATATGTCAGAGGAAACAAAATCGATTCTCATGAACACCGAAGTCATCGCTGTTGACCAGGACCCGGCAGCGCTACCGACAAAGAGTCTCGAAAAAGATGGAAGTATGGAGACGCTCGTTCGCAAGATGAAAGATGGCTCCTTCGTTGTAGGTATCTTCAACCGAAGCGAGCAGCCAGCCTCTGCTAGCCTTTCCTTCAGCAGCATTGACCCGGCGTTTGCCGGTAAATCGTTGCGTGTCCGCGACCTTTGGAAGCACGAAAACGTCTCTGTCAAAGGAGATAAATTTGAAACTTCAGTTCCCAGGCATGGTGTTGTTCTTTTGCGTGTGAGCAAATAGACAGAATGCTGAGGTGGTCGTAGCGAAATGATCGCGGCAGAGAGGACGATCGTAGATGAACATCCGGCAGGTAGCTAAGGCAGCTGGTGTCTCCTCGGCCACCGTTTCGCGTGTCTTTACCGGTTCAGCCACGGTTGATCCGGCTACTGCCCGCAGAGTGCACAAAGTAGCTAAGCAAATTGGTTACTTTCCCAATACCTATGCGCGCGCACTCAGCTCTGGAAAGAGCAATACTTACGGTCTCATCATCTCTGATATCGCTAACCCGTTTTTCCCAGACCTAGTAAAGTCCTTCGAGCACCAAGCGTTGGAATATGACTACGAGACGCTCGTTGTCGATACAAACTATGACCTCAAGCGGATGGAGCAGTGTATTCGTCGTCTAGTCGAACACAAGGTCGATGGTGTTGCCATCATGACTTCGGAGATGGAGCCCAGGTTAGTTCAGATTCTCAGTCGTCGTGAGATACCAATAGTCTTTCTCGATACGGGAAAGGTCGGGCCTCATATCAGCAACATCTCCATCGATTATGAGCATGGAATCGACCTGGCCATCGATCATCTCCTCCAGTTTGGACACAAGCGCATCGCTCTCATTCAGGGACCACCTGCTCTTAGGTCTGCAGCGGCGCGGCGCAATGCATTTATTGCTGCTCTGAAGCGTCGCAACATTACACTTCCGCACGAATACATTCGCATCGGGAATCACGGCGTCGATGGTGGGCAGGCTGCTATGAACGAGCTGCTTGATCTTCGCATTCGGCCGACTGCGATAATGTGTTCCAACGACCTGACGGCGATCGGTGCTCTTAATGTCGCGCACTTGCGCGGGATACAGATTCCAAAAGAGATCTCACTCGTGGGTTTCGATGACATCCAATTGAGCAGCGTCATGCAGCCGCCTCTCACTACAATCCGTGTTTCGCGTATAGAGATCGCAACCCGTGCCTTCACCGCTCTTTATGGCACGGCCAAAGGCTCTAAGGTGCGGGGAGTCAATCATGTCATCTCAACCGAGCTGGTGGCGCGAGCATCGACCGGACCCGTGGCAGGCGGGTAGTTCCGATAACTATTGGCCTAGTTGCAGGAGAATTTACAGGGAAGTGAGTGGCGGAGAGGGAGGGATTCGAACCCCCGATAGCCTTACGACTATGTCTGATTTCGAGTCAGGTGCATTCAACCGGGCTCTGCCACCTCTCCGTGACTTCATTTTATCCTGAATTTGCGCCTGGTGAAAGTAAGCGGCGCGCGGAGCAGTCAGGTGCAGGGTGTATGGACCCCACAGTTCGTCGAGAAGGTACGGGAGCTTGCAGCCCAGGTGGGTTTTGATCGCGCCGAAGTGGCTCCGCTCGATGGCGCCTTCCGTGATGCGGATGCTTTGGATTCCGAGCGTTTCTCCGCGTGGATCGCGGCCGGCCGTGCCGGTGAGATGGAGTATCTCAAGCGCCGCGACGAGCGGGGAATTCTCCTGCGTGCCAACGTGCAAGTCGCCATGCCCTGGGCACAATCTGTCGTCGTCTGCGCCATAAACTATAACGCCTTTGCGCCGCGTTCTATCGACCAGGCGCCCGCCGAGACCGGATGGATTGCTCGCTATGCCTGGAGTGGTCGTCGCCAGCCCGGCGACGACCAGTTACAGCCAACCGACTATCATGACGAGCTGCTCCATCGGCTGCGCACGCTGGAAGACGCGATCAAGCAGAACACCCCCTGCGAAACGCGTTGCTATGTTGACACCGGTCCTCTGGTTGAGCGTTCGATTGCTGCTCGCGCCGGTATCGGCTGGATCGGTAAGAATGCCTGCGTCATTAATCAGGAGCTTGGCTCATGGCTTCTTCTTGGAGTCATCATTACCTCGCTCCCTGTTGCCGATGCAGTTTCTGTTGCTACTGCGGCAGACCGTTGTGGCAGCTGCACCCGCTGCATCGACGCATGTCCAACGGATGCTCTTGTCGCGCCGCGACAAATGGATGCCTCCCGTTGTATTGCTTACCTCACCATTGAGAAGAAGGGAAGCATTCCCGAACCGTTGCGCGCGCCCATCGGTCGTCAGGTTTTCGGTTGCGATATCTGCCAGGATGTTTGTCCGTGGAACCGTCGTGCTCCCGTTGCCGTAAAGGATGGTATGACGCCGCGGCCCGAGCTGGTCAACCCGCCGCTCGCCTGGCTCGCCGGTCTGGATGCGAAGGGCTTTCGCGAACAGTTCAAAGGTTCGCCCTTAGAGCGTACGCGTCGCAAACGGCTTCTTAGGAATGTTGCTATCGCGATGGGCAACAGCGGCGATCCAGCATTTTTACCGCAGTTGGAGCAGTGGAGCGCAAGTGAAGATGAGGTGCTGGCTGAGAGCGCTCAATGGGCAATGAAGCGAATCGATAGCTACGACCACATGGGCGCAGAAGGCCACTCTGGCAGCCTGCCTGCATCCTGAACTGCCTTCTTCTCTCTGCTAGCATCGAAACTGATGCTCAGAGGAGACGCGGGCTCCTGCAACCTAACTATCCTTATTCCGTCTTCTCTATATATGTCTTCGATCCTCCCTCCTAAAGCCGATACCGACGCTACCTTAGCGTCAGGCCCGCAGTCTGACCAGATCCGGGCTCATAAAGATATTCCTATGGAGGCTGTCAGGCCCGCCGTTCCGCAGTCAGGATTTATTCCCCAGGCGGTCGCTCTTTTTCGTTATATGGCTGCCACCGAAGTGCACACTTATGCGTTCAGCGTCGCGGCCAACGCTATCCTCTCGCTCTTTCCCTTTATCGTGTTGCTGTTGACCCTTAGCCGTCGCGTCTTTCACTCCCGCAACATGGAACAGGTCGTCGGAGAGAGGATGCGCGGGTTCCTTCCTCTCGGGCAGGATTTCGTCATGCGGAACATGCAGTTGCTTGCGCATCCTCGAAAAAATGTTCAGATTCTCTCGCTCGTGATGCTGCTCGTCAGCTCTACCGGCGTCTTCCTGCCGCTCGAGGTGGCCCTCAATCGAGTCTGGGGAGTAGGGAAGAACCGCAACTACCTTCATAACCAGATCGTCTCGCTGGGGCTGGCTTTTGCTGTGGGGGCGCTGGCGTTGATCTCCATTGCCCTCACCTCCAGCTCGAGCGTGGTGCTGCCAAAGCTTTTCTTCGGACATACTCAGGGTTTCGCTTATGGGCTTGTTGCGGCATGGTTTCCTAAGATTTGCGCTGCCGGGGCAAGCGTATTTCTCTTCTTTCTGATCTACTGGATTCTCCCCAACCGCAGAATACCGGCCCGGGCAGTTCTCCCTACCGCGCTCATGGCTGGTCTTCTGTGGGATGTGGCAAAGTACCTGTATGTCCGCGCGCTGCCCTGGCTGGACTTCCAGTCTGTCTACGGGCCGTTCTATATCTCGGTGGGGTTGATGATGTGGGCATTTCTTACCGGCCTGTTGCTTCTGGCTGGTGCGCACGTCTCGGCAACACGCTACACCCTGCGGCTGGCTCGGCAGGTAGAGTACGAGGAGGCACGGAAGACTCAGATGGAGGCTCAGGAGCAGGTGAAGGAGAAGCGCAATGGAGACCGCTAGCAAGTCACGCTGGTCTGAATGGCGTCCTCCATCCGGCCTTGCCGGGGCCGTCTTCTGGCTTGCCGCCTGGTTCTGTCTTCTGTTCCTGTTGCGCATGATTCCCGGATCCGTCGGGACATTTTTTACCGTGATTCAGTGGCTGGTCGGTATTGCACTTGCCGTCACGGTGATTCCCCTGACCTTCCGTTTTGTCCGTCGTCGCATGCTGTGGAGCCTGCGCAATAAGCTGGTGCTCACCTATCTGCTTATCGGACTGGCGCCTGTCGTTCTCTTTGTCGCCTTTGTCCTGATCTCTGCCTACATTGCGGCAGGACAATTTGCGATTCATCTCGCCGACTCTCGTCTGCAGGAAGAGCTGGCGCAGATGAGCAACGACAACTCCCATCGTATTGGCATGGCTGCTCAGCTGATCGAAGGCGTTCCTATTCCGTCTCCGCGAGCATCTTTCGGTACGGACCAGACAATAGTTACGACCGCGCGTCCTCGCCTGCACCGCGAAAGTGTTGTCTACGTGAACGGGGCTCC
Source organism: Edaphobacter flagellatus (assembly GCF_025264665.1). Classification (NCBI taxonomy): domain Bacteria; kingdom Pseudomonadati; phylum Acidobacteriota; class Terriglobia; order Terriglobales; family Acidobacteriaceae; genus Edaphobacter; species Edaphobacter flagellatus. The sequence continues at coordinate 3,670,327 of NZ_CP073697.1, forward strand.
TACGCAGACTGATATTTCCACGAAGGGCAAGACTCCACTTGGCTTGCCTGCGTGGGCCGCCGAACTCAAGGGAGGACAGTTTCAGGGATTGGTCCTCGATGGTGGAGAGCTCTTTCTTACGGTGGTCAATCAACGCAAGCTCAGCGATGGGCGGCTTCTGAGTCTTGTCACCAGCCTTGAGGTCGATACTCCGGTGATGGATATGATCGCCGCCGGGCTCGGTCGCGTGCAGCTTCGTCCCGAAGACAGGCTCGGCTCAGCGGATACCAATTCAAATGCAACTCCCAATGCCTCCCGCCCGAAGAGCGTCCGGTTTCGTGCTCGCGATCAGGTCGGTAATAAAAATGCCGCTTCTGTCATGGGAGGAGAGCAGCCTCCTGCTGTCAACTGGACCGACATCCAGGTCAACTTCCTCTCCACGGTCGGTGTTACCGATTGGGACACAGGCGAGCATGACACGATTCCTATCAAGGTAGACTCTCGTCCTTCGCGCCTCTACAACCAGCTCTTCGGCGCATCGCTTGGCGGAATCGTTACGAACGTTTACCGCATTGGCCTTATCGTTCTTTGTGTCGTCTTCGGCCTTATCGAGCTGCTGGCTCTTATTATGGCCATTCGACTTAGTCGTACGATTACCACTTCCGTCGCCGACCTCTACGGCGCAACGCAGAAGATCGACAAAGGCGAGCTCGACCATCGCATTGGCGTCACTCGCGAAGACCAGCTCGCAGATTTGAGTCGCTCCTTCAATAAGATGACTGGCTCGCTGCAGCGGCTGATGCATGAGCAGAAGGAGAAAGAACGCCTTCAGAACGAGATCTCCATCGCGCAGGAGGTGCAGGCCAACCTGTTTCCACGCCAGATCACCAGTCTTCCCACGCTGGAACTGCATGGTATTTGCCGGCCAGCACGTTCTGTCTCCGGTGACTACTACGACTTTCTTGTCTTCCATGAAGCTGCGCACAATGGTCATTACAATCGTCGCGAGACCGGTGTTGGCATCGCGATTGGAGACATCAGCGGAAAGGGAATTTCTGCGGCGCTGCTGATGGCCACGTTGCACTCTGCGGTTCGCGCTTACCGCTTTGCCAGCGAGGAGCTGGTTTTTAGCGAGTCGGTTGTCGACGGGTTGCTGGCGAGCCGCGATGAGCGCGGAGGTGATTGTGACGAGCTGTTTCAGTCGCCGGGCAGAATTCTCTCGCTGCTGAATCGGCATCTTTATCGGAGTACGCAGCCGGAAAAGTATGCGACGCTTTTCCTTGCTCACTACGATGCGGGGAACTCTACGCTTACTTATTCCAATGCGGGTCAGCTTCCTCCGCTGGTGCTTGGCAGAGATGGTACTGTTCGCCGTCTGGATCGCGGTGGAACTGTCGTTGGCCTGATGGACGGAATGCGTTATGAGGAAGATCGCTTCAAGATGCGTTCCGGAGACATTCTGGTGGCTTATTCGGACGGTGTAACGGAGCCCGAAAACGACTTTGGCGAGTTTGGGGAAGAGCGTTTGATGGAGGTCGTCAGCCGATATCGCGACCAGCCGTTGCACGTCATTTCGAACCAGGTGATGCAGGCGCTCGACGCATGGATCGGGGCGGATGAGCAGCCGGACGACATCACCCTTGTCCTCGCCCGCCAGGTCTGACCCCCCTCCCCCCCCTGGCTTTTTCATAACCCTTTTCTATTCAGTAATTTGCCGTATTTTGTGTGCGCAAAATATTGAATGCAGGGGAGTTAAGTATCAAAATCCTGAATCTAAAACAGTTAGCCCCGGCAAGAAGCCGGGGCTATTTCGTACTGATTTAAGTGTAGCAAAGTGCAGGGAATGAATCGGCAACTTTATTTGATGATTAATTGCTTTGGAATGATAGGGGAGTTAAGTATCAAAATCCTGAATCTAAAACAGTTAGCCCCGGCAAGAAGCCGGGGCTATTTCGTACTGATTTAAGTGTAGCAAAGTGCAGGGAATGAATCGGCAACTTTATTTGATGATTAATTGCTTTGGAATGATAGAGATGCGATTTTTAAGGGGCTTGACAGGAGCTTTTGCCCCAGAATCCGAGCCAACCGGGCTTCGGGATCGAAGCCCGGTTGGCTGCCGAGATCAGCGTGTGGTCTGAAAGTCGGCGCGGCAGCCCTTGTCGACCCAAACCTGATTGTTGTTCCAGCCCCAGGTCTGGTTCTGGATGCAGGGTGAGCCGCTGCGCTGGTTCGTGAGAACGACATTGCGCGGGTTCGTTCCATTGGGGAAGTTGCAGAAGCGGCGTCCGCCGTCGTCGGAGGAGCAGGTAATGTTGACGCCGGCACCGTTCTTCCAACCGTTGCCGAATCCCCATCCATTCCCATTTCCATTCCCGTTGCCATTTCCGTTGCCTACGGAGAAGTCGGCACGGCAACCTTTGTCGACCCAGATCTGGTTGTTGTTCCAGCCCCAGGTCTGTCCCTGGATGCAAGGCGAGCCGCTGCGTTGATTGACCATCTGGACGCCGCCGCGTGTATTGGCGCTGCAATAGTTGCGTCGACCATCGTCGGAAGAGCAGGTGATGGTCTGGCCGTTGTTGCCGCCGCCATTCCAGCCACCACCGTTCCAACCGCCGCCGTTATTTCCATTGCCTACAGAGAAGTCGGCGCGGCAGCCTTTGTCGACCCAGATCTGGTTGTTGTTCCAGCCCCAGGTCTGCCCTTGAATACAAGGTGAACCGCTGCGCTGATTGACCATCTGGACGCCACCGCGTGTATTGGCATTACAGTAGTTTCGTTTGCCGTCGTCGGAGGAACAGGTGATGGTCTGGCCGTTATTGCCGCCGCCATTCCAGCCGCCACCGTTATTGCCTACAGCGAAGTCGGCGCGGCAGCCTTTGTCGACCCAGATCTGATTGTTGTTCCAACCCCAGGTCTGTCCCTGGATGCAGGGTGAGCCGCTGCGCTGGTTGATCATCTGCACACCGCCACGCGTATTAGCGCTGCAATAGTTGCGTTTGCCGTCGTCGGAGGAACAGGTGATGGTCTGGCCATGCGCGGGAATGCTGCTGAGGACAGCGAGAGCCAGAAGGGAAAAGATGAAGGTGGACAGGAACCGCAGATTCGAACGCATAACGCCTCTTTCGTGGTTAATAGTGCACAGCAAATGAGACAGGGCCTGTGACCAGCCACTGAAACATACGCTTTTGGCTGGGCACTGTCGAGTGGGATGCAGGTTGGCGGGAGGAGGTATATATCGGCAAATGCGCATTTTATTGCGCATAGGAAGAGGACGTTAAATGCAGAGGGCGCGGATGGATTCCGCGCCCTCTGAGGCTTTATTGGCTGGGATGCAAAATGCGGGGTTCCTCGCTTCGCTCGGAATGACACCCTCATCTGCTATAGCTACCCGTATCTTCTACCGTTCGTATCTTCTATAGCTAGCCGTTTGTATCTTCCACCGTTTATATCTTCTGAAGCCGTTTGTATCTTTCGTCTATATCGCTTGTATCTTCCCTACATTCCGGCAGGCTTTGGATTGGCCGGATCGAACTTTGCGATCTGGATCTTTTTGGCGAGCCCGAGCTTGGACATGACCCAGATGCCGTAGTAGTTGATGTCGAACTCGTACCAGGCGAGTCCGTGACGCGCGCTGACGGGGTGGGCATGGTGGTTGTTGTGCCAGCCTTCGCCGCCGGTGAGAATGGCGACCCACCAGGAGTTGCGGGAGTCGTCGTGGGTTTCGAAGCGGCGCGAGCCCCAGAGGTGTGTGGCTGAGTTGACGAGCCAGGTGGCGTGCAGGCCGAGGGTGGTACGGAGGAAGGTTCCCCAGAGAACCATGCCGAGGGCTCCGACGACGCGGTGGCCGGGCGCCGCGAGAGCAGCGCCGAGGGCGATCTGAAGGAAGCCGGCGACGGTCAGCGGCAGCCAGTGGAACTTGGAGAGCCAGACGTGCATGGGATCGCGGGTGAGGTCGGGAGCGTAGCGGCCGAGGAGAGCGGTTTCGGAGTGCAGAGCGCGGCCGGAGATGATCCAGCCGGCGTGTGCCCACCAGGTGCCGTCGTGCGGGGTGTGCGGGTCGCCGTCGTGGTCGGAGTTCTGATGATGGACGCGGTGGGTGGCGACCCAGAAGATCGGTCCTCCCTCGAGCGCCATGGTGCCGCAGGCGGTGAGGAAGTATTCCATCCAGCGGGGGGTCTTATAGCCGCGGTGCGTGAGCAGGCGGTGATAGCACATGCCGATGCCGACATTGATTGCGAAGAAGTACATGACGACGGCGACAGCGAGATTGGTCCAGGAGAAGAAGAACAGCGCGGCGATGGCTCCGACGTGGAAGAGGCCCATGGCGATGGCGGTGATCCAGTTGATACGGCCTTCCTGGTGCTCGCGTCCCATGCGGAGGTCTTCGCGGACCTTGCGGCGTGTGCGTTCGGCGGCAGAAGTTGTGGTCTGCGTTAGATCGATGGCGGGATTCGCCTGGGAGATTTCTTCAGGGGTGATGAGGGAGGGGCTCATGTGTCTTTGTCCGCTTCCTTGGAGCGTCTATCCTGAAGCTAACAGCGGTGCGGCCGGAGTGGGTGTAAGACTTTTGTAATGGCTGATGGCGTTCGATTTACAGGCTGGGATGAGGCCAGAGTTGTATTGCGCGGCGGGGCGAAGCTGTGCGCTGGGAGGGAGAGGAACGCGGGCCGTGGGCGAGGGCGGAGGGCTGAGTTTTGAGGGCGGCTGGAAGCGCAACGAATCCGGTGCGATCTGCCATCTTACGGAGTGCGGAATGCGGCATTTGAGGACGTAGAGCAATGCAGTCGCGTTTCCCGAAGCGCATTTTTTTTATATTTTCTTGACATTCTTCCTGCAAAACCTCTGGTGCGGAGCACGGGGTTTCTATATAGTTGTCGGGCAAAACAAAACCACGGGACATGAATTTCGAGGCGCGGTTCAAGGCTGGAGTTAGGGTTGCTTGCCCTTTTTTCCGGGGTCGCTTCGGCCTGGTTGGACAGAGACAGAGGTTGTAAGAATCATGCCTCGATAAGTCGGCATGGAAGTGCCGCAGGTCTCAAGGGTTCTGACGAGGTGTGTGCGATGAAGTCCCTTCTTCGTTCTCTCGCAGTCCTTTCAGCAGGCATGTTCTGCCTGCTCTCCTGCTCGCGTGTGGCCTGGACGCAGACGAGCTCCACGACGTCAACTCATCGCATTCCGAAGGCTGTGCCGGCGGGCCGGTCGGTGTCGCGTGCGACGGATGGCATTCTGATTCCTGGGCCGCTGCGGTCGTTTCTGCGCATGGCGGGCATCAGCCAGAAGATCTCTCCAGACGATGTGCTGCCGCTGCTTGCACGCAATGTGTATATGCAGGGATATACACGTGCGCAGCCTACGGAGTTTCTGTTGCTGGTTGAGCGTTATGTGCAGCAGGCGCGTGAGCTGCAGATTCTGGCAGGTTCGCAGGGCACGATACACGTGAAGGGCTGCGAGGATGTGGGCACGCTGGTGCAGATACTGGGCTATCGGGTGACGGGAAACTGTCAGCAGAAGAGCCTGACGCTGGCGACGTCGAATCCGGATAGAGCGTTTCTGACGATCGATTCGGGATTTCCGCTGGTGACGCTGGAGGAGTCGCTACAGAAGGGCGTGCCGTTCGACTATGTCTATCCGTCGACGAAGGTGCCGGTGCTGCTGCATGAGTCGGACTGGCTGAGCATCAGCAGGAAAAAAACGTCGAGCGACCTGATTGATCTGTTGATGCGTGAGCCCGAGGTGGCGCGGTTGTACTGGGCGATGGCGCGCAACGATAGCGAGACGAACGATGCGCTGGCCAGGTCGGCAGGGTTGTACAAGCTGTCGTTGTCTGCGCCGGTGCTGGATTTTTACGGTAGCCAGATTGTGATTCGTTCGGGGAAGGTGCTGGTTCCGGGAGGAGATGCGGCGGAGCCGGTATGGAAGGAGCTGGTGGGAGCGAGCCCGGAGGCTTCGGGGGATTTTGTCCTGAAGCTGATCACGAAGGACAATGGCTGGCTGGCTGCGTATTTTGACGCGCTGGCGCGGGTGAATCAGAGACAGCGCGAGCACCTTACAGAGCCTGGGCGTTTGAAGCATGTGTATGAGGCGTTTCGTTCGCCGGACATCGACCCGGGTGCAACGGCGAGCGTGTTTCGTAGAGCGCCCGGGCTGCTCGTGCTGTTTACGCGGGTGGGATGGGATGCTGATGGACAGCCGCATGTGCCTGGTGGTGTGGCGGTGTGGAAGGACATCCTGAATCAGAAGAGTGATTCGAAGCTGGTGCATACGTGGGCGAAGAGGTCGCATAACTGGACGACGGGCGATCAGGTGCTGGAAGCGATGGCCTCGCTGTCGAGGCTGGAGTCGGATACGGGGCCTCTGCAGAGCTATCTGACGATGTCGGAGATCGATGCGGGGCGTCCGGCGGAGAGGAGGCTTTCGGCGGAGACGGTGCGGCTGCTGGCGAGCCGGTTCCAGCGATTTGGAAGCTGGTACATGCTGTTCTCGGAGTTTCCGGAGCTGACGGATGAGTCGATCACGCGATTTATGAATGTTGCCGATGCGATTGGAGGCATCTCGAATCAGACGTTGCGCGGCAATGCCGTAGGAGCATTCCAGGCGAATGTCGGGCTGTGGCAGATTATGGCGCGGCAGGGTGAGATTCCGAAGGCCGAGCTGAACAGCTCGTGGCAGAGCATGGTGGGACCGTTCGCGCAGATTGGATCGCCGTCGCAGTTGTTTGATGTGACGCGGGCTTCGCTGAGCAATCTGCTGGTGGCAGCGGCAGGCAAGCCGACAGTGACACAAGATGAGGTGGTGGAACTGCTGGCAGGGCCTGTGCAGCAGGGAGCTGAGGCGCAACGAACGCATCAGGAGATCGCGGATCGTATTCGCAACGTGCTTGAGGACCAGCGGCTGGTGTCGCTGGATACGCTGTTTGGTTTGGGCGATGGGTTTAGCGCCATGGCGGGCGGAGCGCCTGCTCCGGCGAACATGCTGGCTTTGGCCGGCGGGTTGCGCGAGTTTGAGATGCCGCGGCCGATCTTTACGAACAACGAGAAGATCACGTGGGCTCCAGGTGTTTATACGACGCATCATGCCGAGCTGCAGATCAAGACGGATCTGACGAAGATCATCAAGAGCTCCGGCAATAAGGCACAACTGGATGCGGCGCGAGGACAGCTGACACCGTTTTTGCGCGACACGCTGGTAGGGCTGAACTATGCATACTACGAGCCGCCCGGCGCGCAGGTGCTGCATAACAATTCTCTCTTTGTGCGATCGCACGATTTTTCGGGAATTTCTGTCGTGACTTCAGAGCGGTACTGGCAGGCTCCAGAGCTGATGGGGGTAGGTACGCCAGCAGGCGGAGGCGCGTACCTGATGGGTTCGCTGGCCGACCTGCCGTATGCGTTGGCATCGACGGAGCAGGACTTTATCGCTCCGGAAAATGTGCAGGCGTTGATATGGAAGGAACTGGTGCCAGACCTGATGGTTTCGGCAACGGTGCCGCGATGGTGGAGTGTGACGCCGAGCGAGCTGCATGCAGTAGCGCTGTATCAGCGATCGGGCGAGGAGCTGCTGTCTGCTGCGGCTGCGAATGCGGAACTGCGCGGGCAGGTGACGACCATCCTCGCGGACAGAATGGCTCCGCAGCGTCTTGAGGCGCTGAACCAATCGCTGGCGGATGGTGAGGATGCGGTGGCGGTGTTGTCGCAGACCATGCCTGCAGACACGTTCTATCTGGCAGCAGAGTTCCGGCGGCGGTATCCGGCACAGGCAGCGTCGTACGGTACAGCGAGTAAGCAGTTGGAAGCGTTGCGAATGCAGGACCCGGAGGAGACTTCGCCGGAGAGACTGGCGCGCGATTTTGGCGTGCCGCATCCGGTACTGACGCGCAGCTATGCGTCGGAGCTGCTTTATGTGAAGCCGTTCCCATCGTTTGGCGGAGAGTCGAGCCGGCTGTTTGGCGAATCGTGGGAGTCAAACAATCTTTACTGGGCACGGCTGGTGGATGAGAAGGGATATGCACCGGCGACGCTGAATCATCTGGTGCCGGAGCTGACGCGGAGGATGACGGCGAAGATCTTTGCCACTGATCTTGAAGACTGGCCAGCGTTGAATCGAGCGATGCACGAGGCAGGGGACGAGTTTCTGCAAGGCAAGATCGCTCCGCTGCCGACTACTACGAATTCGGCATTACGCAGCACAGAAGAGATGCGGCCCGAGTCCGCGATTGGAGGAGTACGGTGAGAAAATCTGCTTTCCCTATGCTTCTATTGTTATCCCTGGTGTTGCTGAGCGGACCGCGGAGAACTGCGGCGCAGGATGATTCGCGCATCACGGTCAACGTTGTGCTGGTTCAGTTGAACATTGCCGTCACCGATCGGAAAGGAAACTATGTGACCGGGCTGAAGCCGGAGGATTTTGTCATTACGGAAGACAAAATTCCGGAGAAGATCGCGACGTTTGAAGAGGGCAATGAGCCGACGACGCGTTTGGTGATGAGCGGACCGGAGGGCAGGATGATCTCGCAGCCGGTTATTCCGGAGTCCGTAAGACAGAGTGAGAATGGAACGGCGGTCACGACTGGGTCGGGGCAGGGGATTACGGGTGCGAACGTGTTTATTCTGTTCGACACGAGCAACTATATGTATCGCGGCTTTGTGTTTGCGCAGGATTCGATTGCAGATTTCATCCGTTCGCTGGAAGGCGTAAGCAGCGTGGCTTTTTATTCGTACAGCCGCGATCTATCGCGTGCCGTTCCGCTAACGCCGGAGCGACAGACGGTGCTGCGGGGTGTGCGGAGCACGGTGGCGGGAGATGATGCTGCACTTTACAACAGTCTTTTGCTTACGGTGAAGGATGCGGCGCGCTTGACGGGCCGCAAGGCGATCGTGGTGTTTTCGAACGGGCCCGACAATGCGAGCCTGGTGCCGCCGGAGGATGTCGCGGAGCTGGCGCAATCAACGGGGACGATCATTTATATGATCAGCACGCGGGATGCGCAGGCCGAGCCGATCTCGACGGCGGTCTTCGAGCGCATGAGCAAGGCGACGGGAGGCAAGGCATATTTCGCGAAGAGCTGGAAGGATGAGAAGGACGCCTTTGCATCGATTCGCGAGGATCTGGCGCATCTGTATTCGCTGAGCTATTATCCGGCGGCGAATCCGAACCGTGGGTGGCGAAGCATCTCGGTGAAGCTGGTGGGCGAGGCTGCGCAGAAGTATCGCATTCGTACGAGAGATGGGTATCGCGTGCTGAAACCGGCGCAGGTTGCGACGGCGGGACCGGCTCCGGTGGCGGCTTCGTCGGAGGGGATCCCGCAGTAGCAGGTGAGGAAGGCGTCAGGGTTGAAAGATGAGGCGAGTGTGCTCGCCTGAAGTATTCCAGAGCGCTTCGACATCTTTGAGTGCGACGGGCCGAATGTTTGCCTGAAAGGGCTGCGCTGCCGAAGCCGCGAAAAATTCGGCGAGAGAACGAAAGATTTCTTCCATAGAAGCGCTGCCGAAGCCGCTGCCAAGAAGCTCGAGCCCGGAGCTGCGCAGTGTTGCCGCAGGCAATGTGATGGTAGGGCCAGCGCTGCCGCCGATCTGAACGTAACGCACACGCGGGGCGCTGTGCTGCAGGCCCTTACGCGCGATGGCTTCCAAGACGGCTTCTGCGGGTTCTCCCCAGAGATAATCGAGGACGATGTCGATTCCTGTTTCGGTCCACTCTTTGCGCAGAGCCTCGATGAGGGCGTTGCGATCCTGTTGCAGCGAGATTACGGAGTCGGCGCCGAGGGAATGCAGCGCATCGAAATTGACGTTGCGTCCCACGGCGACGATGTGGCGTGCACCGAGGCGCTTCGCGATCTGGATGGCCAGTTGGCCGGCAGAGCCGGTTGCGCCGAGGATAAGAACACTTTCGCCGGAAATAAACTTTGCTCGTTCTTTGAGAGCTACCCAGGAGGACATTCCCGGGTTAGCGGTTGCGGCAACGACATTGCTGTCGCAACTGCCGGGCAGGGGAACCAGAAAATCTTTGCGCGTCACGGTGCGCTCGGCAAAGGAGCCAAAGGGGCTGCGTGCCACGCCGAAGTAGACGCGAGTGCCGTCCTCAAGATGGCCTACGCCATCTACGCCGGGGACGAAGGGAAGTACACCGGTGCTGCCATAGTGGCTTCCGTTTGCGAGCGATTTAACGATGGGGTGAAGGCCGGCAGCGACGACACGAACGATGAGCTCGCCTTCTGCGGCAGTGGGATCGTTGAAGGTGGTATAGCGTGGCGGCGTGCTGAAGGATTCGACGACGGCTGCGTTCACTGGAAGGCTCTCCCTTGAGACATCTTCTGATGTCGTAGAGCCTGCAGTCTACTCGCCTTCTGTGAAGTAGCAGCGCAGGAGGCCGCAGGCGACGGCCATGAGAGCTCCGACCAGCATCAGGATGGGAGCGAGAGATGCCTTCTCGATGATGTACGGGAGCAGGAAGAGGGCTACGCCTGCATACATCAGGACCGTCAGAAGCATTCTTGCTGTTTGGCGATGCACGCCGTCGGGCTCCCGAGTCATATTCGGAGTCATCCGAGGATGAAAACTCCGTCCGGACATATATACCCGTAAGGTTTGACGTATCGCAAGATGGTTTTGCGCGAACGGCGGTTGGCTGGTGCGTCAGGCAAACCGGACGGTGAAGGTTTCGCCGGCGCGCATGGGAAGAATGAGCTCGCCGGGGTTCTCGCTGGGTATGGGTTGGGTGGTGGTAGGCGAGATGGAGGCGATGTGCTGTCCCTTTGGAGCCAGAATGTGGTGGGTGAGGTCGAGGCGTGCGCGCAGGGTGGCCACAGTCGCTTTGCCGTTCTCCCATTCGAGGTCGATCTCAAGGCCGCCGCGTGCGCGCAGGCCGCGGAAGGTGCCGGTGCTCCAGGCTTTAGGGAGTGCGGGCAAAAGTCGGATGATGTTTGCCGGAGACTCTACACCGCGCTGCATGGAGTTGCCTGATCCTCCAGCATGCGATTGGAGGAGCATTTCGACCATGCCTGTCGGGCCGCCGAGGTTGCCGTCTATCTGGAAGGGGGAGTTTGGTTTCACCCCGCAGATGTCGAAGAGATTGCCGCGCGTGGAATCGGCGAGGAGACGCGTAAGGCTTTCGTAAGCGGCTTCGCCGTCTTCGAGGCGAGCCATGCAGCAAACGATCCATGCACGAGACCAGCCGGTGCTTCCACCACCAGCGGCGAGTCTGCGATCAAGCGTGACACGTGCGGCCTTTGCCAGCTCCGGTGTTCGATGCGGCGTGATCTGGTCTTCGGGGAAGAGCGCGAAGAGGTGAGAGATGTGGCGGTGGCCGGGCTCGTTTTCTGCGTAGTCGGCCTGCCACTCCTGAAGATTGCCAGCCTTGCCGATCTGAAAGGGAGGGAGCTTGATGAGGGCGAGGCGCGCGCGGTTGTGCAACTCGGCGTCGGCGGTAGCATCCCACTCTGGCGTGGTAGCCAGGACAGAGGCGGCTTGCAGAAGACGTGTGAGTACGGCACGCACGATCTCGATATCCATCGTGGGAGCCATGCAGACATTGTGCGCTGTGCCGTCGGGCAGTTTGTACTTGTTCTCGGGCGAGCAGGATGGGCCCGTCACAAATTTTTCGGTGGCAGGGTCGGTGACCATGTAGTCGAGAAGAAAGAGAGCATTCTCTCGGAGGACAGGGTAGCCGCGTTCGCGCAGGAAGGTGGCATTGCCGGTGTAGTCGTAGTGGTCCCACAGATGCAGCGAGAGCCAGGCGGCGCCCATGGGCCATACGCCTCCGCCGAGAGCATCGACGGGGACGCAGTCTCCCCACACGTCGGTGTTGTGATGGGTGACCATGCCGCGTGCGTTGTAGTAGTGCTGCGCTGTGGTGCGGCCGGGAGTTCGTGTGTGGTCGATGAGATCGAAGAGCGGCGCATGGAGCTCGGAGAGATTTGCTCGCTCGGCCAGCCAGTAGATCATCTGAATATTGATGTTGATGGTGTACTTCGATCCCCAGGGCGGATCGACCGATTCGTTCCAGATGCCTTGCAGATTGGCGGCTATCGTTCCGGTACGGGAGCTGCCGATCAGCATGTAGCGGCCGAACTGGAAGTAGATGCCAAGTAGTCCCAGGTCTTCGCCACCGGCTTTGATTTTGGCGAGGCGTTTGTCCGTTGCGATGCCGGCATTCGGATCGGCAGCTGGATTGGTGCTTCCGATCGTGATCGAGGCACGACGGAAAAGACGCTGATGATCGGCGATGTGCCGCGCGCGCAGGTCGGCATACGGTCTGGCCGCGGCACCGAGAAGATTGTTGGTGACAGCCTGGTGCATGGCAGCTTCGCCTGCCTGATAACGCAGGTTTGTCGCGCAGTCGATGAAGAGCGTGACCGCCGTTGCTTTGGAGACGGTGAGTGCACCTTCCTGTGTGGAGGTGGTTCCGTCGGTGGAGACGGCCAGTAGCTCGGCATAATATTTGACGCCAACTTGCCGCTCTTTAATGGGAAGTCCCGGGTTGTCGTTGACGGGAAGCGCTTCGCCGGAGAGTGTCAGGCGATTTTGTGCAATGGCCGCGGTCTTGAAGTTGGCAGGTCGATCCAACGTTGCGCGGAAGCTGATCTTACCGGGGCGGCTGGCGGTGAGGCGGATGACGATAGCTTGATCGGGCTGCGAGGCGAAGACCTCGCGACGGTAGTTGACGTCTTGATGCGTGAAGGTGGTTGTGACGATGGCGGTGTCGAGGTTTAGCTCAAGCCGATAGTTGGCGGTGTCGGTTATATCGCCGAAGTCGAGATGAAGATCACCGAGCGTCTGATAGCAGGGAAGACGTCGTGGAACAGCGAGGAAGTCTGTGAGAACCAATGCCTCGGCTTCAGCGATGCGGCCTGCAAAGAGGAGCTGGCGCATCTTCTGGACAGTGATATTGCCGACGGGGTTATTGCGATCGCGCACCTCGCCGTCCCAGATGGACTCTTCGTTGAGCTGAATGCGCTCCTTGCCGGGCTGGCCAAAAACGCAGGCTCCGAGACGTCCGTTTCCGACGGGCAGAGAGTCTGGCCAGGATGCGGCGGGTTGATCGAAGAAGAGTTTGTATGGAGTGGACTCATCCTCTGTTGCCTGACCCTGCGCGGCCTGCATCGCCCAGCCCAGTGCGCCGGGCTGCGTGGCAGCAGCCGCTGCGGCGGAGGTCGCCAGAAATCGGCGACGGGTGGTGAGGTTCTGCATGATTCAAGCTCCTGAAGTTGGATCCGGTGACGTGCTTCCGGATGATATCTGCAAGTAATGATAGAGCCAGCAAGTGGAGACAGCTCTGAAGATCATAAGCAGACTGCACGGATCATTCTAGGCTGAGTGCGTGCTTTTCAAGATTTTTACTGTCGAAAGTAAAATATCAAATGTGGAATTCTGCTGTCGTGAATGTTACTGATCCTAACCATCGGGAAGGCTTGTGATGTTTTGACCGTAAGGCAGCAATTTGCTATAACTGAATACATCGTAGCGCGTTTCCTCAACGGGCTCTAAAGATGTTCCTGAGTAGCTCAATGGCAGAGCATTCGGCTGTTAACCGAAGGGTTGTAGGTTCGAGTCCTACCTCAGGAGCCAAATAAATCAAGCAATTACAAAACCTCCTCTCCTAGACTTCACCAAATTTCACCAAATTGCTTACGCACCTCGCGATGGAACAGGGAGTAGTCTTATATTCCGCCCTGTCAAGCCCATCGCTCCGACTGCCGGAGACCAGCCTTCCAGCACCGTCGTCGCGTGAGAGTTCACAGCGCGCATCACGTTCTCTTCAACCACCTGCACATACACATTGCCAGTGGTTGTGATGCTCGCGTGACGGAGAGCGCCTTGCGTATCCTTGAGCGTCCCGTGGCCTGAAAGATGGGTGCCCAAGGAACGCCGCATGACCTGAAAGGTCACGAGGTGTTTGGGAATCCCCAGCCTGGCTGCAATCGGACGAACCCGCCAGTTGAGGAAGTTCTTGGCGTGGCGGGGAACGGGTTGTCCTTTTCGCTCGCCGCGTCCGAAGGTCGGAAACATGAGCGCCTCCGGAGACGGATCTGGACAAATCTTTCGCCACGCTTCGATCACCGGTCGTACAGGTTCAGGAACGGCGATCGAGCTCGACTTGCCCTCGTCTTCGTTCGCCCTTCGTAGAGCTGCCCTTCGACAGCAATGCCGTAGGGCATGAGCGAGACACCCGTCCAGGACTTCCATTGCAATGCCATAGCCTCGCTGGCGCGCGGTCCGCTGAAGATGCCAACCAACATAAGACATAGATCACCGAGGTCTCCGATCGCACCCAACAACAAGAGCATCAGGTCGACCGTTAACACCGGCTTCTCTGAAATCTTTGTTATCGGCATGACGACATCTTCTCCCGGGTCCTCAGCCAGGAATTTCTGCTACAGCGACTTAGTTCCACTGATCAAAGGGATGACGATACTCTTGGCTGATGGTTGATCCGGATCGGAATAGATACTCCTGTACTGTTGTGTGATATCTCTTTATCTCGCGTGTTCTCTCTTCATCTGCAAGGATGCGGATTGCGCCGATCTCCCACCTGGCTAACGCGACCCTTGCCCAATATTGGTCGATTGCCCGGTGCATGGAATCGAGATCGAGCAGACTGCCGACCACCACTTCCGCCCCCATGTCGCGCAACACCTGCGCGCGTTCGTCTTCAGTTCGCACCATCGCTCGTACCATCTGGCCTTGCCTCAACAGCAGCTCGGTGATCGTGCGCCCTACGCCGCCGATGCGTCCTGCCGCACCGGTAACTAAGATTGGACTTGCCATCTTTATCTCTCCCATGTGTTCACTTGAAATCTGATAAGGATTCCGGTTAATTACGTGACAGCCCATGGCTACCTTCACGCTTTGCTTCGCAATGATCTGAAGCCGGCGCGTAACTCTTCTGAATAGAGCGTCGGCTGTTCCCAGGCCGCAAAGTGCCCTCCTTTGGGAAGCTTATTGTAGTGAATGAGCTTGGGGTACGCTTTCTCCGCCCAGCTGCGCGGAGCGGTATAAATCTCGTCCGGAAAGGCACTGACGGCAACGGAAACGGTGGCACCCTTGACGTCGAAAAACCCTTTCTTCGCCGTGGAGCTATAGTCCCAATAAGATCGCGCCGCAGATACCGCCGTGTTCGTCAGCCAATAGAGCGTGATGTTGTCGAGGATGTCGTCTCGCGTCAGACCTTCGGTTTTTCCGTCGAAGGCGCGCGTAATAAGCTCCTCGCTGCGTGCATCGTGATCGATCATCCAGGCTGCAAGTCCAATAGGCGAATCCATAAGACCGTAGAGCGTCTGGGGACGGTTGCTCATCTCGATGGCGTAACCGAGTCCTTTCTTGTAGAAGAAGTCGAGCTGGTCCCAGGCGTGCCGTTCTTCGGTAGATAAGCCAGCCGGCGCTGGTTCATGGTTATTGAGTGCTCTGGCAATGTCGGCCGGAACCGTCCCGGGCATGTTTGAGTGAAGGCCAAGCAGTTCCGGAGGTGCCTGCACGCCAAATTCGTCGGCGACCTGCGCCCCCACATCGCCGCCTGCAGCAACAAAGTGCGTATATCCCAGACGCTTCATTAACGTCGTCCAAGCGCGCACAATGTGGGCGATGTCCCAACCCGTAGTCGTCGGCTTGCCCGAGAATCCGTAGCCGGGCAGCGACGGAATCACAACGTCGAATGCATCGGATGCGCTGCCGCCATGGGCGGTCGGATTCGTAAGCGGATCAATGATCTTCAGCTGCTCGATGATTGAGCCGGGCCACCCGTGCGTGACGATGAGTGGCAACGCATTTTCATGTTTCGAGCGAACGTGAATGAAATGAATGTCGAGGCCATCGATCTCGGTGATGAACTGCGGCAGTGTGTTCAATCTTGCTTCGACCTTGCGCCAGTCGTACTCATCTGCCCAATACTGCGCGACCCTCTGCATGGTGTGAAGCTGGACGCCTTGCGACGCATCGGCGACACGTTCCTGCTCAGGCCACCGAGCCGCTTGAATGCGCCGGCGCAGTTCCGTAAGTTCCGCTTCCGGAACGTTCACATGAAACGGGCGAATTGCAATATCTCCGATCTGGCCCGTGTGGGCAGCGATCGGTTGGGAGTCTGCGAATGCCTTGCCGATCATTACCTGACTAAACGTAGCTCCCAGACTCAGCATTGAGCTGGTCTTGAGAAAGTGACGGCGTGATTTGTTGCTTAGTTCTTCCATAACGGTGTTCTCCTTTGAGTAGCTTTTGGAGAGGGGTACTCGCCCTGTTTTTGCGCGAGGCTTCGCATCCAGCTTTGCAGCCGGTTGCCATGGGCCCAGGCTCAAAGCCGCTACTACCGGCCTATATCGACTGGGAGATATGGTGCGAGGTCAGGCTTTCGAGTGTTTCTTCAGCAATTGATCGAATGCGATCTGCATAAAGAGTTCCAGCGGAGCGTCGCTTGCTTCCGCCTGCGAACGCAGTACCGCTCCTTCCCAGCTATTGAGCAGAAAACCCGCCAGCGATTCAGGGTCTGTACCCGCAGGCAGTTCCTTCTGCGCGACCGCTTGCTCAATGACCGTAGCAATCGTGTGCTGCCAGTGCGTAAACGTAGCACTGATCTGTTTTCTCAGTTCTGGATTCGCTGCCGCAATCTCCAGACTGAAACGGCCCATCATACAGCCGGGAATAGCTCCTTTCTGGCCATAGTACTTCACGAGATCCGTGAAGTACTGCTTCAGACGTTTGAGTGGCGCCATCTTCGAGCCCATCAAGACCGAGTCGGCATGCGCAGCCTCGCGCTCGGTATATCTCCCGAGCGCTGCCGCCGCAAAGTCTTCTTTGCTCCCGAAGTGGTGGTAAAACGAGCCCTTCGGCACATCCGCCGCCTTCAGAATCTCTGCTACACCAGTAGCGTTGTATCCATGCTGGTGCATCAGCTTCAGACCTATGTCAATCAGGTGATCCCGCGTCGATTTCGTTGCCATAAAGACTCCTCTTGTGAGATCAGGCCTGGATGCCATACCGGGCTGCGGGCTTCCGACGCGAAAGGTTTGGGCCAAGAGCTTTGCGCGCCGAATCGTACTTCTCCCAGTCGGTGGGATCCGGTAGAGCCGGAATGGTAACCAACTCATGCTGATCGAGACCGGCGAGGGATGCATCGACCATATCCTCAGCGGCCATCACGATCTCGCTCGGCAGGTCCTCCACCGGACGACCGGCCTTCGCCCAGAAGGGTGTTGCCGTTGCGCCGGGCAACACAACCTGGATAGTGACACCTGTGCCTTCCAATTCGGTTTTCAACGCTTGCGTAAAGTTCACGACATACGCCTTGGTACCGCTGTATGTGCCGTTCAGAAGGTCTGGCGCAAGAGCCACGACGGAAGCAATGTTGATCAGCAGACCGTTCTTGCGCGTTACAAAACCTGGTAAAGCGGCAAGAGCCAATCGTGTTAGTGCAGTGACATTGAGATAGATCATCGATTCGAGATCGTCGATGTTCGAATCAAGAAGTTTCCCTGCGCTGCCCAGGCCCGCGTTGTTTACCAGTGCAGTAATTGCAGAGTCGGTACGCAAACGCTCAGCGATCCTCCGAACATCTTCCGCCTTCGTTAGGTCGGCGGCGATCGTTTCGATGCTGCGACCGGTGGACTTCAATCGTGCGGCAACCTCGGAGAGTTTCTCCTGGCTGCGAGCCACGAGAATGAGATCGTAACCGCGCTTGGCAAGGCGATCGGCGTAAACTGCGCCGATGCCGGTGGAAGCACCAGTGACAAGAGCGGTGCCTTTCGATGTGAATGCTGACATGGTGTTGAACCTCCTAGATTCCCGAGGTATTTTCCCTCGCACTTGAATAGATTAGACCGGTCGGTCTATGGATGCATAAAATTGTTTATTGTTAGAAGTTAGGCGTCGAGATTGGACACTCGCTCTTCCAGCATTTTTCGAAGAGCAACTTTGGTTGCTGGCCAGTCCCTAAACGTGAAGGAATAGTTCACGGTGTCGCGAACGAATCCGTCGCGCATAATTGTGTGGCAACGCAAGACTCCGTCACGTATAGCTCCAATTCTCTCCATGGCACGTTGCGATCGAACATTTCTGATATCAGTATTTAGCTCAACTCTGTTCGCCAAGATCCCTTCGAACGCGTGATTGAGCATTAGATACTTAGCCGCAGTATTGATGTGCGTCCGTCGGTATGGCGCACCTAGCCAAGTTTTCCCCAACTCTAGCCTTTTGTGTTCCGGCACGACGCGATAAAAACTCGTTGTCCCGACTGCCGATTGACTCGCTTCGTCGATGATGGCGAAGTTCAGCTCTGTGCCTCGCCTGTTGGCGTCCATTGCCCCGCCAATCCATGCCTCTAATTCGTCCCTCGATTCGAGGTGGGCAAAAGTCATGTAGCGCCAGATGTCCTCCTCTGTCGACCAACGATAGAGCTGTTCGAGATGGCTGTAATCGACGAGAGAAAGGCGCACCGAATAACCCTGGAGAGTTACCGGTTGCAAGGGCCATTGAAATAGCGACTCAGAATTTTGTGTTGCCACGTTGGACTACCTCCAGTCTTGCTCAAACCACGTTGCTTGTGTACTTCCAGATGTCGGGGGCACTCGGACCACTCTATCGGGATCTGCCTTTGCGAAAAAGAAAGATACCTCTCTGATAGACAGGATCAGGTCGCGTACGGGAGAGGTTGGAAGCGGTGGAGATTCCGCTGAAGAGTACGAACCAATCCCAAAGTTGTTGCCAGAGGCTTTTGTTTTCGCCTGAAGGCATCTCACTTCCCCCCAATTTTGTTCGATTTATTCAAAGCTCTGCAGGCACGTAGTGTTCACGCTAAGCGCTGCAACTCAGCTCCGACCTCATAGCGTGCTGCAGGTTTCCGATGAGAGAGGTTAGGTCCGAGCGCTTTGCGGGCCGCTTCGAAATTGTTCCAATCCGCGATGTTTGGCAGAGCGGGAATCGTCACTACCTCGTGTTGATTGAGGCCGGCAAGAGCCGCGTCGACCATGTCTTCAGCACTCATCACGATCTCGCTTGGCAGTTGCTCTACTGGCCGACCGGCCTTTGCCCAGAAAGGGGTTGCGGTCGCGCCGGGCAGGACAACCTGAACAGTGACTCCCATGCTTGCAACCTCCTCATGCAGCGCTTGCGTAAAGTTCACAACATAAGCTTTAGTACCGCTGTAGGTCCCATTCAGACGCTCCGGCGCAAGGGCAACCACCGAAGCAATATTGATCAATAAGCCGCGCTTACGAGCTATAAAACCCGGTAGAGCCGAGAGAGCCAACCGTGTTAGCGCCGTCACGTTGAGGTAGATCATCGACTCCAGATTGTCGATGTTCGAGGCGAGAAGCTTGCCGGCACTACCGAGGCCGGCATTATTGACGAGCGCCGTTATTCGAGAATCGCTTCTCAACCGTTCGGCGATGCGTTCTACATCGACCGCATTCGTCAGATCCGCCGGAATGGTCTCGATGGTGCGGCCGATAGACTTCAATCGCGCGGCAGTCTCGGAAAGCTTCTCGGCGTCGCGTGCAACGAGGATGAGATCGTAGCCACGTTGGGCAAGGCGGTCGGCATAGACCGCACCGATACCGGTCGACGCGCCAGTGATAGGAGCAATATCCTGATGTGTTGATTCAGACATGTATGCTGCCTCCCGGGTGAACGAAGCTTTTCACCCGCGCCTTGATAAGAAGCACTTGCGGTGCCAAAACCCGTCGAGCCGCTAGTACGCACAAAATGAGCAGTTTAGAGTTTTCCGCCCTGTCGAAGATGTGTTGCGTGTTGCAAATGTTGAAAATATAAGTCGACAGAAGCTATCGCAGAGAAGCTCCCACTCTCTGCCCTACGCCGCCATCCGCTCTGTCCGTGGACGAATAGCCAGAACGCTGCATGGCGCATTCTCCTCTAAACCGGCTACCGTACTCCAAAGGCGAGAAATATGGGTACTATGTTGCCGAAGCCCGATGATAAGTAGGTCTGCATGGCTCGAGCGAAGGAAAGAGCATCGACGTGTCTTTGATGTTGCTTATGGCAGCTTGATCAATTAGTTGAGGTAAGAGTGTAACTAGCCGTGCGTGAGAGGCTCCCTGAGGTTGCGGTGATAGTTACGATGGAGGTTGTTGTCTTCGCTCCTGATCCGCCGCAACCTGAAATAGAGTAAAGCGCACCGGCGGCCAGGACTGTCCAGAGGCTCGCAGAGAGCAGACGCCGTGAACGTCCGCGGATCAACAACCATGCTCCGATGCTAAGTGTGAATACTATTCCGGGTGTATAGCGTTGTCCAGGCCCGGAACGGGTTGCAGCAGATGATGTTGCGCTGAAGGTGACGGTCGTAGTCGAAGCTGCACCGCCGGAAGGCGTTACTGTTAACGGGCTGAAAGCGCAGGAAACCCCTGAAGGTAGCCCGGAACAGGAGAAGGCGACGGTTGAGTTAAAGCCGTTGGAAGGTGTGACGGTAACAGTGGCGGAAGCCGGCGAAGATTTTGTCTCAGTTCCACTTGCGGAACTGAGAGAGATTGCAAAGTCGGAAACAGGCGCGGTGATGGTAACGGTGACTGCGGTTGAGGTCGAAGCGCCAAAGGTTGTTGTCCCAGCGTATTTTGCTGTGATGCTGTGGGATCCGGCAACAAGCGAAGACGTGCTGAACGTCCCTTTCCCCGTTCCATCGAGTGTCCCGGTTCCCAATGTGGTGGTGCCATCGAAGAAGGTGACTGTACCTGACGGTATAGCGCTGCCTGAAGCCGCGGTCACGGTTGCCGCCAATGCGATGCTGGTTCCCGTCACGGTGGAAGTGGGCGAAGCGCTCAAGGTTGTTGTTGTCGCAATAGACGCCGCATTGACTGTAATGGAGACGGCAGATGAGGTGCTGCTCGCGAAGCTGGTATCTCCACCATAGACGGCAGTGATGCTGTGGCTTCCACTGGCCGTCAGAGCGGAAGTGGCAAGCGTGGCTGTGCCGGAGGAGAGCGTGCCGGTACCCAGACTGGTTGTTCCGTCGAGGAAGGTGACGGTGCCGGTGGGAGTTCCAGTACTGCCGGAGGCCCCGGTGACGGTGGCGGTGAGGGTAATGCCGGCGCCGGGGTTAATGGTCGTCGCGGACGAGCTGAGCGCGATTGTCGTAGCGTACTGGGTCACTTTCGGCGCAACGATATTGAGCAGAACGGTCTGGCCGACGAGGATGTCCGGCTTGCCATCTTTGTTGAGATCGAGCGCAGTAGCGGTTCCGGAAGTGGCGATAGAGATAAGGTCTTTTGGAATGATGTTGCTGTTGTATGGAACCGAAGTAAAGGTGCCATCCCCGTTGCCGTAGAAGAGGCCGCCGAAGTCATTGGAATCGAGTAAGGCGAGGTCAATTTTGCCGTCGTTATCGAAGTCAGCGGAAGCAAGACCGCTGGAGCGGATGGCGTCGCCGCCTGCGAGGTTGGCGAACTTTGGAGTGGCGAAGGTGCCGTCTCCGTTGCCGAGGGCGATGGCGAGTTGGGCCTGCGAGGAAGACGTCTCGGTGAGAGCAGCGATATCGAGCTTGCCGTCTTTGTTGAAGTCGGCGACGGTAATTTGTCCGAGATAAGTTGTGGTGATGGCAGATACAGGGGCGGCGAAGGTTCCATCCGGCTTGGCGAGAAAGACCTGCACATAGCTGGTGGTCACGCCTACTCCATTGACGACTGCAAAGCTGCTACTGCGGGCGACGATGTCGGTGAGGCCATTGTTATTGACGTCAGCTGTAGAAGAGATCTGCGGAAGGTTTGCGCTGCTGGTGAACGGAGTGCTGCTGGTAGCAGTATAGGTGAGGGCGATAGCGCCAAAGGTACCGTTTCCGTTGCCAGGAAGCACGGCTATGCCGCGGTTGAAGCTGCCGGTAGTGCCGCCGGCGGTCTCGTCGAAGACGGCGGCTAGATCATTTTTGCCGTCATGGTTGAAGTCGGCGATGCGAAGACTGGTGATGCTCGTAGCGTTGTCGTAGGTGGACGCGATCTGTGGGAATCCGGTAGCGGTTGCGGCCGCGAAGGTTCCATCGCCGTTGTTCAGCGCGACAAAGTAGACGCTGTACCCACGGTAGTTGGAGACGTAGACGGCGTCGGCCTTGCCGTCGCCGTTGATATCGCCGAGCGCGTAGCTGCTGGGAGTGAGGTTGGAGGTGTTTTCGGTGACGGGCGAGGTGAACTCACTGACGGTGAAGGTCACGGATGTGGGCACGGTGATGGTGGAACCCTTCGTGAAGACTCCGCTGGCCGAGCCGAGCTGAACAGTGAAGACGGTGTTCTGGCCGTTAACGGTGCCGCTGGTGGGAATGATGAGGTCGGGATAACCGTCGCCGTTGACGTCGGCGAGATTGGCGCCGGTGTAGGCGCCCGGCGCAACGGGCGCACCGACAAGGGTGCCGTCGCCTTTGCCCATCAGGACGTAGGCTGCGGCGTTGGCGCTGTCGTCGCCGGAGAAGAAACCTGAGTTCGAGAGACCGCTGTAGATGTCGAGGTTGCCGTCGCCGTCGAGATCGGTGGCGGTGACAAAGCCGGTGTTGGCGATGGAACTGTAGGAGGCGCCGGGGGCGAAAGTACCGTCACCTTTGCCAAGCCAGATGGAAATGACGTTGCCGGTGTTGAGGACGAGGTCCATCTTGCCGTCTTTGTTGATGTCGCCAGCGGCAAGGTTGGGGCCTTTTCCGGATGTCGCGGTGGCGTAAGGGAAGGCGGGAGTGGAGACGGGAGTGAAGGTGCCATCGCCTTTGCCGAGTAGGACAAGACCGTTGGAGCAAATGATGTCCTTCTTGCCGTCGCCGTTCACGTCGGCCGTGATGAGGTTGACGATCGGCGTGGATGTGGGTGTGGAGCTGCCGGGCAGAGGCGCAGAGAAGCTCTGGGCCGCGTTGAAGGTGCCGTCTCCCTTTCCGGTGAGGACGGAGATGTTCTGGTCATCGGAGGCGACGATGAGATCGGGTTTGCCGTCGTTATTGATGTCGTCGACGACGGCGGCAACGGACATGCTACCTGCGGTGGGATAGGAGACGGGGTTCTGGAAGGTGCCATCGCCATTGCCGATGACGACGGAGACGAAGGCGCTCGAGGCGTTATAAGCGTTGACGACAAGGAGGTCGCCATTGCCGTCTCCGTTGAAGTCCGCGGTGGTGAGTGCGGTGGCGTTGGGGAGCGAGGTTAGAGCATTGAAGCTTGCCGTTGTGAGATCGCTGCTGGGGGTGAGGATAAAGACGGCGTTGCTGCTGGTGTTTCCTGCGATGGCAGCAAAGACGTAGGCGGAGTTGGCTTTCTTGGGCAGAACGACGGCGGGACGTGTGCTTAGGCCGCCTGGTGCTGCTCCGCAGCCGAGAGGGTAGGTATCAGGAGTGGTCGTGAGCTGGGCGAGCTGGTGCAGTGTGCGCTCATAATTTGTTGTGATTCCACTGATGGAGGCTCTGCCGGTGAGAGCAGAGCTGCCGGTGGCGAGATTGAGGGAGCAGTCCGCGGCACGGTTCATGAGGAAGTAGTTGCCGGAGGGCTGGGTGATTGCCGTGAAGTTGCCAAGAAAGCTGGCGGTGCCGGTCTGTGATCCGTCACTGCCTGTGAGTTTGGCAGTAAGACCCGGACGTGCGTTTCCGAAGGGGAGAGCGTAGCCGAGTCCGAAGGCAGTGAAGATACCCAGACGAACGGTGGGTGAATCCGAAAGATCGATGACATCGTTCTTGCCGCAGCTTCCACAGCCTTCGTCGCCCATGATGATGTAAGAGAGGCAGGCGAAGAGAAGTGCCGATGCGATGCGTTGGCGGCGGCTTATATGGGCCGTCGGCTGGAAGTATCCGGACAAGGCGCGGGACAGACCGGAAGAGCGCAGGCAAGAGGTTAGTCGATTGAGCATCCACCTAACTCCACTTCTATGAAGATTCACAGCAAACACTCTGAACCAGGTTGCTGGAGACGCTAGCCGGCAACATAAGGTCCAGAGCACAGACCCACATCCCTGCGGGGTACAGTTGGTTTTCCGCTTCTACAGTTGAGTGATGGAAAGACAGAAAACATCACGCAATTTTCTTTATGCCTCTTCGGAAGGTTGATATGCTGGCTGCACTCTCCCTACTACCCAAGCGAACGGGAAAATTTGTATGGAGCCCCACCGTAGTTTTGTTATCTCCGTTATTTTGTTTGCCATGGGAGCCGGGATAGGACGGTCGCAACCGATGCCGCTCCCCGCGACGAGCCCTGTTTCGATTGCTCTTAGCCCGGGACAAAGGCAAATCTTGGAGATCAGGGGCGAAGCGAATGGGCTTGCAGTAATAGAGGTTCGCCTCGAAGGTGGCTTGGTAGCTCTGCAATCTCCGGATGCACCGAAGAGGCTGCTCGATCTTGGCCGCGGAGGCCATGCCATCTTTGCGGTACCCGTATCGGCAGAAGGAACAGCGGCTCTTGAGCTTAGTTCTGCGGAACAACGACGTGAGGCGCGGGTAACCGTCTCGGATGTAACGAGCAACCACACCCGTGAAGAGCAGGAGCATCTGCACGTTGCAACTGTCGCCTTCGCCCGGGCGGATAGCGCGCGACGGCACCAGGCTGGAGCACCTGATGCGGTAACGGCACTGCGAGAGTACGACCGTGCTGCAAGCGAGGCAGAGGCAGCCCAGGATATTTCCTTTGTCCGCTGGGCGATGATCCAGAAGGCACGCTTTCTGATCTATCAGCAGAGCACCTTCGTTGAAGCACGGGATCTACTCTTGCGAGCAGCCGTACTGCCGCTTGATAGAGACGAAGCCACGTTGGCTCTTACCTATAAAACGCTGAGTACAGTCAACAATTTTCTGGGAGATCTACCGGCAGCTGCAACTTCGGCGGAACAGTCGCTGGCGTTCTATCGCAAGACAGGCGACGTGTACTGGCAGGGAATCGTTCTCGGCAATCTGATCTCCACGTATGGTGATATGGGGCGCGAGGCGGAGGCAATCGCTGCGGGCAGGGAAGCCTTGTCGGATGCAGAGCAGACCCAGGACATGGCTGGCGTGGTCTTTTGTCTCACGGAGCTGGCGAGCCTCTATCGCGAGCAAGGCGAGTACCAGCGCGCCTTCCAGGCATTCCGCGACGCCTTGGTATGGGGGGAGAACATCCACTATGCCCCGGATGTAGAAGCCGAGATCGAAAAGGAACTCGGGGTCTTCTACGCCGACATGGGGCTGTGGGAGGAGGCTCAGGCCCAATTGCAACTCTGTCTTCAACATGCGACTGCAGACGGACCTACCGCTCTAGGTGCGCGCGGTGTGCTGGCTCGCGTGCTGGAGAAGAACGGCAATAGCGCGGCGTCACTGCGCGAATATCAGGCCGCAATCTCGATAGCCGGTAAGCTGCAACTGCAACCCGAAGAGGCGATGTTGCGTCTTGAACGCTCATCCGTACTGCTTCGCGCAGGCAACATCGCGGCAGCGCGAGCAGATACTTCAGCCGCCGGAAAACTTGCTGAGACGCTCGGTATTCCAGCTCTAACGATTCGCGCAACACTCGCGGACGCCTCTATCGAAGCGCAGAGCTGCACGGTATCGGCAAAAGCCTCCTGCGATAGTGCAGTGCAGGACTATGAGAGGGCGCTATCGCTGACTGAAAATACAGGAGAACGAGAAGAAGAGGCCGTCGCATACGCCGGTTTGGCTCGAACGTATGTGTCTCGGCAGGATTATGACGACGCGTTGCGAATGATCGAACGCTGCCTTTATATCGTGGAACATTCTCGCGCAAGTCTGGCGAGCCATAGCCTGGCGGCGAGCTTCTTAACCGAACGCCGCGATCTGTACGACCTCGCGATCGAGATCACCATGAAACTTGCTTTGCAACATCCCAATGAGAGATATGGCGAGACTGCGTTCCTGTATGCCGAACGTGGGCGAATGAGAAACATGCTGGATGTGATCAGCGAAGAGGGCGAGGCCTCTGGTCAACCTGGCCCTCCGGATCTTCGAAGACGTATCCTTGCGAATGACCATCAGATCGAAAATCAAAAAGCTTTGCTCCTGACAAAGAGCGGGGAAAAGAATGCAGCCATCGCGCTGCGCAAACTATACCTGGAACAGGATGCACTGGACGCTGAAGCACGAAGACAAGGAATCTGGTCGCAACAACAAAAAATAGTTGCAGATCCAGATCGAATCGCATCGACGGAAGATGTCCAGCGATTGCTCTTGCGTCCTGATACGGCCTTGATCGCGTTCTCTCTCGGGGCAACGCAGAGCTATCGATGGGAGATTACGCAACGCACGATACACGTTTCGATACTTCCCTCAGCCGCGGAACTTCGCCGGTCGATCCTGCCTTTGCAGCGACTGCTTATCGCGCGAAGCATCGATCTCCACCCCGGCGAAGATGCCGCGCAATATCATTCGCGACGCGATGCATTCGATTCGACAAGAGAACGCGGCCTTGTAGATGCTGGCCGAAAGCTATTACCACAATTACCTCAGAATATTCGCCATCTCTACATCGTCGCTGATGGGCCGCTTTCGTCTCTTTCGTGGAATGCTCTACGGATTCCCTGCGGAGCACGCCGGCTCTGTTACGCCATTGAACGGTTTGCCATTGCGTCGGAGCCTTCTGCTTCGGTTGCGGTTCAGCTGGCTCGGCATCCGACACGTACAGCCGGACAAAATATTCTCATCGTTGCCGACCCGATAACGCAATCGGGCCAGCCTGCGCCGCGATGGGCATCGTTTGCTCCGTTGCCTGGCACGCGCCGCGAAGCCGGCGCTATTGCGCGGCTTATTCCAGCAGAGTCGCTGCAGATCATTCATGGCGAAATGGCGACGGTCGATAATGTACGCGCCTTGTCAAAGAACCTGTCGATTCTTCACTTCGCCACTCACACGTTTTTGGTGCCTGGTCATCCCGAGCTGTCGGGAATCGCTCTGTCACCGGAGCGAGGAAAGTCTGAGGAAAAGAGCATTCTCTGGCTGCATGATATTCCTACGCTCCAAGCGCCATCGTTAGTGGTCCTAAATGGCTGCTCGACTCAGGGGCAGGGTTTGGGTGGCGAGGAATTGAGCGCTCTGACCCAGGCATTCCTTTATGCCGGCTCGCACGAAGTGATCGGAACTATCTGGAGCATAGATGATGAAGTCGCGGCTGTGCTTATGGAGCATTTCTACCGGGAGCTGATCTCGCGCCATAGGAAAGCCGTTGATGCCCTGCGTTCGGCGCAGCTTGGCTTGCTTAAGAGTGGGGCAAATCTCTCCGATTGGGCCGGTTTTGTTATCGATGGGGTTCCAGCTGAAACAGTAAACCCGCAGATGATAGGCAGAAGATGATGCAGCCCGAGCTTCTGAATGTTCTGCTCGAAGTGCTGGGGGAAACCCGGGAAGAAGCCGGCGCAGCGTATCGAGAGATACACGAACGGCTGACTCGTTTTTTTAGCCTGAACAATGGAAGTGATCCGCAGACGCTGGCTGATGAAGTGATGGACCGCCTGGCGAAACGAACGGTCAACGAACCTAAGGAAAAGATCATCTCGCCGCATGCTTTTGCGTTGGGTATCGCACGGCATCTGTTACAAGAAGATCAGCGACGGTATGCCCGAGAGACAAAGGTTGCACGAGACTGGGATGTTCGCTCTGGAGCCTCTGAGAACGATCAAGAGCAGCTACTTGAGGCGCTCGAAGAGTGCATGAGTCATATGTCCAAGGACAAGAGGAAACTACTCCTTGCCTATTACTCGTGGCCAGAAGGAAAGAAGATCGATCATCATCGCGAAATGGCTGATCGTCATGGACTGACGATGAATGCTTTGCGTAATCGCGTGATGCGTGCACGTTCCGAACTGGACAGCTGTGTGCGTAATCGTCAGCGTGATGTTTCACCGAAAAAAGACATAACTAAGCGAAGGACTGTGGGGGACCTCTGAAGGATTTCAACCAAAACGTGCGTCGTGACCTGATTGCGTATATCGGCAAGACAATGTCTGCCGAGCAACGCGAAAGCTTCGAGCAGAGGATGTTCGAGGATGCTTCGTTCTCGGAGGCAATCGAGGCGGTCGAGTTCGACCTGGTGGAAGGGTACGCAGATGGAACACTTTCAGACACAGAACGCCAGCAACTGAAAGCATGGGTCGATTCCTCTGCTGAACGCAGGGCACAGATTCGTATCGCTCAGAGCTTGCGTCGGTCTGTGGCGAGACGCAGGCAAGTGCGCCTCATGAAGGGAGTGGGATGGACTTCGGCAATCGCGGCCTGTTTGATTCTTGCCGTATCGTGGCCGCTGCTGCGCGCCCATCGTTCCTTGCTTTCGAAGGCGCCTGTCACTCACACAACCTCGACCCTTCCATCCATTGCTGAAAACGAGGATGTCATTTTGCTTGTGGTTGAACGTCTTCGCGATCGTGAGAAGAACAACCGCGTTACGACCTACACCATTCATGCCGACGCTCGCATCCGCCTGCAGGTGATCCTGCCTTCGGGCCACACTGAACCCGCCTACTCGATTCGCATCCATCCAATTGACGGGAGATCAAAGTCGGAACTTTATTTTGATGGCCTTATTCTGCAAAGCGAAAAAGGTATGACCTATCTTGATGTGACGTTGGCGCCCGAGTCGCTGAAATCTGGAACGTATGTAGCGGAAATCCGATCACGGAACCTGGTCTATTCTCAGATGTTCAGGGTTGAGTTGGCACAAGGCTCCCGTTGAACCATCGCATGACCATCCGGATGAAGCCGCTCGGAAATGGATGCTGACCCTAGGAAACCAGTCCATCATGTTGTATCGGATCGGCAGAGTCTAAACTTAATCAAGAACATGTATCTCGTGTACTTCTCTACAATCTTGAAGACGCAAGATCCCCTTTGTACTTGCGCCTTCCAGACCGCTGGAGACGGCAAAGCACTCCCGAAGGAGCGCTTTGCCGTCCTCATAAGGGTTTGGGTGAGATTGCTAGCGGCGTCGAGCTATACCAAAGCCTTTCAGGCTGCGTGGGATGCTTCCACTTGTTTAGGGGTCGCCTTCGAATTGCTGTCGGAGCCGATCTCGATCTTCAACTGCTTTGGCTTGGCGGCTTCTTTCTTCTGCAGGGTGATCGAGAGAACGCCATTTTCGTAGCTTGCTCGAGCGGAATCCGTCTCAATCGTAGCGGGTAGCGTGAAGCTGCGGACGAAGCTGCCGTACCGCCGCTCGATCCGGTGAAAGTTCTCTTCTTTTTCGTCCTTCACAAGCTTGCGTTCACCTTTAACCGTCAGGGTCTGGTTCTCTAGATTGATCTGGAGATCCTCCTGCGGAATTCCCGGCACTTCCAGTTTGAGTACAAGCCGGTTTGTGTCCTCATAAATATCGACTGGAGGGATGAAATTACCAGCACTGAGGCTTTCGTTCGGCATATCGCCGTTTGCGCTGGCGAAGTCGTTGAAGATCGAGTTCAACCTGTTCTGGAGTACTGCAACGCCCTCCAGCGGCGAACGGAACGGAACAAAGCGAGTCATCGTGGTCATAGCACTCTCCTTATAACTTCCTCAAAATAGGTTGTGAGGGCAATCCCTCACCTACATTATGACGTAAATCTTCTAAAAAAAAGTTGCAAGTAAATTGATAGAAAACAACTCATATTTTGAAGAAAATATGAACTGATCCACCATAGTCCGCTTGCGGCCACTGGGTGTCGTTCACTAGTGATCTCACTTTGCTTTTGGAACAACGATGTTTGCAGACGGGAGAATTCCCTGTCGAATCCGAGGAAGTGTTCGACGAGATTTGCCATCTCCTCTCGAACCGGCACAGAGTCTCCAATTATGGATCAGGAGGCTCATTCTCGATTCGACTTATAAGGCACTCCAAGTTTTGCGACAGCTAGGCAACACGCATCATCAACCTTGATGAGGAGGTCAGGTGAGAACAACCTTGGCCTCCGATTCAGTTGAATACACCAGTGCATTCGTGAATAAGCAGAGAAAGGTGTATGCCGTCATGAGAGATGGTCACCTCCGGCTTCCGAGGCTCTCTAATTTAGGCAATATCTCGTGTTCAGGATAGCGCTTCGGTTTGGTTCATGATTGGACCCTCTGCAGAACCCCTCTGTGCTTGCCCTTGGTCAGTAAGCAAATTCGAGGCGAATTACTTCAGCACTGTCGAGACAATCCACAGGGCCGGCGATCGTTGCCCCATGCGCGG
Source organism: Edaphobacter flagellatus (assembly GCF_025264665.1). Classification (NCBI taxonomy): domain Bacteria; kingdom Pseudomonadati; phylum Acidobacteriota; class Terriglobia; order Terriglobales; family Acidobacteriaceae; genus Edaphobacter; species Edaphobacter flagellatus. Next base: position 3,700,364 of record NZ_CP073697.1, read on the forward strand.
CACCAATTTCTATGAGACGAGGCGATAGGCGACGATATTTGACTGCGTGACATTGCCGTTGAGACTGTCGGCCTCCAGCAGGACCTCAAAGTGTGGAATAGTGCCATCTGACCGCTGAATCTTACCGAGGAATTCGCTAAACGATTGATTGTTCAACAAAAAATCAACGGCAGCCTGCGTGCCAGGACTAGTGGTGCCTGCCACCAACAGCACATGCCCCTGGTGGTCCAGACTGGGTTGGAAATCAATGACGCCATAAACATGTCTTGTCGCCCCATCTTCGTTTTCGGTATAGAGTGCAGCTTCGCCGCTTTGGGGCGATTTATTGATCACCAGATTCTTATGTTTGTTCCAGTCGTACTCGACATAGAAGTTCATATTGTTAGCGAAGAGTTCAACCCAGGGGTTGGCCCGTGATCCGCCGATGAGGATGAGGTTGTTCTCCTTCGCATCGGTGATGCTGATGTCTCTGGCATAGCGAATCTCGGGCATCTGCTTGACCTCGGGCACACGCACGATTTTTGCAACAAGACTAAGGTCGGCCATGCTCGTGTAGTGGAAGAACTCAAGATCAGCTTGGCCGAAGAGCTGAAGGGCTTCCGACGACTGGATGTCCAACAAATATTCACGGTTTAGATAGCGTTGCAGCGAGACGGGTTTCTTCGTGACCTGCTCAACCAGAATCAGCGTGCTATCTGCTGGGACAATTATTGGATTGCGATGCGGATCGAAGACAGTACCCCAGAACTGGCTTTCTGGGCTTTGAAATTGTTTCCTGCTGTGCCGAAGCAGCAGGAAAGTGCATACACCTAACAAAATGAGAGATCCGGAAAGAATTGCCGCGATCACTCTATGCCGTCGAGAAATCTCAGCGAGTGGGGTTGATATTCGCTCCCCGCCAGAATCCGGTATTGTCTCGGCAAGAGAGCTCGCTTGCGTCAGAGCGAAGTCCCGATTCTGCTCAAACAGCGGAACATAGCTGCCCTTCGGAATGATGATGCGCAACGGCTCTTGCGCGCCAACAGTGCGAAAGTAATCATCCAGGCGTTGGCGCAGTTGGCGGGCCTGCGAACGGACGATGCTATCTTCTCCCGGATTATATGCAGAGGAACGGCCGAAGACTTCAACGCCGATTTGATGCTCGTTGATCTCGGTGCCGCGACCAGTCAACTCCATCTCGCAAATAAACTTCAGAAAATCACGAAGTCGTGACGATTTCTCAAAGAGTTGCGAGTTGAGCACTCTCACGCTCAACTGCCAGCGAGGGTCGTTCGGGTCGGGCAAAGCGGGCATCAGACACCCATCCTACACCCAGCGGTGTCTCGCGACTGGGCTCTCGACTGAAGAGCGGGAAAGAGCCTCAGGGTATGGTGCCTCCAACGTTTTCTTAAGGATTATGAGCCGCAGTAGGAGCTCTAAGCCGTGGTTTTTTTCACGCGATAGTCTCCGCATAACTCACGATCCTACGTGTGCACTGGCAAGTAACTGGCTGAAAATAAAGGGTTGTTATGTGGAAACCGTGAAATACGTTGTGTTTATTTTATGGGGGTGAAAATCTCGCCCAACTTCGCCAAAGGAAATAGCGTCATTGCCCAAATTCGCTGTCCTCAGTTCACTTTGGGATCGCAGCGTAGCAGGGTGCTGGTAAGCAAGGAGAAGGGGCGCAAATATGGCGATCGCGGGTCCAATTTCAGGAGGTATATCGATGTCGTTCGTGTTGCGTTCATTAAAGTCTGTAGGGCATCAGTCAAAGATCTTGCTCGGATGTTTTGTGTTGGCCCTGAGTTGTTCGTTGTCGTTTGCTCAGACCATTACGGGTTCAGTTACCGGCACTGTGATCGACCCTGGCGGGGCTCTGGTGAAGGGTGCCGCGGTGACGGCAATCAACATCGAGACCAAGGTGTCATTTCAGTCACAGACAAATGCCGACGGCGTGTACAGCATCAAATTCCTTCCCATCGGGTCGTATACGCTGGCAATCTCGGCGTCAGGGTTTAAAAGAGTAGACATAGCCCCGTTCAATCTCACGGCTGGCCAGGAGGCGCGATTCGACCAGACTCTCCAACTCGGATCGAGCAATGAAGTTGTGACGGTCACCGATTCAACTCCGCTCATCGACACGCAGGACGCTACGATGAGCGCTACCTTCGACGATAAGCAGATTACCGAACTGCCACTGATTTCGGACAACATCCTTGCTCTGGGAGCACTGGTACCCGGTGCGATTGCCCCCAACTCGTTCGACATATATCCAATTAGCAGCGGCTCCAATGCCAACAAGATGCTCAATATCAACGGCAACCCCGGTCAGACGACCGTCTCCATCTTGGACGGGCAGCAGATATCTTCCGCGGTAAACGATTCGCTGGATTACAACCCCAATCGTGAAGCGATACAGGAGTTCAAGATCCTCACCAACAATGTTTCAGCAGAGTATGGCAACGCTAACGGCGGCACGATTTTGATGACTACCAAGAGCGGAACGAACCAGTTCCATGGAACGGTCTGGGGACAGTTGGGAAACACTCTTTTGGACGCCAATACATATAGCAATAAAAGAGCCAATGCTATCAATCACCCAGCGATTCCTGCGACAAGGCCAGTGCTAAACCGCTACTTCCTTGGCGGTCAGATCGGCGGGCCTATCCTGAAGGACAGGCTCTTCTTCTTCGTTTCTTACAGGGCGGTTCGGTACAAATCAGATGCGACATCTAATCTGGTCGTCCCGGATACGGCATATCAGGGTAATCCACTACTGGACATGACTGGCGCAGCTGGCACAAAACCCGCTTACGATCCCACCACAAATAAGTTCTACACCATTACGAATCCGGCGGCCCTATACCTGCTGCAGCATCCTAACCTCTATCCAACCTGCAATCAGTGCAACCGCACAGGCTCCAACAATCTTGGTGGTTCTCTAGGTTACAACTTCAGTGGTTATCAGAAGAATAGTCTCAACGTCGACCAGGTGGATGCAAGGGGCGACTATCGAATAAACGATAGGAACAATCTCTCCATACGCATCTCAAGATTGCCCGACAATTGGACCCGCGTCACCCATATAGCGGCCCCGATCGTTATTCCGTATAACGGCAATAACCCATGGACAGGAGGAGTCGTCAACTGGTCGCACCAGATTAGTCCGAATCTGGTGAACGAGGCGCGCGCCGGCTTTGGCCGCTTAAGCAGCGATGGACCTCCGCTCGATGTCGATGGTGTGTGGGGCACCACCGGGAACGCAGCGCTCGGCATCCCTGGTGCCCAGAAATTTCCAGGCTTTGCCCAGATGAATTTCCAGGGCGCTGGTCCAGGTCTTACAAGCCCTGGTTCCGTAGGTACTGCCATATTAAGCAGAATCAACACGTTTGAGTATGGCGACAACCTGAGCTGGCAGTTGGGCCGACATTCCATCAAGATGGGCGGCAAGTTTATGCGGGTCCAGAACAATACTTTCTATGCCGGTTCGGCCGGTGCGCTAGGCTCTTTTACCTACACTGGAACGGCCGGGTCTCCCAGTAGTACAGGTAGCAACTGGGCCGACTTCCTTACCAACCAGGCATCGACCTATTCGCAGGGAGCGAACAGTGGAGCGTGGGGGCAACGCGAGTGGAGGGACGGTCTCTTTATCCAGGACGATTATAAGATTTTGCCTAACCTTACCTTCAACATGGGTGTGCGGTGGGAGTATGACCAACCCCGGTATGAGGCTCATGGCAGGCAGGCGAACGTAGATCCCATTACCGGTGTCGTCAGCATTGCTGGCCTCAATGGGGCAAGCCAGGGGTTGATCAATCCGTTCTATGCCGGGTTTATGCCGCGCGTGGGCTTTGCCTATACCCCTGGGTCGGAGCGTTTAGGCAATCGCTTTGTCGTTCGCGGAGGGTATGCCATCACCAGCTTCTTACAGGGTATCGGGGCCACTCTCAATCTTCCTCTGAATCCGCTCTTTGTCTACAACGCTTCACCCAGCCCGTCCCAACTAGCGCCGTTCCGGGTCCAGAACGGCTTTGGGACAGGTGTTCCTGGAACACTCACGGGCAGATTTCCGATCTTTGACAAACATTTGAAGCCGGCCATGGTGCAACAGTTTGATCTTGCTGTCGATTATCAGATCGACAAACTGTCTTCTATAAATGTGGTGTATGCCGGCCAAGTTGGCCACAATCAGGAAAACGTGTTTGCCGGAAACGCTCCCGCCTGCTCGGCCTTTCCTTTGATTGCACCTGCTGATCCAAACACGGCGGGAACCGGACCAACGTGTGTTCCTGCACTGCTGAATATCTTGCCTGGGGTCACTGCGGGTGGTCTTCAAGAGACCGCCTCGGAGGGCACCTTCAGCTACAACGGACTGCAGTCGCACTACCAGAGAAATATGTCTCATGGATTGCAGCTTAGTGCGAACTATACCTACGGCAAGACGCTGTTGAGCGGCAGCACCTCTTTCTATCCGCAGACTCCCAGTTGTATCTCTCGAGAGTGTGGAGAGTGGGGACGGGCGACTTGGGACGCTAGACATAGCGCTTCCGGCCAGGTTACCTATGACCTGCCGGTCGGACGAGGACGGTGGATCGGCACAAACTGGAATCCCTGGCTGGAGACCTTCATCGGAGGCTGGAAGGTAGCGATGACAACCAACTGGCACTCGGGTTTCCCACTCACAATCGGTTCAACCCAGTTCTACAATAACAACGGGGGGATGCCCACTAACTCTACGGTTCGCGCCAACCACTACCGATCGTTCCACGTTGTGAATCGTTCGTCGCAGAACTGGTGGGGGACGGACCCATCGGTAACGAAGCCCTGCTTGAATGCAGGAACTGCTTGGAATACCAGTAGTTCTTTCAAGGAAAGGTGGTCGCTCTATGGAGGAGCGAGTAAGCAATACACTCTCTACACCCAGAATGATAACGGCGTGTGCGCCTATGGCGAGCAGTTGTCGACCATGCAGGGTACTGCCGCCGTTGGCACCGAGCAGGCACCGGGCAATCAGGATGTGAGTGCCTCTGCCAGCAAGGTGTTCAGCCTCCCGAAGGACGAGACGCTGCAGTTCCGGGCGGATTTCTTCAACGTTCTTAACTTCACCGCGCTTGGCGCCCCTGGAACTAGTATCTCCTGCGGCAATAACTGCGCAAACTTTGGACAGATTACAAGTGCCGCAAACACAGAGCGCCGCGGGCAACTGGCGCTGAAGTACACCTTCTAGTCCCATCGTTGGATAGCCAAGGCCGTCGGAGTATCGTGCCTTTCAGCCTTGGCTGCTAACGCTGGACAGCCTTGTGCTAACTTCCGGGGACAAACGGGCTCGGGGTGATAGTGAAGCTGGAATGAAATGAGGCTGCAAAGGCTGCGGGGGTCTTTCCGCAGTCCTCGCAGCTCCTTTAGAGGGGATACTTCCATCCCCTCTTTTTTGCGTTAAACCGGGAGGTTCAATAGTGGCCATTCGTAGGTTCCGCAAGCAACATATTTCTCCGCTTATGTGCGTCGCAACTCTCTTTTCCTTGACCATGGGTTCCTCATCCTCTGCATCAGGCCAGTCTCTCGTTTTGCGTACATTGCGTTCGCAACATCCCAGACTGCTTGTCCTTGATGAGGATTTGCCGGGTATTCGGGCGTCAATTCGCGATGACAAGTTTCTTCGAAACAGCTACCAGAGCATTTTGGCCCGCGGTGAGGGCATGCTTTCCGTCCCGCCACTCGAATACACGATCGCGGGGCCAGAACATACTCTGCTTGCGACAGCCCGCGCAGTAGAGGATCGCATCTTTACTCTCGCAGGACTCTATCGTATTACCGGCGACAAGCGATTCGCCGAGCGTGCTCGGCAAGAGATGTTAGCGAGCGCGAATTTTCCTGACTGGTATCCGAAACATTTTCTCGATACCGCAGAGATGACTGCTGCGCTGGGAGTCGGTTATGACTGGCTGTACAGCTTTCTATTCGCGCGGCCATCGTCAGCAAAGGGATTGATCCCTACTTGAGGTACATCCGTCCGGGTGGAAAGCTGATTCGCGGAACTAATAACTGGACCCAGGTGCTCAGCGGTGGTCTGACGCTGGGAGCATTGGCGCTAGCCGATGAAGAACCTCTCCGCGCGAATGACGTCCTGGAAGACGACGCACGCCCAATGATGGAACAGATCATGAAACTCTTTGCTCCCGATGGCGGGTTTGAAGAGGGGCCAGTCTATTGGAACTACGCAACAATCTATAACGTCCTCTATCTTTCCGCACTGGATACGGCCTTAGGGAATGATTTTGGTCTGTCCCATTCCCAAGGCTTTGCGGAGACTGGAAGTTACCGAATCCAATCGATTGGGCCCACGCGTAAGAGTGCAAACTTTGGCGACGCTGAAGAGGAAGTCTTTCCTTCACCGCAGATGTTTTGGCTTGCAAAGAAATTCAATAGGCCGGAATACGCTCTACATGAAAGAGACTTAGCCTCGGCGCTTGGCAACAAGATGTCTCCGACGACAGCGTGGGAAAGCGGTCGATTTAGTATTTTTGCCCTTTTTTGGGGTACGGCCTCCCTGGGAGCGCATAGCGATTCTGAGCTTACTCTCGTTCACCGCTTCACTCGTATCAATCAGGTATTTTTACGTAGCTCATGGGCTGATAGTAACGCCTGGTACGTGGGCCTAAAAGGCGGTGATGCAAAAGCAAGCCACGGTCATCTGGATCTAGGTAGTTTTGTTCTCGATGCACTCGGACAACGCTGGGCAATCGATCTTGGCCCCGATAACTACGGTTTACCCGGATATTTCGGCCCACAACGTTGGGAACTATTACCGCATGCGCAGCGAAGGACACAATACACTCACCATCGATGGGAACAATGAGGATCTAGACGCTCATGGTGTTATCACTCAAGTTGGGAGCAATAGCTCTAAGCTATTTGCCATTGCGGACCTTAGCCAGGCATATAAAGGAAAACTAAGTTCTTGGAAACGCGGTGTGGCGCTGCTCGACGATGAGAAAATGTTGGTTCAGGATGAGATTGTGCCTGTCACAGCAACCGGAATTATCTGGAACTTTCACACGAGAGCACAAGTTAGACTCAGCCCTGATGGCTCTCTAGCGACACTCACTCAAAATGGATCTGTGCTTTACGCTCATATCCTCTCGCCAGCGGGTGTCCGATTTAGCGCTGAGGATACTAAGCAGTCTTCCGTCGAAGCAATCAACCGAAACGTTACGAATTTGACGCTTCACGTTCAAAGCGGACACGAAGCCATGAACATCGAGGTCCTTTTCACGAAGGACGCAACGAAGTCTTCGATAATCTCCCCTCCACTCACGGACTGGACCCCTCGCTAAAGTTGCGAAGCCATAACACTGGCAAATCGCCGGTTTCAGCGATGCTGCCGGCCCTTTATGGGAGAGTGCACCCTACACGACCTACATGGCGAACCGATGCCAACATACCAACGATAGCTCCTGGCTCAAAGATTCAGAGGTGTTCGATTTTTCCGAACACCCTCTGGATGGAATGCTCTTCAACTGTATTGCTGCCAGTTATTGAAGCTTTACCAGCGCAGCGCTCAGTGGCGGAATTGTGAATGTAACGGCATTCCCCACAACTGGCAACGTGTAGGGAGAGTTCACGGTAAAGGAGCCATCGGTGCCAATGGTGCTTCCTTGGATGCTTACGTCGCTTGCACTGGTGTCAGAAAGCACCGTAGTAATCTGAGCTGTAGTCAGGGGTGCGGTGGTATTTGGAATCGTGGCATTGGTCAGTATCTGCAACGAACCCGTATTGACCGCTCGTCCAGGAGTCAGCGTAATACTGAGTGCCTGCCCGGACTTGTTATCGACCACTACATTCAGAGTTGAACCGGACTGTACGGCATAGGCGCTGATGTTCGCACCCGACGTATTCCCATTAATAATGGTTCGCTGCATGTATCCGTTGCCGGTCTGGGCCGCGAGGACCATTCCGGACAAGATCGGCTGCGGGCCAAGGACCGTGTTTCCGCTGTTATAGATCGGCGAGTAAGAGACTGTATTCCCGCAGTGGAAATTTGAGCCGACCCCACCAAACTGGGCCATGGTGAACACATGGTCGATCGACCATAGCGCAGACGCGTAGGAGTTGCTTACACCGTGTGTGCCCCCGCTGTAGTAGCTGTTGGTCTCCGCCATGCTCCAGTGGGTATCGTTGGTGTATCCGTTGTACTCCAGCAGCGACGCTGTATTTTGCAGATTGGTGTCGGGATAAGAGATTAAGTCAGCAACGGTGTTGGGTGGAGTAGGGCTTGGAGCACCGCGGTAGTAGTGCTGCGTCAGCACGCCCTTCTGGTAAACGTCCGGCACGCGTGCCTGGGCAAAGCTTGGAAACATCCAATCGCCTGCGAACGCACCGCCAGCCAATGGGACGACAGGGAGCGAGTTATTGCTCAATGCGGCCTCGATCGCCGAAGCAACGTTCTTATAAGCGGTCTGGTAGTTAGCGTAGCTCCATCCGGAACCATAACCGTCGGGCTCATTTCCGATCTCAAACGCATACAGGGACGAGCCCAGCTTCTGCGCGACATAGACGGCCTCCGCGGCTGCATTAGCCTCCGCAGTCGCAGCGTTAGCGCCTGTCGAACCGTATGCCTCCAGCGGGATTCCATAGAGAACCTTCCATCCTGTGGCCTCGAGGAACCCAGCCAGGGCGTCTACGTCGGCCGGTGCTATCTGGCCGGATGTCTGCCCGGCACCTGCCGGTGTCCATACGGCGGTCTCCAACGATCCTCCGCCAATCCTCAGGATTCCGCCTGTGTTGGGCGCATGAAGCAGCTTGAAGAGATTGATCAAGGCCGTATCAGAGTTGGTCAACAGACGAATCTGCATCTGTCCCTTTTCATAGCTCAGGCTGTCGAAGCCGGAGGCATTCGCGACCCAGTCGCTCGCAAGCACAGTGCGATTGGTTGTGCTACCAACAGTACTGACGATTGGGTAGGGGCCTGTGGGCGGCACTACAGGCGTGGCGAAGCTATAGGTGACCGTGCTGCCCGTCGTGGATTGCGTGACCGTTGTATACAACTGGGAGTTCACCACGTTGATGCCGAGAGGCAGTGTTGAGGTTCCCGAGGCCAGCGCGGGCTCGGGGTTGGAATTAATCTGCGCCGCAGAGGGGGCCTGCGGTTCGGCAGGATAGCTGCCCGCTACTCCAGTCGCAAAGTACGAGAGGCCCTGCGCGATCGGGGTAACGACTGGGACGGCTGCGCCTACGATCTCTTCGAGCGACGGGCTTGTAGAGCTGCCCTGGTTGGCCACCCAGACGTTACCGGAGGGGTCGATAGCTAGGCCATAGCCGCTGCTGATGCCCGAGTGAGCAAACCCCGTCGAGCTAGCTGGCGAAAGCAGAGTCCCGCCGCTGCTGAACTCTGACACAGACGAGCTACCGTTGTTTGACACCCAGACATTGCCCGCGCCGTCCAAAGCAACGTAACGCGGAGCATTGAGGCCACCGGTGTAGCTGCTACCCGCGGTCACTGAGGTGATATTGCTGATGCTGTTGGTTCCGGATTGGCCATTCGCAACCCAGACCGATCCGCCCGCGCCCGTTGCCAAACCCCATGGTTCAGACATGGATCCGACACCCGATGATGTCCCGGTAAAGGTATTCAGGGTGGTACTCGTTGTCAGTCGGCAGGGATACGTCGAGGCACCGGCACAGGCGGTCATGTTGAGATTGGAGAGCTCGATGATCTGGGTGGAGGAGGGCTGGCCGCTGCTGCTCGACAGCCATAGATTCCCCTTGGTATCGAAGGCTATAGCTTCTGGATTGACGAAGGTGTTGGACGTGCCAGCTGTGCCTGGTGTGCTGCCGGCTATGGGAAATTCATAGGCGGGAATGCCGGTTGTTGAACCGCTGCTGGAAAGCGCAGTGCCGTTGGGAAACGCAATCACCGTATAGGCGGCGGTGGTGCTCTCCTGACTGAAGTACACGTTGTTGCTAGCGTCCACGGCTACGCCATACGGCGTCTTGCCATTGAGGTAGTAGCCACCCGAGCTCGTGGATGGATTGTATTGATAGTAACCACCGCCCGAACCCGCTACCGCGCTGAACCAGACATTGCCGCTGAGATCGACAGCGATGTCCTTGATGTTCTCTCCAAGCGTCTGGCTTCCGAAGGCGGTGCGAAAGACCAGCGGCACTCCAGTAGGACTGATCTCGGACAGCGCACCCGTGTACGTACCGGAACCGTTGCCGGCAACCCAGAGATTACCGCTGGCATCGACCGCCAGCTTGATCGGTTGTACCAGATTCGTAGTGGGGGAGCCGACGTACTGTATGCCCAGAGTCCAGTCCGTTGGCTGAGAAGGCAAGCCAGTAAAGGGCGGGGCAGAACCCTGCAAAGCATACAAAGCGGTGAGGTTCGCCGCAGAACCATTGGAGTTGTTGCTGGTAGGGTTCAGGCTCATGTAAACGGCTGCCTGCAAAGCGTCCGTCGGGAGAATCCCGCTTGAGGTCGCTACGCCCGTCAGCAACGTCAGACACGGTGTCGATCCCGCTCCGCTTGAGGCCACGCAGGCATCCAGAATATTGGCGATGGTGTTAAGCTTTGCAGACTCCGGTATAGCTGTGATGGAGCCAAGGCTGCCAGAGCCGGTTAGGGTAACTGAGGTCTGCGCGTCGCCAGTAGCGACATTCACCAGGTTGTTCACGGTGGCAAAGGCGTTGGCCAAACCGGTCTGGGGCTGCGTCCCGCTGGGCGCGCCGAAGCTGTCGATACTGGAGCTGCCGTAGGTAGTCGTGAAGTACTGCCCCAGTGCAAAAGCGGTGGCAGCCGTGGTGACTTCATTCACAACGAAGCTGGAGCTGGAACTCAGATTGCCGCAGGCTCCGAGCGGTGTCACCAGCATGATGGCGCTATTGCTGCTGGTACCCATTGCGCTACCGCCAGAAGCCGTGAGGTAGACGAGGGTACTGGAAGTGGGACAAGTGTAATCGCCGGTGATGCTGAAACTGCCATCTGATGCCGTTGTCACAATGGTAGAGCCCAACAGGTTGGCGCCGGCGGAGCCGTAACCGGTCGAACCGGTCGTCATCAGCTGGATGTCTGCACCAGATACAGGCTGTTGACCGCCGTAGACGTGGCCGGTCTGGGCGATAGCTCCCAAAGCCTGCAAAAGCACCAAACCGACAAACGTACGTGAGTAAATCTTACTTACACTGATTGCAGACATGTTGGCACCTCTTCTTGCTGGAAGTAAAGCCTAGATAATTTAGATGGTGAAATAATCCACTCTTACGAAGTCGGGTGAGCCTTTCACTCCAATGAATCTTCTGCAACGTATTTCACGGTATTTCACCTCTCACATTCTTGTTTTCAATCAGTTGAAACCATGTGTTTCACAGGATATGGCCCTTACCATCAGGCAGGAGGTATCGCAGAAGCAGAGCGGATGGAAGCAGATCGCGTGCTCAAGGCTGTATGAGCTTCTGGTTTATGCGTTGCGCAGCCGCCGCCCGCATAGTTGCTCCCACGCGACGCTCGAGCCGATCGAGAACGCGATCGTTGCGCTTCGGGCCAAGCATCCGTCCTGGGACGCGCGGAAGCTCAAGGCGAGGCTGGAGATGCTACAGCCAGATACGCCACGTCTTGACTCCCGATGTGCATCAGAAGAGATCTTCGATCAAAACAGCATGAGCACTCGATGGAGGGTAATTTACCTCCCAGATTTTTGCTCAAAGTGGTTTGACGGCGGTATCCTTCACTCTAGATGTGACATTTTTATTTACGATTTGGTGAGAGTTTTCGCGCAAGAGGGTCTCCCCTCTGGACGTTCCATGGCGGGAAGCTGAAAAATGAACAACAACGAGGTGGCGGCCGTCGACCGGGTGACGGAACAGGAAATACGTTTGCAATTGGAGCGGATTCTTCTGAGCCCGCCATTTCGCGGCAGCAAGCGACACCCCAGATTTCTTCGTTTTGTCGTCGATAAAACGCTGTCTGGGGCGGCTCAAGATATCAAAGAGCGCATTATCGGAGCTGAAGTCTTCGACCGCGATATCCACTACGACGTGTCGAGTGACCCAATCGTTCGCGTAGCCGCAGGCGAGATACGAAAACGCCTCGCTCAGTACTATATCCAACCTGGGCATGAGGTTGAACTTCGCATTGAGCTGCCTCCCGGTTCCTACGTTCCCTCGTTCTATATGCCGCACCGGGGTGATGACGTAGCCACAGACGAAAGATCAAAGCCGGATAGGGAACTGCAAGTAGCTTTATTGCCAGGCGAGGGTTTCTTCATCTCTGAACCGGCGGTTCCGGCTTCTGATTCTGCAACCAACACTGTAAATACCGTAAGACGCAATCGCGTCTTGGTAGCCATCGCAGCCGCTCTGGCTGTTCTGCTTCTTATTGCGTTGGGTTATTTTGTATGGTCGCGTGAGCACCGGCATGCCACGAATCTGGAAGTCTTCTGGCAGCCCCTATTGGGCTCGAATTCCGGCACCATCCTATGTATCGGTGATCTCAATTACCTTATTCAGGATCGATCACCGACTCTGCCCAGCGATATCAGCCGCATCCTCGCCGCTCACGATCATATCTCCGGCATAGACGCGGTAGCGATGGCGAGAATAGTGGGATTTATGGGCGAACATAACCGGTATGCCATCGTTTTCCTTGCCGATAACGCTACTCTCACGGATCTGCGCGGTAAACCGGCCATCCACATTGGTGCGTTCAACAATCACTGGACTGGAGAATTACTCTCGAGCTACCGTTTCCAGTTTCAACATGATGCCATCAATAAATTGGGAACAATCCGCGATACTCACAACCCTGCGCAAGCATGGACGATCGATCTACGATCACCACCCGCGGCTGTTCACAAAGACTATGCTTTAATAAGCCGCATCAGAAGTTCGATCACAGAGCAAGCAGAGCTTATGATTGCCGGAATCGGGCCAAGCGGGACTGTGGCTGCGACTGAATTTGTTACCAATCCCCGCTATTTCAATGAATTCACGAAGCTCGCACCCAAGGGATGGGAGAATCGCGAATTACAGATTGTGATTACGACGGACGTCATCGGTGAACGACCTGCCCCACCCCATGTCTTAGCCTTCGATGTTCGCTAATCCAATTTCAAGATAATTCTGCGGGATACCTGACCGTCATCCGTAATGAAATGCACGCAAAACCCATCTAGGGTCTCACTAGATACCTTCAAAAACATGAACGAATAATTGCCTTGAGGAGCAGGTTCCCTCTTAGCACAGAAAAACTGTGGCCAAGCGCATTGGAGGGATCGCCTGAAAATGGCTTATAGACCAGAGAAGGTAAGTTACCTCTCTCTGAGAGGAGATAAACCATTTTATTTCAATGACCTATTCTTTTTGGAGGGAAACCTACCGTTACGCACCTTCCGCAGATGTCCTTTGATCGCTAGTGTGGCAGCACTCTTTGAAAATTGGAGTTTCTCAAATCAGTTGAGTGCTGTAGATGAAGGCTTTGGAGAGGCAGGCTGCATGGATTTGAAGTCATTTTATTCCCTGGCCGTAGTATTTCTGGTTATTTGCGATGTGACAGGCTTTGCGCAGACCATCACGGGCGGAATGAATGGGACGGTTACCGATCCCTCCGGGGCAGTAATCGTTGGCGCACAGGTTACGGCGATGAATGTCTCCACGAATATCGGAACGACCACGAAGAGCAACAAGGACGGTCTATATAGCATTCAGTTCCTGACGGTAGGGCGGTACACCATCAACATTGTGGCCTCAGGCTTCGCTCCCTCCACCCTCGGGCCTTTCACTCTCGAAGCAGGTCAAGTGGCCAAAATTGATGCCAAACTGAACGTCACCCAGACAACCGCCAGCGTTTCGGTCAGCGAGGGTCTGGCACCTCTGCTCAACACTGAGAATGCGGAGCTTGGAACAACATTAGACCCCACAGCGATCGAAAGCATCCCCTTGCAGGATCGCAACTTCGCCACCTTGGCCCTATTCACTCCCGGAGCGGTTTCTACAAATCCGCAGAGCTTCACGGGAGGTTCTGCCATCGGACGCGATAATATTGGCGGTTCGTCCCTTTCGGTAAATGGCAACCGAGCGCAGACCAATAATTACCTGCTCAACGGAATTGAAATCAATGAGACGGTCAATAACACCACTGCATATAACCCCAGTCCGGATGCACTTTCGCAGGTACGCGTTGTTTCTTCCAATGCCCAGGCGGAATATGGCAACGTCAATGGTGGCGACGTCATTGCGCTCTTGAAGGATGGAACGAACAGCTTTCATGGCAGTGCGTTCTATTTTGTGAATGATTACAAGCTCAATGCGAATAGCTGGGCAAATAATTACACCGGAATCCCAAAAACGAGTTCTACCAGTGCAATCTTTGGCGGTACGCTAGGCGGACCGATTGTTCGAAACAAGTTTTTTTTCTTCGTCGACTATTCCGGCAACCGTTTCCATAATGGCGGCGTAGCAACGGCAACTGTAGCGGACGCCCTCATGCGACAGGGCGACTTCTCGGAATTACTCAATCCCGGCATTATGTGCGCTCCAGGTACGTCGTGCACGACAAACAAGCTCATCCAACTCTACGACTCGCAAAACGGCTATGCTCCGTATACGAATAATCGAGGAGTCCCGCTTACCAATCCGGTAGCGATTTACCTTTATTCCCATCCCAACATCTATCCACTACCCAATCATGCGCCAAGTCCTGGATCGCCTATCGCAAATAACTATGTGGGACCTACAAAGTCGCGCATCTATAACGACCAATTCGACGTTCGGCTCGATTACAAGCTCAGCGACAAAGATAGCTTCTTCGGAAGCTATAGCCAAAGCGTTGCCGGTAATACTCAGACGAATCCTCTGGTTATTACATTTCCCGGAGCTTCGACCTATCCGACACGAGGCTTCAGCATTAACTCGGTGCATACCTTCACGTCTTCACTGTTGAATGAACTCCGTGTTGGCTTCTTTCGCGTTGTCTGGAACCAGGGCGTTCCATATGATCCGACGGGCATCTTTGGGATGAACGGAGACTCCGTAGTCGGTATTGAGGGGAAGAATCAGGCCCCAGGCTTCGCGCAGCAGAGTGTCGGAGCGATTACCAATCCAGGAAACGGCGCTACTTATTCCAATAATGTGATGAACAACTTTACCTATGGAGATAATCTAACCTGGCAGAAAAACAGGCACGCCTTCAAGTTCGGAGTACAGTTCATCCGCTACCAGCAGAACATTATCTACAGCGGAGTGAGTGGCGCCGAAGGTGTGCTGGGCTATTCTGGCAACTTCTCATCTAATCCGCTTGTGACTAGCAATGCCAATACACCGCTAGCCTCAGGTTACTCACTGGCCGATTTCAATATGAATCGCGTATACAGCGTCGGCCGGGGCGCGGTTGCCGGCTTTGCCGGGCAGCGCCAATGGCGAGATGCCGTATTCGCACAGGATGACTGGAAACTACTTCCCAACTTCACTCTCAACCTTGGCGTTCGCTGGGAGTACGATCAGCCCATCTATGAGGTGAACAACAAGCAGTCGAATTTGAATCTACAGACTGGACAGTTAGAGATTGCTGGGCAGAATGGAAACAGCCGCGCTCTGTATAACTCGGTATGGACCAACTTTATGCCGCGCATTGGATTTTCCTACAATCCTGTGCCGCGGTTTGTTGTGCGTGGCGGGTTTGGCAGCACCATCTATATGGAAGGCACTGGTGCGAATCTGCGTTTGATCATCAACCCTCCTTTTCAGACCTCGATCAATTACACGGGAGCTCCACCCACCAGCGTTGCTAATACCGGCGCTTTTACTACGGCTCAGGTCGCTTTCTCATCGAATAGCGCAGCCTGTCTCTATGCAACGAACCCTTCCTGTGGTCAGACGATTCGCGCTTGGGATCCGGACCTGCGACCCTCCACGATTAATGAATTCAGTCTCACCACGCAATATCAGTTGAGCAATACGGCTTCTTTTCAAATTGGATATGTCGGCGAAACCGGCATTCACCTTATTAGCGCGAATAACGGCAATCAGCTTTCCACACCATGCTTTTCGGGATCAACTTTGCTGAACTACAACAGCGCGGCCTGCTTTGCAATCAACAAAGCCCCGTTTTATCAGTTGGTCGGCCAAAGCGGACTTGTACGAATTACTCAATCCGAAGGCATGATGAATTACAACGCACTGCAAACCACGTTCCGACAGCGTCTTTCGCATGGATTACAGTTCACTGCAAATTACACCTATAGCAAAGCCATGACCAACGCTACCGGCTACTTCGGAAGCAACCTGAACATCACGAATAACACTTCGTTCCCAGTGAACCCCGCAGATAGAAGTCTGGAGTATGGTCCTGCCCCCACGGATACGACCCACAGTGTTAACTTCCAGGTAGTCTACTCACTTCCGTTCGGGCGCGGACAGCGGTTTGGCGCGAATGTAAATCGCATTCTGGATTTGGCAGTGGGCGGCTGGCGGACGGCGGTCTCCGGTTATGCCTATACCGGTTTCCCAATCACATTGGTCAGCGGAACGAATAACTCCGGTGTCAACACACCGCAACAACGTGCATGGCACTACCGCCGACTTATGATCCGGCACCGTAATATCAACCAGTGGTTCGGCGATGATCCTTCGGCAACAGCCTGTAGCACAGCAGGCCAGGATAACGGCATCTGCGCGTACGGTGTACCTGCCAACGGTGTCATCTCCCCAGCGCGCCCATTCTCTGAGCGCGTTCCAGGATATCAGCAGTATGATGCAGCGGCCTTTAAGGATTTCGCGATCGTGAGAGAACAGAGGCTCTCGTTCCGTGTCGAAGCCTTCAACCTATTCAACATCGCCAGTTATAACAACCCTGTAGCTACCGTACCAAGTACAACATTCGGTCAGATTACGAGTACCCGCTCTGGCCCGAGGACCTTACAACTATCTGCAAAGTACAGCTTCTAGCTGTAGGGCATTGTATTTTGCTCAACGACTACCGTGGCAAGACAGCCGCGATTGATAGCCACATGGATGGGAGCTTAGGGTTTGAGAATTTTTACGACGAATCGCCGCTATGTATGTTTTCTATTTGCTTTTTTGGTGACGCCAACCATCTCGTGGAGCCAGACAACTGATGCCCCAGCAATCGACTATGCAGCACAGACGGATGCATATCTAACGAACATTGCTAAGCAGAAACTTGCAGAGCGGCAGGAACAGATAGCCGGAATAAAAAAGGCAGACGATATGCATATTCGTCAGGAATATATCCGGCACACCTTGCTTCAGGAGATAGGAGGGTTTCCTGCCCGGACGCCCTTACATGCAGAAATAACCGGAACCATTGATCATCCTGACTACGTTGTACAGAAATTGATTTATCAAAGCCTGCCTGGCTTTTACGTTACAGCAAACGTCTATGTTCCCAAGAATGCACATAAACCGTTCCCAGCAGTGTTAGGACTTGCGGGACATAGCGGGGAAGGAAAATCGTTTGCTCTCTATCAGGCTGTTTGGGTGTCTCTGGCCAGGAGAGGATTTCTTGTCCTGGCCATCGATCCTGTCGGCCAGGGTGAACGAATGGAGCATCTTGATCCAGCAACCCACAAGCCGCTGCTGCAGATCGGGGGCACACCTGAGCACATGGCCGATGGCCTGCCTGTGCTGCTTACCGGCACAAACATTGGACGCTACTTCATCTGGGATGGCATACGCGGCATTGATTATCTTCAATCAAGAGACGATGTCGATAAAACTAGGATTGGTGTAGCTGGAAATTCGGGAGGTGGCACGCAGTCCGCCTACATCTCGACATTAGATACGCGAGTCGCCGCTGCTGTCATCTCGTGTTATCTGAGTGCCTGGAGTGCAATGTGGGCAGATCCAGGACCGCAAGATTCCGAGCAGATATTCGACCACTTCCTTTCTGATCATCTCGACTACGCCGATTTCCTGAATGAAATCGCTCCGCGGCCGGTTGAGATGGAAGTCGCAACGCGTGATTTCTTTCCAATCCAGGGTGCTCATGCGACGTTCCGTGAGGCAGAACATACGTTTGAGCTTCTGGACGCGAAGGACCATCTGGCGTTATTTGAAGCGGATGATACTCATGGATGGTCAAAGCCACGGCGTATCGCTGCATATACATGGCTTTCACGCTGGCTACAAGGAAATGCCGGATCTTCCGAGGAAGCAGCAGTACAGACCGATAGTTCAGCCAGCTTGAATGCTACTTCGACAGGTCAAGTTCTCACGACATATCCCCATGCACAAACGGTGCAATCCCTGAACGCCTCTTTGGCGCAGCAACTTCGGTCTAAACCTTTTCGCGGCAATCTGACGCAACTTGCCGAACGCGTGCGATCCCGTCTGGATCTTCCGGCATCCGTAACTGCAGCAAAAGTAGAGACAGCGGGCAGTTATGTATCAGGAGCACTCAAAGCAGAGAAGCTGAATCTCCACCCGGAGCCAGGCATCACCGTGCCAGGCCTGTTGTTCACGCCTGCAGGCACGGCAGCGCGTAGATCCGCCATCCTGTACCTCGATTCCTCTGGCATGACAGCGGATGCTGTTCCCGGTGGGCTCATTCAACAGCTTGTTGAACTGGGCAACGTTGTGCTGGCAATCGACCCGCGTGGTTGGGGCGAAAGCGCACCGCCCAACCGGATGATTTCCGGATATCGAAGCGATTATCAACTTGCGATGCATGCAATTCTGGTGGGCAAATCCATTCCAGGCATGCAGACACTCGATGTATTAAGCGCGTTTCGATATCTCGCGACGAGATCGGATATCAATCCTGGCGCAATCTCGCTGCATACCGTTGGCTTTGCCTGCAACATTGGACTCTTCGCCGCAACCATCGAGCCGCACATCCGCACAGTAGTATGCGACAAACAGCCGATGTCGTATCTCGCAATCACAGAGCTGCCACTCTACAACCTTCCTCCTGAAGTAATTGTTCCTGGCGTATTGCGCGACTTTGATATTCCGGACATTACCCGCCTACTGGGCTCGCGATTGCATATAGAATCCCGACTTCAAACCTCCATGTTTAGACAACGCAGCACAGTATCTCTAGGAGCTGGTGGGCAATGACCACAGCTTCATATGCGGTAAACCTGCAATTCTCGGCATTGACCTGTTTCTTTTGTCCCAGGAATGTCATTACGAACGCATCGCTGATCTGAAGACGTCGGCAAGTAATACGAAATGATCCATACAAATGATTCATCCAGGAGACATAAGATGAATACGCTTAAAACATCTCGGAGAAAGTTCCTCGGTCGGTCCGGTTCGCTGGCCGTAGCCCTACCTTTAGCGGCGGCAATTCCTGCCGCGATCGAAGTCGCCTCCCCGAAAAAAGTGGAGGCGGCATCGGCAGACGATATTCGCCAGCCCATTCCCAACAGGACGTTACTGACACTTGCAATCGGTTCGTTTAGCTATAAGGTTCCTAATATGCCAACTGATGGAACCGATTGTTCGAAGGCTATAAACGATGCAATTACCTATGTAGTTCAGAACGGCGGCGGAACGGTTTTTATTCCCTGGCAGGCTACACCCCTTCCCAATTCGCTTACTCCCGCGCAATGCGTCTATTGGATCGATTCGCAGGCCAATGGAGACGGAACCAGTACGCCCTACTATGGCGTTTTATTGCAGTCTGGCGTCCGCATCGAGTGCCAGCCTGGAGTGAAGTTGCAGGCCATGACGATCAATACCAATTCCAGCAAGCTAACCAACCGGGCTTATATGTTCTACGGCGCCAACCCGGTTTCCAACGTCGAAATGGCCAATTGCTGGCTGGTCGGCGAGCGCTACACCCATATTTATTCCACTAGTACATCGACAGATGAGCACTGCTATGGAATCGCTCTCCTCGGAGTAAGCAATGTGAATATCCGAGGAACAATTATTTCTGATTGCACTGGAGATGGCATCTGTATTGGTAGCTCGAATAACGTTGCGCCATCCAATATCACTCTCTGCGACGTGATTTCTACCGGCAACCGTCGGCAGGGGTTGAGCATTACTGCCGGTAACTCCATTTCTATTTATGATTCCGAGTTTAGCTATACCTCTGGAACGGCTCCTGGTGACGGTATCGATATCGAGCCAGACGCAGCAGCCGACAGCGTTAGTAATGTCACGATAGAGAATTGTGTTCTTCGGGGGAATGCAGGCGATGGTATTCAGGTGAATGCACATGCAGCGAGCGTAACCGGTATTAACGTGGTCAATTGCCTGATTGACTACAACTCCTATGCTGGTTTTGCGACGCAAAGCAGCAATGGCTACGTCGTCAATACGGGAACAGTCTACGGCAATGCATTTTTCCAGAACGGCTGGTATGGCATTCTGCTGGGGGACACCACCACGAACTATATTGTTGGCGGATACAGTTCCGGCGGCTATGACAGTAATTCTTTCGCTAACAATGCAATCCATAGTTCTGGGATCACTTACCCAAACTCAACGCAGACGAACAGCGTTGGTTATGTTTCGGCGAGCGGCGCTATGAATATGACCTCCGGCTCTCAAGCTAACAATACAATCCAGTGGAACCTCTACTGCACCTAGTAGCAATGGTTTTGGGGGAGGAACCCACTGGCTATAACAGCGCAAGGACGCTCATCGACCAGCTTGAATGAGAAATTGAAAACTGAGTCCATCATTCACCGGCCCCCACAAGCCTACTAGGACCTAGCACCGGAAGACTATTTTAGTATGGCTTTCCAGCCGCTCTTGAAGCAGCGAATAGTTTCGCTTCGCAGTACGGAGGGTGAGTTTTTCACTTCCACATTGGAGGACAAGCCCGAAGCGTCTTCCGTTTCCCTGGAAGCAGCAGAAAAGGAATTGATGAGTCGGATGGAGTCTGTTCAGACAAATCATGCTCCTCGTCCGTCCATTCATCCGACAAATGGTGGGACCAGCGATTGCAGCTTCCGTTGTGGGTTTAGCGTGCCTGTGGGTGGTATTTCAATCGTTCCAGATCGGCATCTGAACCGCAGCCGCTGCCATCCTGAGTAAACCTCTATATTGCCGTCGTCTTGGCGGGCCGATGCGACGATCCGTAGGCTTGCAGGGATAGTTCAAGAGGTGTACGTCATGGTTCTTTACGATGTGTCGATGGGCCGAACGGCGTTTCCCTCCCAGAGCGCCATGATCTACAGCATTCCTGTATCGCAACAGGGCAGTCAGGCCCTAATCGTGATGTTCTCCGTCAACGGCGATAGCGGGGAAGCATCGGAGCTTCTGCCGCACGTCGCGAATATGTATGAGGGTCCTCTGATGCTGAACGCACGCTCGCTGGCGAAAGTGGCAGACGGCGCGTTTCCATGGATCGAAGTGAGTTTCCGGCTCCATGGACTAGCGGAACCCTTCATGATGATGCTCGTCACCACCCACTCACATAGCGCAGAGCCAAGTTCAGCCTCGCCGTCGAGCGGGCGGGAGACCTCGGTGTGAATCACGGATCAGATCGAGGTCTGTTGTAGAACGCCATAGTGACATTGCTTCTTAACTTCCGACATTTGCATCGGATAAGCCCTGATCGAGGCGCTCGGCCGCTCGCTGATCTCTTCCGACAAGCTGACCTTTCTGAGGACCCATCAGAGCAAGCCTTTTGCCTATTCACAGTTGCAGCTTACCCCGTGAATTTCAGGCATGGATCCGTCGAAAGATGGGATGCAATGACCATGTGGGTCCAACTGAGGATTGCCAAGTTTATCGGCAACGCGCTTCTCGAAGCTTTCAGAGATGAAGTGCTCCAGACGTTCGGCTTCATCGTGAATTTCATCAATGGGATAGCTAAGGACCTCATAAAGAAAGGTCTCGATCAGCCGATGATGACGAATAATCTCCAGAGCACGTCTCCTCCCAGCGCGGGACAGGCGGACGCCGTAGTGCCTTTCATATTCGACAAGAGGTGGGGTGGACGCTGCGAGCTTTTGGATCATGTTTGTTACGGATGCAGGTGCGACTCCAAGCCGCTCTGCTAGTTCTCCACTACTGATGCGTTCCTTCTGACCGCCTCCCAAATGGAAGATCGCCTTCAGGTAGTTATCCACGGATTCCGTGTTCGCAAGCTGTTCTCGGCTCCGCGCCATCTCTGATGTACTCCCTCTTTTAGTTTGACCCAAAGTTTGTTTTTAGACTAGACTAAATTTATTTTAGACATGACTAAAATTGGCTTTCCTTGGAGCCTACCATGAAATGGACACGTAAAACATTCAGCATCCTGCCGCTTTTTATTGTATTAGCCAGCAGTCACGTCGTTTTGATGGCTCAGAGTGGCACAGCGGCAGCCCTCTCCGGTACCGTAGCGGATTTAAGCGGAGCAGTGCTGTCCGACGCCAATGTCCTCCTAACCTTCGTGAATAGCGGAGCCCAGCGGACAATCAAGACAGGACCTGAAGGAGGCTTCCTCTTTTTCCAACTCAGCACCGGCGACTATCGCATTACCATCGACGCGCCTGGCTTCGCTAGCGAAACCCAGCAGATAACGTACTTGGGCGTTCCCATCCGGCTACATATCGCTCTCTCTGCGGCGGCCTCGAAGACTGAGGTCACGGTGACAGCCACAAACAGTGATCCGACAGAGCCTGCACACGTCGACATCACGCCAGAGCAGATCGACCGCATGCCAACCCAAAGTGTGAGTTCGCCGTTCAGTTCGCTGATCACGAT
The DNA here is from genome assembly GCF_025264665.1 of Edaphobacter flagellatus. Taxonomy (NCBI): domain Bacteria; kingdom Pseudomonadati; phylum Acidobacteriota; class Terriglobia; order Terriglobales; family Acidobacteriaceae; genus Edaphobacter; species Edaphobacter flagellatus. Next base: position 3,723,011 of record NZ_CP073697.1, read on the forward strand.
GACGACTCCCGGCGTGTCCGCCGACTCGAATGGCTCCTTTCATCCGCTCGGCGACCATGCTGAAGCATCGTTTGTTGTGGACGGGCAGCCGATCACCGACCAACAGAGCCGTACTTTCTCTACTCAGGTCTCTCTGAATGCTCTGCAATCCGTGGAGGTCCGCGAGGGAGCGCCGGGATCTGACGTAGGAGACAAGACGAGCATGGTCATCGTCGCCCAGACCCGCTCCGGCCTCGATCAACGCAAGCCTCATGGTGAGTTCTCGTTCACCCGCGGCTCCTTCGCCACTTCGACAGGAAGCGGCAACCTGGCCTTCGGGTCGGCGAAGGTTGGCTCCTTCACCGCCATTGATGCCCTGAACAGTGGCCGCTTTCTAGATACACCAGAGATCGAGGTTCTCCATGCTAATGGCAATGCTGAGAATGCCATCGAGCGTTTCGATTACAAGGCAACCGATAAAACAAGCCTGCAGCTCAATACCAGTCTGAGTCGCTCCTGGTTTCAGACTCCTAACACCCATGACCAGAATGCGCTCGGGCAGAACCAGCGTCAGACGGTGGTCAGTTTTAACGTTGCGCCGCAATTCCTCCATACCTTCAACGATCATGCTTTCAACCAGACGAACTTCTGGGTGCGGCAGGATAAGGTCCGCTATCGCCCCTCGGACGATCCATTTGCAGACACACCAGCATATTTGCAACAGGGGCGTCGACTGACCAATGCTGGCCTGCGTTCGGAGTTTACCTACAATCAGGGTCGCCATAGCGTGATCGGCGGTATCGAATTCAAACACACTTTTCTGGCTGAGCAGTTCGCCACGGGCCTCACCGATCCAAGCTTCAATAGTCCTTGTCTCGGTGCAGACGGTGCGCCGTCGCCGATCACCACCGTGACCAATCCATCGCAATGCGTGGCTGCTGGTCTTACTCCGAACAGTGCTTTCTTGCCCGGCCTGCTCAACATCGACCTTACGCGTGGCGGCAGTATCTATGCTTTTCAGGGATCAACGGACATCAAGCAGGTTGCCCTCTTCGGCCAAGACTACGTGAAATTGGGTAACTTCAAGATCGACCTCGGCCTTCGCTATGACAAGTACAACGGCTTGGCAAGAAACCACGGCGTGCAACCACGCGTCGGTTTCGTCTACAGCTCGTCACCTTTGCACACTAACTTCCATCTCAACTATTCACGGGTATTCATCACCCCCTATAACGAGAATCTGATTGTAGCCAGCTCCGCCGGGCCTGGATCGATATCGGCTGCACTTGGAGCGACGGACTCCGCAATTCTCAATACAGGGCATCGTAACCAGTTCAATGTCGGATTCGAGACGCCGATCAAGTACTTCTCGCTGAGTGGCGAATATCTCTGGAAATTCACGTATGGTGCTTACGATTTCGACGTCCTGCTTAATAGCCCTCTGACCTTCCCGACACAGTTCCGCAAATCGAAGATCGATGGCGGTCTTGTACGCCTAACCCTCACTCCAACCCATGGAGTCAATGGATTCTTCACCATCAGCCACGTACGCTCGCGCCTCTTCGGGCCAGAGCTTGGCGGCATCAGCTTCAGCGCTCCTTATAGCAACGTCGCCCGTCCTGACCATGATGAGGGGTTGGCGATGAATCTGAATCTTCGTTACCAGTTTGGCCGACGTGGTCCCTGGATCAACAGCTCCTATCGCTACGATGGTGGATTGGTAGCTGTTGCTGTACCGGATATTCCAACGGCTCTCCAACTTACCGGAGATGAACAGCAACAGATGGGTCTTCACTGTGGCTCAGTCTTCGCAACGGTTTCCAGGCCTCTCCGTTCCTGCGCTGGGCCGATTGCGGCAACGCGCATCCGCATTCCGCCACCCGGAACGGAGAACGACGACAGGAATCCGCCGCGAATCGCCGTGCGCAATACTGTAGATCTATCGATAGGAGAAGACAATTTGATTCATCACGAAAACCAGAGCCTCGGCATCCGCGTTGCGGTTGTGAACCTGAACAACACGAAGGCGCTCTATAACTTCCTCTCGACCTTCTCGGGCACGCACTTTCTGACTACACGGGCGGTCACCGTCGGGCTTCGCTATGGATTCTGAATGGTCATCTGGGAGTGTGAACGCCATCCGTAACGATTTGCCTCGGATGCGGGAATCGAACTGTGCTGGAGAAGCGAGTGGTACCACTGCGCGAACTGCATATTCACCCGGAGGGATGGGATCACCGGACAATTGTCCGAGGTGAGGGCAATCATCATGGCGTTGCAGAAAACGGGAGAAAGTCCATTCAGAGCACACCTACGATACAGCAGCGCATCTTAATCACGGGTTCTACCAGATGAATACTTCATCCGCGCGCGAAACGATAGCTTGCCTCGGCTCCAGCAGCACTGCCGGTAGAGGGCAGGCATTCGACTGGATTGGCGAGCTCTCCCGACGTCCCCGTAACGCGCGGTTCAAATTCCTCAATTTCGGCGTTGGTGGGGACCTAGCATATGACGTCCTTAAGCGCGTAGATACCGTCCTGGTCTGTCAACCCGACAGTGTGATTGTTTGGGTGGGTGGTAATGATGCGCTTGCAATGGTCTCCTCTAAGGCGCGACGTCTTTTCGGGGTCATGAAGTTCGCATCCAGAGCCGCTTCGGGGACGCGGTTTGACGACTGCTTTGGGACTCTTGTTCGACGTCTGAAATCCAGCGGTGCCCGCGTCGCCGCCTGTTCGCTCGCTCCGATCGGGGAGTCAACAATGTCCGATCAGCCGTTTCAGGCTGCGCTCAACTCCGCAATCCACGACTTAAGTGCCAGTATCAAGCGCATCGCCTGTGACGAAGCCGTCGATTACGTCCCGATTTTCGAGACGTTTCAGGTTGCCATCAACGCCGATCCAGGCCGGGCGCTTACGAGTCTCCGGTTCCTGCCGATGTACCGCGATGCCTTTCGCACGATAGTGCTGCGGATGTCCCCCGACGACGTGGGGCGTCTGAACGGCTGGAAATTCCATAGCGATGGCATCCATCTGAACAGCCGAGGCGGGTTGATGGCTGCGGACCTCATCCAATCCCAGTTGGACAATCATGGACCCCCGCGCTCCAACAATGCGCTCACCGAACCAGACTAGTACCAATATGCAGGACGACCTGAGACATTTCGAAACCCCTTACGCCGTTCGCCCACCTCATTCTAGATATTCGTCTTTTAGATATGATGTTGTAGCCGATGCGTGGGGAATATGTGAATCCTAAAGGGATTTCCTCGCCTTCTAAGGCGGGTCTTTTCCATTGGATTCGCGCGAAACTTCTTATCTGACCAAAAGCACGTTTATGAGGCTAATCCAGGCTCAATGAGTGCATCGGCCAATTGGCGTCCACTGAAGGTCACGTCTAGACAGATCGGCAGATACCAGCCTACTTTTCGTTGAAAATCAAACTACATCTTCTCCGATGAACAGTGTCCCGCGGCTTCCTGACAACTTCTTCTGGATTTATCGTCGAAGAAACTCAAACCTCCTGTTGCTTTCCAAAAGAAAGCATGTCATGATTCCTGTTGGAAACCTAAAGGTTTATTCACCATGAAGGAAAAGCTGGATGTTTTGCAAGGCACGCTTGCACTGATGGTCCTCAAGACACTGGATGTTCTGGGATCGCAGCACGGCTGGGGAATCGCGCGACGCATTGAGCAGATCAGCGGAGACCTTCTGGCTGTCAACCAGGGTACGCTTTATCCCTTGCTGCTCAAGCTCGAGCATGAAGGCTCGATTGCCTCCGAGTGGGGCATATCGGAGAACAACCGCCGTGCCCGCTTCTATCGGCTTACTGCGGCTGGTCGTAAGCAGCTGCAGACGGAGACCAGTGAATGGGAGCGAACCGCTCAAATCATAGAGCGCTTTTTCAAAGTCAAAGCGGAGGATTTACCGTGAAATTCCTGCGACGCTCGCTAATACGCCTCAAGAATCTTGTAACAGGGCAGAGTGCCGACCAACGCCTGCGGGAAGAGATTGCCGAACATCTTGCGTTCCAGACAGAAGAGAACATACGCGCCGGCATGTCGCCTACCGAGGCGCGGCGGCAGGCCGTGCTCAAGCTGGGCGCGACCCAGGCAATCCGCGAAGACCACCATGCAGAGCACAGTATTCCGTTTATTGAGAATCTGCTCTTGGACCTGAAGTACGCGGTACGCATGCTTCTGAGATCTCCTGGATTCTCTTTCATTGCAATCGCCACAATCGCATTGGGCATTGGAGCCACGACTGCAATCTATAGCGTGATTGACGCCACGCTGCTGCATCCATTGCCGTATCCAAATCCTGCCGAACTGGTGCGCATCCAGGACGATCTTCCCGGCGTAGGCGCGCAGGATGTCGGCATCTCCGTTCCTGAGTGGAGAGACCTCGAGAGCTCAGGGATATTCCAGTCCGTGTCGGTTTCCGGAACCGGCGCAGACGTGAACCTCACCGGCAGTGCGCAGCCCAAGCGTCTCAGCTACAAGCATGTTTCGCCGAATTACTTCGCGGTCCCCGGTGTAGATGCGCAGTTGGGCCGCACCTTCGATCCGCACGATGCGACTCCCGGCTTCAACCTGGAGGCCGTGATCAGCGATGGGCTCTGGAGGAGAGACTTCGGAGCCGATCCGCACCTTATTGGCAAAGCTCTGCGCCTGGACAACGACGTTTATCACGTCATAGGCATTATGCCGCCCGGTTTTCGCGATCTGGGTTCAACCAGCGAGGAGCGGAATACGGAGGTGTGGCTGGCGGCTGGCATGGCCGGTCTGCCATTTCCGCCTCCGTTGCGCGGTACACGTCTGCACGGTCGAACGGTCGCCCGCCTGAGGCCCGGTCTCTCAATTGCAGCCGCACAGGAGCGCCTCGATGCGCTGGTTGTATCGCTGAAGAAGCAATATCCGGCGGAGTATCCCGCTCAGACCTCATGGACCGTGCGCCTGACTCCGCTCAGCGAAAGCGTGGTCGGCAGCGTTCGCCAATCTCTCATTCTGCTGTTCGGCGCGGTAGCATTGGTACTCCTCATCAGTTGCGTCAATGTCGCCAATCTCCTGCTTGCCCGCGCCAGTCTGCGAGGTCGCGAGATCGCGGTGCGCCAAGCTCTGGGAGCGCAAAGAATGCGGTTGATCCGCCAGTTCCTCGCCGAGAGTCTGCTGCTCTTCCTGCTTGGCGGGATTGCCGCTTTCGCGATTCTCTTCTCCACGAGGAAGTTCCTGCTGCAGTTGGTTCCGGAGAGTCTGCCGCATATGAACGACATCTCGATCAACTGGGGCGTGCTGGCGTTCGGTCTTGCCCTCTCTGTCATAGCCGGAACTGTCTTTGGTCTTGCTCCCGCATGGCTCATGAGCCGCTTCGATCTGATGGGTACGCTTCGGCAGGAGGGGCGCGGCTCCAGCGGCTCACGGGAAGGCTCGCGCGCCCGCCAGATACTGGTCGTCAGTGAACTGGCGCTCTCCCTGGTGCTCATGGTCGCCGCGGGCCTTCTGTTGCGCAGTTTTTGGGACTTGTTCACGTTGCCGCCCGGTTTCAATCCTGACCGCGTCATGGCTATTCAGACCTGGCTGCCGGGGCCTAATGATCCCACTGCGGATATGTACCGAACCGCCACGCAGGAATCGGTCCTGGTGCGCGAGATCCTTCGTCGCAACCGAACCCTGCCGGGCGTAGAAGAAGCGGCTGTCGGCGACGTGGACGCGCTTCCGCTGGGCCACAGCGTTCCCAACCCGCTGCCTTTGATCCGCGAAGGCATCGAGACGATGGACAATCAGGCTCCTGCGATCGACGGCCCCATCGTTTCGCCTGAATACTTCCACTTGTTGGGGATGTCGCTCGAGCGTGGACGCCTTTTCGGTGACCACGATCTTGAGGATACGCCTAACGTTGCGGTCATCAATGAGGCCGCGGCTCGTACCTACTGGCCAAACCAGGACCCGCTGGGCAAACGCGTCCGTTTGCGCTTGGATACTCGCGAGCCGTTGAGCCCTGCCAAGCCGACCTGGACCACGATCATCGGCGTGATTGCGGATGCCCGCATGGAATCGTTGGCCGACGCGGCAGTTCCGCAGATCTACCGCAGCGTGTACCAGCACCCCGCCAAGGATCTGGTCATCTTTCTTCATGGACAACTCGATCCCAGCGCCATCCTCGCGCAGGAGCGAAGCCAGGTCCAGTCCATCGATCCGGAACTTCCCGTCTTCCACGCAGAGACCCTGAAGGAGGTGCTCTCCGATTCGCTTTCCGTGAAGCGATTCTCGATGGAGATGGTGGCGTTGTTTGCAGGTACAGCCTTGCTGCTGGCCGGGCTTGGAATCTACGGGACTATTTCCTATGTCGTGAATGAACAAAGACGGGAGATCGCCATCCGCCTCGCGCTGGGAGCTCAAAGAGGCAATATCCTCAAGATGGTCCTGCGCCGGGGACTCGGTTTGGCCGCTGCTGGGGCCGGGCTGGGTGTGGCCGGTGCGATCATCGTCTCTCACCTTATGGCCGGACTGCTCTACGGCGTGTCGCCTTCCGATCTGCCCACCTTCGCTGGCGTCACCCTTGTACTTACCGCTGTCGCGTTCGCCGCCAGCTATATCCCGGCGCTGCGCGCCATGCGTTTCGATCCAATAACTACACTCCACTCCGAATGACTCCTTGGCGCCGAACTTGTCTTCGCAAGTTGTGGCCCTCCCGATAGCGTCCCTTCAGGATGCCCAAAAAACGCCTATGTAGCCAGGAAGAGTTCTGGATTCGCACGAAATCGTCAAGGCACTCATTGAGGCAGGAATTCGCAATGAGAAGTCGGTTTGTCGTCACTCATCTTATTGCCGACCAGAGCGGTGTTTTATCAGAACCTCTCGCACGAGATACATGAAAACGACAGACTGCCTGCCGACGGTCTGTCGAGGATGCGAAGTCTGCAACTCCTTAGGCTGTTTTGTTTCCTTGAATCGCTTTCGCCGCTTGTCGTATTACGTCAATGACAACCTCGGGCTTGGAGAGCATCGGCACATGACTGCTTTCCACCTCGATTACAGTCGCTCCCATGCGTTTCGAGACGCACCGTTGGAGATCGGGATGAACGGTATGATCTTGCAGGCACAAGATGTACCAGCTTGGCTTCGACTTCCACGGAGTGCTCTGGAGACGCTGCTGCGTAAAGAGGTCGGCAGTCAAGAATATTTTTAAGTTATCCCCCAATCCGAGAAGAATCCCAGCAGGAGCGGCGTCGCGGATTGATTTCGCTATGTCGGCAAAATGCTTCACTCTCGCAAACATGCTGTCCAGCCAGGTTGAGGCTCTGAATCCACGCAGCAATTTGGCGATTCCTCGAGTTGGGTCCGCACATGCACTGTTTGCGGCTCGCGGTCCTTGCGAACTAGCGTTCTGCGGTGCTAGGCTGCCAGAATGCCGCAGATTCTTAAACAGCTTCGCGCATCTTCGCGAGTTCTGTTGGTTGTAGCTTTGCTTGCGACCTTCATAGCGGCTGTGCTGATGTCGGCTGGTCATGTTCATTTACATGGAAGTCATGACCACTGCGTGAATTGCCAGATGGCCTTCCAGCTTCTGTGCATTCTCGTCGTCTGCGCCGGTTTGCTCATTGCACAGATTCAGTCGCCTCCACAGCCTGAAGAGGTTACCCTCTACCGGCGCAGTAGCTATCGCAGTAACCTTTGGGTTCGCCCTCCCCCCCGCTAGGCCCTTCTCCATTCAATCTCCGTCGTTGAACCGAACGCTGCATGAAGTTCATTTGCAGCGAAGAAGCGTCGCTGCCTGATCTGTCAGGCAGTAAATGATCGCATTCGTTCTGGCGATGGACTGATTTCTATTCTTCCAACCATAGAAGGGTCTACATGTCTCGTACGCATATTTTTGCGGGCGGCCGCCGCCTTGCATATCTATCCTTGTCTGTTTGCCTGTATCTCCTGCCGGTCTACGCGATAGCGCAAGCTGCTACGCAGGAGCAGAGTAACGATTCTGCAAAATCTACCTCCGTCACACCCATTCGAGAAGAGATCACTGTCACCGGCACGCGAACACCGATAGAGCTTGAAAGCTCTCCGGTATCCCAGGATCTCGTCTCCCGTCAGGAGATCGAGAGACGCGACATTCGTCTCATCGACAAAGCCCTGGAGCAGGTCCCAGGCGTTATCAGCCTGAGGGCGCGTGGAGCCTCTGACAACGATTTTGGACTGGGTTTGCGTGGCTTTGCTGGCCGTGGTGGCCAGGTCCGCACGCTGATTCTGCTTGATGACCAGCCCATCAACAACTCCTTCAATGGCTCGATCAATTGGGCGATCTTTTCGCCAAGCGACATCCAGCGTATTGAAGTTGCGCGCGGCCCGTTTTCGTCGCTCTATGGTGGTAATGCCATGGGCGGCGTCATCAACCTGATCAGCCGCAGACCCGACTCACGTCATGCCGATCTGTTTTATCAGTACGGCAGTCGAGCAACGGATAACTACAACGTTCATCTGACGGATCGCTACTTCGATCGACTCGGCGTGACCGCCGGCTACAGCCGCTATAAGACTGGAGGTTATTCGCCTCAGGGTGTCTTTGGCACGCTAAGCACGTCGAGTGCGGCAGCGATTGCTGTGAATGGAGTGCAGCAGTGGCTGACAACGACAGGAGGAAATCAGTATCAGATCGGAGCGCGAGGCGCCCAATGGTTCAAGAGCGAAGATCTGCGCCTTCGATTTGAGTACACGTTCAGCCCCAAGGTCTTTGCCTATGTGCAAATGCTGCATATGCACCGAGGAGACGGTTACGGTCCCTACCGAAATGATCTAGTGAGCTCAGCCGGAGCCGCAGTACCCAGCGGCCCTGTCAGTTTTGTCGACAACTCTGGCACTACACGCAAACTGAGCTTCACGCCGTCGACGTTTCTGGGAGGTCCTTCCGGCGCTACCACAAACTACTACCATACTCAAGTTACCGGCGAGCTGACGCCTCACTGGACGTTGCGCATCACCAGCGGCCTCAACATCAATCCAACCTTTTGGTATGTCACACCGGGGGCCGCCGCCACTTTGTCGGCTGGTGCAGGTACGTCGGCGAAACAGTTCGGCCAGTCGCTCTACGGCAACATCCTTGCGACCCACACGACCAACTGGGGAACACTTCTCTTTGGTACAGAGACCCGAGCGGACCGAGCCTCATCGGTGACTCGCAATATGACCAACTGGCTCAGCCGCGACACGATGACCAATGTCACTCTGAACGCAGCAGGCAAGACGATTGATCAATCAGCTTATATGCAGTACCAGAGCAACCTCGGCGATCGGTTGAATCTTATCGCAGGCGGACGGTTCGATTTTTGGAAGACCTATGACGGAAGCAATCTCGCGAGTGCAACAGCCCCGGTATTGACATACGGTGATCGCTCGCAGCATGCGCTAACAGGCAAAGTCGCGATGAACTATCGGCTACCGGGACATTGGCATCTGCGTGCCAGCGTCGGTAACGCGTTTCGTGGCCCATCCGTCTACGAGCTTTATTACAACTTCGTCATCACGACCACGAAATACATTGCCAACCCTGATGAAAAACCCGAACGCCTGTTGGCGTATGAGGCAGGTGTACAGCACACCTTCAAGGACAAGTACTCCATTGAAGCGACGGGATACACCAACCGCGTGTCGGATCTGATCTATCGCACTACCGACTACGCACTCGATCCAACAGGGAATACCAGGGTTCTCACAAACGCGGGCAAAAGCCGGACCTGGGGGGTGGAGCTGTCATCGCGCGAACGCGTGCTGCCGTGGCTGGAGTTACGTCAGGGCTATACCTATACCAACTCCATCATCCTCGATAACCCAAGCCTTCCCGCGACCGTAGGTAAGAGGCTGCCCTATGTGCCTGCGCACATGCTGACTTATCAAGCCAATCTGACTCCAAAGCGTTTTTCGATCAACTGGACAGGCCGCTATATCAGTCCGGTCTATTCGACCGATACCAACACGGATACGATTCGCCGCGTGCCAGGAAGCTATGACCTCTTCTTTGAGATGGATGGCACCGTGAGCTATCGCGCTACCAAGAACGTCTCGTTCGTGGCGAACGCCGACAACATGCTCGATCGTCGCTACTTCCTTTACTACAACAGCCTCGGCCGCTCTGTCTTTGGTGGCGTGCGACTGCACTTCTAGGGGATGCATATGAAGAGATATATCGTTTTATTGGTATCGCTATTAGTCCCCGTGTTAGGCCATGCTCAGGGCACTAAGCCAAATGTGGTTATTGTGCTGCACAGCTCGCAAACCATACCTGCAGCAATGCAAAGGTTCAAGACCTTCGTCGGCACTGAAGCCTGCGATTGCTCCATTCTGGAAGAGAACCAACTCACTCCGCAACGGCTGAAACAGGCTCGTGCCATCTTTATGCAGCACCCTTCACAAGAGACGCTGGAACGTTTGAAGTCCGCCGGACTTGAAGCGTTGAAGAACGGAACCCAGATCGCTACAGACGTCCCGGAGTTTATCGTTCGCAACTGGGGAGTTGATCCGAGTGCTAGGTTAGTCGGTCGACTTATGCCCTATTGGTCCTACGGTGGCGAAGACAATATGCTCAGTTTCCTGCTGGTGTTGTACCAGGCAGCGGGAGGCGATCTGAAGCAACCGATCCCGGCTCCCATCAAAATAGCAAACAAAGGTATCTATCATCCCGATGCACCAAAGCTCTTCGGAACGATGAGTGAGTACCTTGCCTGGTATCGAAAAACAAAACCAAACCAGGGAGCCATGGTTACAGTCAACTTCTTCTACACCTACCTGAAGGACAAAGATACGGCTGTAGTCGATGCGCTCATTCGTGAGTTGGAGAGGCAAGGACTAGCCGCAGCTGGAATTGTGGGATCGCCACACTCCAGCCTGGCGTCCGCCTTCGATCAGCCTGCCAACGATCCGATCCGGGTCATGATGATGTTTACTCTGGCCCTTGCCAAACCGGACGATCTACATCTGCTGGAAAAGCAGAACATCCACGTAATAGACCTGATGCTAAGTCACCAGACACGTGTGGAGTGGGCGGCAGCGGACCGTGGCGTGACTCCCGATCGCATCACGCCTATGCTGTCGTCACCAGAAGCCTACGGAGCAACCGAACCGATTCTCGTGGGAACAACGGAGGGCGGAAGCAAGGGAGTTCCATCGCATCTTGAACCGATTCCGGAACGCGTGCACGCAGCCGCGATGCGGGCTAAGCGCTGGGTTGCTCTGGCGGAAAAGCAGAACGCTCAAAAGAAGCTGGCAATCATTTACTTCAACAACCCCCCGGGAAAAGGCAATATCGGCGCGAGCTATCTGAATCTTGCGCCTAGCATCCGAGCCGTTCTGCAGACTCTGCACGAAGCGGGTTACAGCACAGGGGATCATCTTCCAACCACAGACGAAATCCTGGATCAGCTTGCGACCGTGGGCCACAACACGGAGAACTGGGAGCCGGGCGAACTTGATCAGATGGCTCGGACAGGCCGAGTCGTGCTTGTGCCTATGGATGAGTACGAGCACTGGTTCGCGGATTTGCCGAAGCAGTTCCGCGACCAGGTTGTTGAGCGCTGGGGTAGCCCGCGCGATGCCAAACTCATGGTGTGGACCGCACGTGATGGTAAGAAGTCCTTCGTGATTCCAGGAGTAAAACTGGGCAATGTCTTTCTCGGTCCACAGCTCCTGCGTGCTTCCGCCGACCAATATACCTCTGTGCAACACAGCGCCACACTTCCGCCGCACCACGGCTACATCGCGTCGTTTCTTTATTACCGCAAGGTGCTCGGGGCCGACGCGATGATCCAAATGGGGCGACATGGAACGCTCGAATGGCTGCCGGGTAAGAACGCCGGTCAAGCCGGGTGGGACACAGCAGAGGTATTACTGGGAGATCTGCCGAATATCAACTATTACATTATGGATGGTGATGCTGAGGCGATTCAGGCACGGCGCCGAGGCGCGGCAGTGCTTATCTCGCATCTAACACCGATGCTCGTTCGAGCTGGAGGCGAAGAACGTTTCGCTGCACTTAACGAAGCGCTCAACAGATGGCAGGAATCGCATGAAACCGCACCGGCACTCGCAGGCGAATATGCGAAGACAGCACTCGCGGAGATGGACCGACTCGGATTGATCAAACAGTTGTCGATCGATACGTCCAAAGCCGATGAAGCAATGGAGAAGGGGATCGCTTTTCTCGACAGCGTTGAGGAGTCGCCGCTACCTCTTGGACTACCGACACTCGGACAGATGCCATCGGAGGACCGCATGCGCGCAGGCCTGAAGACCTTTCTTGCAAATGGCTTTCTCCAGGATGAGATGAACTCCGTGAAGCCTCATCTCGATACCTGGACGGAGGCGATCTTTAGCGGTCAATCCATTACGGTTCCAACGGATCTTTCCGCGAAGGTTCGTGAAAAGTCGGAGCGCAGCATCGGCGAAGCCCGTCAGTGGATCGCGAATCTTCGCATCTCGCCTGAACGCGAGTTAAACGAACTACCGAAGATCCTCCAAGCCGAATTTCTCGCGAGCGGTCCTGTTGGCGATCCTCTAAACAATCCTGACTCTCTGCCAACTGGACGCAATCTGAACCAGGGAGATCCGAATCTTCTTCCCACACGCGCTGCATGGGAGCTCGGCAAGCGCATGGGAGACGAGTTGATGGCGCAATACAAAAAACAGCACGGCGCCTTTCCCGATCACATCTCGATGGTGCTGTGGCAAGGCGAGTCCGGGCGAAACCAGGGAGCCATGGAAGCAGAAGCCATGTACCTGATGGGTGTGCGCCCGGAATGGAACAATCGCAATGCGGTCGATCGCCTCTCGCTGGTTCCTGACAGCGAGATGAAGTATCCGCGTGTGAACGTCCTGTTCACCGCAAGCGGCCTTTATCGCGATGGCATGGCCGAGAAGATCATCATGCTTGATCGAGCCGCGCGCATGGCCGCTGCGGCAGGAGAGAATGCATTATCTCGCCAGAACCGCGACACCATCAGGGCACTCGTCACTTCGGGTATGAAGGAAGAAGACGCGGCCGAGATTGCAGGCGGCCGCGTTTTCGCGGAAGCTCCCGGCAGCTACGGCACAGGCTTGTCAAACTTTGTCGAGCAATCGCGCGATGTCGACGAACACCAGACTATGGCTGAACTTTACATGGCCAAAGTCAACTATGTTTACACCGAGAAGACGTGGGGCAAGACTGTGCCCAAGCTACTGCAGCATCAGCTCAAAGGGAACGAGATAGTCATGCACAGTCGCTCGTCGAATCTGTATGGTGCCGTCGACAACGACGATGTCTATCAGGCGATGGGTGGCCTCCGCCTCGCTTCGGAGGCGGCGGGAGCAAAGCCCGATCTAGTCGTCAATAATCTGCGTCACGCGGGTCATGAGAAAGTAGAGAACGCCCGCGACTTCATCGCCACCGAACTCAACGCAAGAAACTGGAATCCACAATGGATTCGCGAGATGCAAAAGGAAGGATATGCAGGCGCTCGCGAGATGATGCGCGCAAATGAGTATCTCTATGGGTGGAAGGCCACAGCACCCGAAACTGTAGCACCTGAAGTGTGGAAGAAAATGTATGACGTCTATGTAAACGATGAATACAACCTTGGCCTGAAACAGTTCATGGAAAGGGTCAATCCGGCAGCGCGCCAAGCTATGCTTGGACGCCTCCTCGAGGTTGATCGGCAAGGAACCTATAAATTCACCAATGCGCAACGGAAGCAGATGGTGGAAGAGTATGCCCGAAACGTCGCTCGCAATGGATTAGCCTGCACGGCAAATACTTGTGGTAATCAGACATTCAAAACAGATATCGCGAAACAGGTGCAAAGATTAGCGAAGGAACAGCAGAATCCGATCTTAAGTAAGCAGTTTGCACGAGCCGAGCTGAAGGTGACCAAAACGCCGCCGAAACCGCCTGCAGCAATGCCTGCTCCAGACAGATTGTCGCCCCGTTCGAATTCACTACCGGCTTCGCTGAACGGCTACAGGGTTACTTACGTCAAAACAGTGAATCTGATCGACAGCTCGCGAAAGTTTATCGAAGAGCATTTCATCGGCTTCCTGCTTCTCTGGTTTGGCTCCGTCGGTCTCGGCACGATTGCCGGCCTGATTCGCTGGAAGTGGAGCAGGATGCGACTACTTTCTCTCATCCCGCGGTGATTCAGCACCGGGACGGGCTGTTTCGGTGAACCCATTGGAGACCCAATCGAGAAATCGGCATTGGGAACAACTTGATTGAGTTCATCGGTGCTGGTGCTTTGCACACCGATCTACCGTTGTGGGCTACCGCAAGCCTGCGTGAACTGTGCTATGTCAAATGGGATGGGGGGAGGGTGTCTGGAATGGGAACCACTACAATGAGTTCAGTTGATCGGGTGTTGGTGGCGCGGAGGGGCCGTCAGTTGGAGTTACTGACGATTCTTTGGGGTACGTGTGAAGCGGGCGTCGCAATCGTGGCAGCCATCCGCGGACACAGCATCTCTCTGACGGGATTTGGAATTGACAGCGTCATCGAGGTCGTCTCCGCTTCGGTTCTTATGTGGCGTATGTCACAGGAGTTGGACTCCCGAAAGCGGCATCACGCCGAGTACGTGAGCCAGTGTGTCGCCGGGACATGTCTGGTTTTGCTAGGGGTGTATATCTTGATGGAGTCTTTGTGGTCACTCGCCCACCATTCGTCATCTCAGCCAACTAAGTTGGGCATCGCGGTGACCTCCGCGGCATTAGTTGGCATGCCCATGTTAGCTCGAGCAAAGAAGAGGGTCGGCAGAACACTGAATAGCAATGCCATGATGTCGGACGCACGCCAAACCGACTTCTGCTCGTACCAGGCGGCCATCGTGTTATTAGGTCTCTCGGTTCAAGCAGTCTTTGGTTGGGCATGGGCAGACAGTATCGCAGGACTTTTCTTGGTGCCGATCATCCTCCATGCAGCGATCCTCTCGTTTCAGGGAAAGAATTGCTGCAACCATTAGAGACCTCCGGATCTGCATAGTAATGCAAAATCTGCCTATCGAGGGTCGATTCACGTCAGAGAAGCTGGCGCTGTAGTCTTAGAACGTCAACAGATGCCAAACCTTGTGTTGTGGCCGCACATGTCTGATTGATTTTCGTCCCGTAATCCAATGGAGTCTTCGTGCAAACGAGGAGACAGACGCAATAAGAAGTGACCGAAGGAGTGTCTATTGACTCAGCCAAATGGAGCGACAATAATCACAGCCAGATGAATGATTTAACCAGGACATCGATGCAATGGCGAACCCTAATTGCGGTTCTTGTCGTTGTGTTATGCATCGTATTGGCCGGTACGGCAGCAGCGAGCCACATTCATCGCTCATCCTCGATCGAACAGCATTGCGGATTTTGCGATCTATCCGCAGACTTTCTGGCGCTGGTGATCTTCATTTCGTTCTGCGCCGTCCCTGCTGCCTCCAGCAGGTTTCATGATCACGGATCGCATGATGTCTACGAGCATCGAATTTTGTGGACTTCCTCCATCAGGCCTCCGCCCGTTCTCTGATCGGTTCCCAACGGATGCTGATTTCAGTCTCATATGACTTGCGATCTCCAAGCCTGTTTGGTCACAGAGTAGAGACGCAAGCCAGGTGATATTAATGGCTCTTTCCTACAAGGGCGCCGCTGCTATCTCTGCTGACGTCCAATGAAAGCGGATTCTGAGGTACTCATGGCAAACACAAATCGATGCCGCGCCATTCTCTGCGTATTTCTTGCTTTACCATGCCTCGTTGCCGGCCAGGAGGGACGTCGCGGACAGCCCCTTCCTCCAAATCCACTGCCATACGATCTCTTAATCAAGGGTGGTCATCTTGTCGACGACAAGAACAAGATCGATGCCGTGCGTGATCTGGGCATCAAGGATGGTAAGGTCGCGGCGGTCGCGGAGCACCTTGATTCAAACGATGCACTCAAAACGATCGATGTCACGGGGCTCTATGTTACGCCAGGGCTCATCGATATCCATACTCATGTCTACGCGGGAACGGGGGAGCGCGGTTCTTATGCCGGTGATCTTTCCGTATATCCGGATGGCTTCACTTTGCGCAACGGTGTTACGACCATTGTCGATGCGGGAAGTTCAGGCTGGCGAAACTTTGACGACTTCAAGGCCAAGGTTATCGATCGATCCAAGACCCGGGTTCTTGCAGAATTGAATATCGTCGGAGCAGGGATGCGTGGCTCGAAATATGAGGACAACCTCGATGATATGGACGGACAGCTCACTGGGGAAAAAGCTAAGCAATTTCCCGGTGTCATCGTGGGGGTAAAGAGCGCCCACTTTACCGGTCCGGAATGGAAGCCTTACGATCAAGCCGTAATCGCCGGTAACCTTGCCAACATTCCGGTGATGATTGACTACGGCGCCCGCCGCATCGAACGTCCACTGTTGGAACTGGTTTCCACACACCTTCGGCCCGGCGACATCTACACACACTGTTTTTCCGGTCTCCGGGGCGAACAGGATCCGCAGACAGGCCTCGCCTCGCAGGCGCTTCTCACTATGAAAAAGCGGGGCATCTACTGTGACGTTGGTCATGGTGGCGGCTCATTCGCGTGGACAGTGGCGGCACCTATCGTCAGGAGCGGCTATCTGCCGGACTCCATCTCCACCGATCTTCACGTTGGCTCGATGAACAACGGTATGAAAGACCTCTTAAACGTAGCCGATAAGTTGATGGCGCTCGGTGAGACAATGCCGGAGGTCATTGCGCAGATGACCTCGCATCCCGCGCACGAGATCAAGCAAGAACAACTCGGCAATCTGTCTGTCGGCTCGGTGGCTGACGTGGCGGTGCTTTCCGTGGAATCGGGAAGATTCGGTTTCGTCGATATGTACAACACGAAGATGATGGGGACGAAGAAGCTTGTCTGCGAACTAACCCTTCGCAGTGGCAAAGTCGTCTACGACCTGAACGGTATTTCGGCGGATATGTGGGACGCCACGGAGCACTCGGCGGATGACCGCCAGTCATCGCGCTGGACAACGTTCAACGAGCGACCCTTCGGCGCAACTCATGGACAGCGGTTTCCGCCGTCAACACCGGTTGGGCAGCCAGTACCATCGCCCAGAAAATAGATCCAGAAAGCCCTACGGCGACAGATGAATGGCAGAATTGCATTCGCCTTTGGGCCAGTCAATGTTCCAAGTGTCATGTATGACTAAGATGTGAACTCGTCGGAAGTGAGGAGTCATCATGTCAACAGACTCAGGAAGCACGGTTAGGAGGAAACGTTGAAAAGAATCGCTCGCATCCTCGCTACTGTTCTCTTAGCCGATCTGCTTCTGGCTGCCCCGCCCGGGGCAGTTACAGTCGGCTGGTCTACTCTCAAGACGCTCACTTCCGCGCAAACAAGCTCTCCTGCGCGGGCCTTGGATAACAAACTGGTCTCCGTCCCCGGTTTCATGGTTCCACTCGAGGATGATGCAGATCAGGTGACAGAGTTCATCCTGGTCCCCTTTGCAGGTGCCTGTATCCATGTTCCGCCCCCACCCCCGAATCAGATGATCTACGTCAAACTGCAACACAACAAGAAGACGAAGATGTCATTCACCGAGCCGATCTCCGTCACGGGCAGACTTCATGTCACCACGGTCGACAGCCCGTATGGCGACATCTCATTTTCTATGGATGGCGAGAGTGTCGGCCCCTACACCGAATAGCGAAGACATGACGACCACGCCAGCCATCTCCTTGGAGAACGTCCAATTTGCATATAAGCCCAAGGAGCCCATTCTGCGCATCGATCAACTGAGGATCGCACGCGGTCGACACGTATTCTTGCATGGTCCTTCTGGCAGCGGAAAGACCACGCTGCTCTCGCTCATCTCCGGAGTTCTTGTTCCGCAAAAAGGAAGCATTACGGTCCTGGGACAGGATCTTACGCAGCTATCCGGTTCCGCGCGAGACAAGCTGCGCGGTTCGCAGATGGGGTATATCTTCCAGGGTTTCAATCTCCTTCCGTACCTCACGGTGGCGGAAAATATTGCTCTGCCTTGCTATCTGCACGCTGCGCGCCGTGGACGCATTACCGCGCCGAGCGTGTCGGAAGAGGTCGTCCGACTCGCCTACTATCTAGATATTCATCATCAGCTCCAGGAGCCGGTCGCCCATTTGTCCACTGGAGAACAACAGCGTGTGGCGATTGCCCGCGCCGTCATCGGTGCGCCTGCGCTCGTGATTGCCGATGAACCCACCTCTTCGCTCGACCCTGACCGTCGCGATGCCTTCCTCGCGCTTCTTATGGAGATGATTGGCGCGGCCCGAAAACATAACGATGTCGGAACGACGCTTTTGTTTGTATCGCACGATCCGGCTCTCCGTGCACACTTCGACGAGGCGTTGTCACTCGCAACAATAACCGGGAGAGAAAGAATGGAAGAGGCGCCAACCGTATGACTCCGCTTCATATAGCCGTCAAATCCTTGTGTGCTCGCAAGCTCAGTACCATTCTTGCGATCTTCTCTATCGCGTTGTCGGTCATGCTTCTGGTTGGTGTCGACCGTCTGAGAGAGGCCACACAGCTTGGATTTTCCGGAACGCTCTCTCATACAGATCTCATCGTCGGCGCACGTGGTGGCGGTCTGCCTCTTCTGCTCTCCAGCATCTTCCACATCGGAAACGCCTCAAACAACGTCTCATGGGAATCGTACCAACACTTCGCACATCATCCTGCGGTCGCCTGGACCATCCCCATGTCAATGGGAGACTCGTATCACGGATACCGCGTTGTGGCGACGGATGATAACTTCTACGCACACTATCAATATCGCGGGGATAAATCTCTACATTTCGTAGAGGGGCATCGCCCAGGCGGGATCTTCGATATCGTTCTGGGCGCGGACGTCAGCCGACGTCTTCGCATTCCGATAGGACAACGGATTGTAGTCGCACACGGCATCGAGGAAAGATCGATATTCAATCACCGCACGACTCCTTTCACCGTAGTCGGCATCCTTGCGTCAACCGGGACGCCCGTCGATCGCGCCGTTTACATTCCGTTGCTTGGAGAGGAGGCCATGCACTTCGGCTGGACTGGCGGTACGCCGCCAGCCATTGGCGAAGATGTGCCGCCACTCGATCCTTACAAGCTCAAAGTCGACACGATTACCTGCTTTCTGGTTGGTCTGCACTCCCGAGTAAGCACTCTCTATCTGCAGCGGGAGATAAACAACTATAAAGGTGAACCGCTCACCGCTATTATTCCGGCTTACACGCTGCAGGAACTTTGGGGTCTCTTCGATTACGCAGACACAGCGCTCTCGCTCGTCTCCGGAGCCGTCCTTGTTGTCGGTCTACTCGCCATGCTCATCGCACTTTACACGAGCCTCAACGAGCGTCGTCGCGAGATCGCCATCCTAAGGGCGGTTGGTTTGCCGATGCGTCAAATCTTTGCGCTCTTCATCCTCGAATCCACACTGATCGCAGCTGCTGGCACAGCTTTTGGCATAGCCGCGGTTTACCTCTTGCTTCTTGGTTTGCACAGTTGCATCGAGAGCCGCCTAGGCCTGCCAATCGCATTTGTCGGTCTATCCACTCGGGTGGAAGTCTATGCTCTTTGTGCCATCTTGTGCGGCGCTCTGCTCGGTATAGTCCCCGCATGTCGTGCCTATCGCAACTCGCTGATCGATGGGCTAAATGCACCTTAAATTCGTCCCGTAAAGTTAGAGTCAACGCCTCTGTTCCCGCGGAGGCTCTGGCAACTAATCGGTATACAGATACCCCAGCCATCCTCCGGCCACAGCAGACAGTAGAATTAAAAGCGCCAAAAGCACAGCAAACCACTTATCCAAAACCGTCCATCGAATCCGCTTGATCCGCTTGCGGGTACCCTTGAATCTCCGGTTTTGTGACGAGAAGTTCATGTTCTTCACGCTCAGGCAAAGCGGGTCGGTCGGCCCATATCGTTTCCTACACGGTGATCCTTAGGTGCATCTTTTGCAGTTCCGGCAAAACGTATGATTCTTGTGGTGAGCAAAGATCATGCAGCAACTTCCTAAAAGCGTGATGGCAACCTCGCATGCGTGCGAAGGCAGGCGATCTCCGAAGTAGGCGGCACTGCAAACGAAGGTCATCCCCAACCCAAGCAGTCCAAGAACGAGCCTTCTCTTATGTCTGCGGTATCCAAGTCCAAGAACGATGGCTCCAAGTGACACGACGAGGACGGCGAGAAAACGGTGGGTGTTCTCGTCGGAAGGAACAAAGTGTGAAGAGACGCTCGAAAGAGAAAGCAGCACAGGTGCTGCGATGCAATGGACGAAGCATGCAGCTGATGCGACTATTCCCACGCGATCTATATTCTCTATCCAGAGCTCTTGAATTTCAGACATACCTGGAGTCCTGATTGCATTGCGCAAGGGTTCGTCATCTCTCGAAGTTGTGGCTGACGGAAAAAGGAAGGGAAGCGCACTGCCGCACGGTGTGCGGCCGCACGCTTCCCCTTAGCGGGACATTAGAAGTGGAAGCCTAGTTCCGCAGTTAACGCTCGCGGCGTAACGTAATGCGTTCCGCTGAACGTCGAGAGGAAGTTGTACAGGGCGTATTTGTTGGTGATGTTGACGCCCGTCAACCGCAAACTCCACTTGTGTTTATCAGTGTTGAAGAGGTTGTCCTCTCCCACGGAAACATCGAAGAGGCTTCGCGCTTGGATACGCGGAGGACTCTTGTCATCGTTTTCCGTTCCCGGCGCCGGAATGGCAACCAATTTGGACGTGAGCTGAGATGCCAGACACTGGCCGAGACCGGCAGTGGGAGTAGCCCTGACTCCGTTACACGTGAGGCCCGCCTGGAACTGTTGATCCGGCGTGAGGCCACTCAGATCGATGCCGGGTTGTCCGTTGATGGTGATGGATGGGCCGCCGTTGTCGGGATTGCAGCGGCTGTTCGGATCGGTGACGTTGTAGCAGGGCACGGACCCGGCGGTGAGTCCGCTGTCGAACCTCCAATTGAACCCAATCCACGGACCATGCTTCCCAGGCATCTGATACTGCACGTGCGTTGTCTGATTAAATCTCTCGTCGTGATCGATACGGAAAGGGTATCCACCGTTTCCAACTGTCGCTCCTGCCCCGGCGATCTGCGGTGGGAAGAAACGAGCCGCAACCGACGACATGACCACAAACGCGGAGATATGGTGGAAGTTAGGAACATCCGCCCGTAGGGCGAAGCCGGGGATCTTCGAGTTGTGCCAGTTAATCGGAAACGTGATGGGAGTGTTTCCGAGCACACTGAAATCGAAGGCGTTGTGTGTGTACTTCCAGATGTAATCACCGCTCAAAACCAGGTTCTTGCCGATCGCCTGCTGGAGTCCAGCATGAAATTCATTGCGGAAACCCGGGGTGAGCGTCGTTGAGACACCAGGAGTGCAGGCGAGAAGCGGGGAGAGAACGTTGTTTCCGCAGCCCTCGCTCGAAAGCACGAGGTTTTCGTTGAAAGGACTCTCGAGCGTGCGAGCATACGAGAGACGCAGTACAGTTCCGGTCTGTTTGATGGTGTACGCAACTCCCAGCCTTGGCTGAGCCTGACGGGCGACCGCCAGGCCGTTGTAGAGGTCGCCGCGAATGCCAACGTTGAACAGCCAGTTTCCGGTCTTGATCTGATCCTGAACGTAGAGCGCGAGTTCCTTGACATCAGTGTGGCCAAAATACCTATAAAGCGTCCCTCCTCGCGTAAGGTCGTAGGGCCCAAGATCCGGGTTGTAGGTTCCACCCACGGAAGGATCGTTGGATACGAAGCCCGCTCCTGCGCATTGAGAGGGGTCCGTAAATCCAGGCAGGGATGCGCCAGTGGTGTCAACGCATGGAGAGTTGAACGCCGAGTCGACGATGCCCAGATTGTCGTGTTCGCGCAGGAACGTGTGTTGATACACAGCTCCCATTTTTAGATTATGAATTCCCTTGACATAGGAGTAATCCGTCCGTAAGCCAGCGTTCGTGAGCGAACGGTCCTGCGAGATGGACTGACCCTGAATTGGCCCCAAATCTGCAAGAGGGTTGTTGCTGGGGTAATAGTTGTATGCATCGCGCCGAACGTAGCCGCCGAAATTGAAGACTGAGTTGGCTCCGACGATATGGGTGTAGGTCGGAGCGATGTTGTAAGTGACAATCTTGGACCGCTGATCTGCATTACCAACGTTGCCGAAGACGGGGTCGCTGGTAGTTCCCCCGCTCACTATATTCATGACGTTCAGATTGTCGTAGGCACTCGGCGTTTGAAACCACGAGCGGCTTACTCCAAGATTGAGGTGAATAGAGTCTTTGGACGAAAGTTGACGGTCAATACGATCAAAGACATTGAACTCATTTCCCTTGTCATGGAAGACGGCGTACTCCGGCGGATCGAGAAAGCGTCCCGTATTGAGTCCGTCAACTTCGATGAAATTTCCCCAGTTCTTTCCGCCATAGCTCAAATCAACCGAACCAGTAGCTGAACCGAAGGTTCCATACGACGCCGTAATGGCTCCCGTGGGCGTGGTCACGCCTTGGCCGGATCGCGTCGTAACCTGAATGACGAGGCTGGTCTTGCCGCCAAACTCTGCGGGGGGCGCCCCCGAAATTACTTCGAGAGACTGGACCGAATTGGAGGGTATCTGATTCGAGAAGACTTTGCTCTGTTGATCAGTGATCGGCTGGCCGTCGATGGAGAAGGAGTTCGAAGCATGGTCACCTAGGCCATGAAACAGTCCGTTTGAGTCGGCGGCGACGCCGGGAGATGCCAGTGTCACGAGCGAACTGAGAGAGGATGACTGGCTTTCAAGTGGTAGCTTCTGGAAGAGGCCGCGGTCGACGTCGGTGTGAAAGGTGGAGTCGTTTTCGATTAGATCTCCAGTCTCCACCGTGACAACAGTCGAAGCGGCGCCGACCTTGAGGCCGATCGTCAGGGTGATCGGGACAAACGACCGAACGTCCACATCCTGTGCATAGCTTGCAAACCCAGTCGACGAGACTTGCAGGTGATACGGATTAAGTGGGAGATTGGTGAACTGATAAGAGCCGGCGCGATCTGTCTGCGCCTCCCTCCTGTAACCGCTCACAACGTTTTGAATGGTGACTGTCGCGCCCGGTAACACTGCACCTGAAGCATCGGTAACAGTTCCATAGATTGCACCGGAGTTGCCAGCAGACTGAGCTGAAAGACTGGTTCCACTCAACGAAAAAACCATGAATAGCAACGCGAAACCGCGTCGAATTGACGTGTTCATACACTACCTCCCCAAAATTGTTGACCTAATCGAAACGCTATCTACGCGAGACGGTCGTTTGCAGGCGGGGGGCGTGTGAAGAGTGCGAACGGAGAGATCTTCTGAGAAGAAGGTGCGGATCGCAGGACGTAGACCGCAGCGAAAATCTGCACGATGAAGATGAACAGATAGATTGCCGCGGGTTGTACTACCGCATGAGCCGTTACGCAGAGAGCGCAATCGGGATGCGTGACATTTCCTTGATCGTGTGAGTGAGAAACGGATAACGTGCCACCAACGATGACCAAACCCAAGCAAAGGAGGCCGAGGAGGAATCTCCACGACACTCTTTGAGCGACGGGTGTCACTTTGGTGTACATTCCACCGACTATACTGCGACTTTTCCTAAATTGAAAGCCTATCGCGTTCCGGAGGGATACGGCTTTGGAAAAGGGAAGACATAGCTTCTACCGCCAAGCCTTCTCTGAGGAGAAGACGTGTACGAGACCCGAAACTCAAGTTTCGGGCCGCCGGTCGTGCTTGAAATGACACGAAAGAGTATTCTGGCGAGTGAATGACAGCGGTCGACGACACCAGGTCACAATATTCGGTTGTGCTGCTCATCGCTACTATAGCGATCATAAGCATCTTGTCGCCGCTCTGCGGCGTATGCGATGACACTAGAGTTGTTTCAGGTAGCTCCCATTCCGTCTGCCATCAGCTAAGAGCGATACCGCATTCTGCTCCATTCGATCAGTGCAACGGCGTGTGCAGTTGTTGCGGTTTCCAGTGGACTTCAACGTTGAGCCCCTGGACGAGACCTATCGCCTCGGTGCACGCCGTGCCCGCTCCTCAGCGGTGGCGGCCGATTGAGCGTTTGGCCGAGCCTCCGGTCGAACCGCCCCGCATCTAGTTCCCCGACACCGTGAGCTGACACGCGCTTTTTGTGCATGTGTCCAAGTGCCCACCCCCGGAGACATTTATGCGATTTTTCTTTGGCAGTGCCCTGCTGAGTGGGGCGACATTTCTCTATTCCTTCGCTGTTCTCGCGCAGTGCAATTCATCCCAATTGCCGCTTGCAAATCCTGGAAGGCCCACCGTCTCAACGCCGGCGACGCTGACGCCAGTGGGATATTTACAGTTTGAAAATGGTGGGCTCTACGCAAACGAGTCCCCGGAGTTCTCCAATAGGCTTGCCATTAATCAAGTCACGAAGCTTGCAATCACCTCACGCATCCAGCTGTTGGCGCTCTCGGAGCCGTTCACGCATAGCACGGGTGCTGAGGTAAGCGGAAATCGATCGGGCGAAGTCTTTGTTGGCCTACAGACTGTCCTAATCAAGGGTGAGGGATATCACCCCACCGTCTCTGTCAGCTACATTCGACGCCTTTATGAGAGTCTTGCTCCAGAGATCGACATAGGCACGTTTCGCCAAAGCGCATTTGTGTTAGTGAGTAACGACATCGGTGGATTTCATTTCGACCTCAACGGAATCGTGACAGAACAGGCCGAGGACAGAGTTCGCCGCGCACAATTTGGAGAAACCCTTTCGATCTCACATTCCATTGGACCATTCACGCTTTCGGGCGAACTATGGCACTTCTCTCAGCCTTTGACCAACGCAAATGCGGTTGGGAACCTGTGGGCTCTCTCCTATCCGATGAAGAGGAACCTCGTCTTCGACGCCGGATTCAATCATGGCCTCACGAGTACGTCGACTCATTGGGAGGGTTTTGCAGGCTTCACGTATGTCCTGCCACGTCGCCTTTGGAAGGCAAGAGAACAGCTGAGGGCTACTAAGGGCTTCTAAAAACCGTCCGCATTTCAGCTCTTTGTGAATATGAAGAGGAGGGCGGAAACCCCTACTACGACCCCGTGAAGGACTGAAGCTGGATTACTCCTCGTAAGGCTGTTTGTCGTCAGCGAGCGCCTTTTGGATATCTTGTCGACGACTGGCCGAATGACGCCCGATTCAATCAGGGACGTGATCTCGCTCGACTGCTGCCCCGGCGCGCATGAACCGGAATGAGAAGGGAACCCCAAGGGACTTGGCTTTCTTGCGAACTCCTCTGCTGAGCAGATCTATATGGCCAGCTTCAGGAAGAGGTTGAAGCCAATTTCCTTGGCGAGAGCGGAATCGGGTGGACATGAGATAGAAATCAACTTTGCCGAAGGTAGACCCACTCCGACCTGAGACGCAGCGTGAACTCAGTCTTCCGCGAGAGTATCTAGGGATTGCTTGATAAGCAAATCTGTGTCCCATTCAGTCGAGTTCCGCGTAAAAAGCGGCGATACTCCCGCATCCGGTTCCAGCCTATTTTCAATAGGAGTGGTTTCCGCGGCGAGATTGGGAGCGAAGCTCGCGGCTCACGATGCTGGACCAGTGCATTTGCGCTGGCCGCGAGATCGCAAACACGATGTCGCGGCCAGCGGCTCTTTCATCTCAGTTTAGAAGTCGACCCGCAGGGCAAGCTGTCCCGTACGGTTGCCGGCATTGTCGGCTGTCTGCACCGAAGTGATCTGCCCGAACGATGCTGGAGCCGAGACGTTGGTCGCCGGCGCCGCGAAGTTTGGATGATTCGGTAGGTTGGTGAAAGTCGCCTCGAAGCGCAGCCTCAGCGACTCGCGCAGTGGGAAGATCTTTGCGAGTCCTCCTGCTACAGCGGCAGTGCCCGGCCCGACCAGGCTGCCGACAGCGCAGTTGCCGATGCGTCCCGGAGCGGGAGTGGCGTTGTAGGCGTTGACGTCGAAGTAGTTGTTGAGCGTGCGGTTGGCTGGCACAGGGTTGCCGATGCAGTCCGGCCGGAGCGCCGCGCCGCGAAAGACCAGATTGAGGTTCGCGCTGTCGTTGCTTGGGCTGGTGGTCGGCGTGAGGTACGGCCCAGTCTGCCACAGTGAGACGGTGCTGATCTCCCAGCCGCCGAGGAGCGCATCCTCCACGCGATTCATGTTACTCAGGTACTGGCGATTGCTGCCGAAGGGCAACTGATAGATCGCCGAGATCAGGAAGCGCTGGCGTCGCGTTCCCACAACGTTGCCGCGATTGGCGCGGAGGTTGAAGCGATCGGCGACGGGCGTTCCGTAGTTGACCTCGGGCGCAAAGACTGACGGAGCGTCACCGGCGGCGTTGCTCAGGTTCTTGGCCCAGGTGTGATTTACCTGGAAGAGCAGGCCGTGGTGCAGCCTCTGGTTGAACTCGGTCTGCAGTGCCTGGTAGTTCGCGTTGCCCTGGTTCTCGCTGGAGAGGATGCGTCCCCAGTTGGGATACGGCCGCTGGCTGTAGTCATTCGGCGTAACGCTGGCATGCTGTTGGTTGAGATCGACGGTCTGACCCATACGGTAGGAGTTCATGCCGACGTAGCTGACACGCAAACTCAGGTCGTTGGTGAGCTCCCGCTCGACGGTTAGATTCCACTGCGCCGCCTGTGGATCGCGAAAGTTCAGGTTGACGTTCTGGTAGAAGTCGCCCGTACCTGCGACCTGCGACGGCGTGAGCGGGGCCGCCACGTTCGGGAACTGGAACGCCGCCTGACCGTTCGGGAGCAGGTTCGCGGTCGTCTGCACTACGCCAACGTTGATGTTAGTGGTGTTGAAGGAGAGCTGGCCGAGGCTGGTCATGGTGAAGATGCCGAAGCCGGCGCGCAGCACCGTCTTGTTGTCGCCAAACGGACGATACGCCACACCTAGCCGCGGCTGGAAGTTCTTCTTGTAGAAGATACGCAAGCCGTTGCCCACACCCACATCGGAGGCACGCTCGACAGGTGCGCAGGCTATGCTCGGATTCACTCCCGGGCAGGGAGCGTTGATCGTGTTCAGCATCTCCTGCCTAGCCACGCCGTTGTTCGCCAGAATGAAGCCGCCATTGCGCGGATCGAAGGCGCCCAGGTTGTTGTTCTCGCTGATGAATGGAGGCAGCCCCTGCCAGCGCAGTCCGGCGCTCAGCGTGATGTAGCGCGTCATGTGCCACTCGTCCTGCGCGTAGAGTCCGGTCTGCCAGGCGTGCAGCTTCGTATCGGGCCCGGAGCGCGCGATGTAGCTCTTCGAAGGCAGCCCTAGCAGAAGATCGGAGAAGGCGTTGCCACTGAAGGTGGCCGCATTGAAGGTGAAGGCGCCGAAGTCGTTCGATCCACCGAAGCTCTCAAGGTCTGTATAACGCACGCGGCGAATATCCACACCGAACTTCACGGTGTGGTTGCCCTTCACCCACGACAGATTGTCGGTGAACTGAAGAGTCTGCGACCGTGTCGTCCCCGTCTTGTCGCGTCCAATAGGAGTGAAGTTGGTCCCATCGCTGAAATCGAACGTTGGAAATGCATTCACGTTGGGTACATCACTGAGGTTCAGTCCCTGCAGCCCAAGTGTCCCTACCGCGCTCGCACCGCTAATAGGGAAGTCGACCTTGGCGGTGTAGAAGGTCAATCCGAAACGTGCCTCGTTCAGCAGCGTCGGGCGAATCGTGTAGTTGTGCGAGAAGATCAGGTTGCGGTTCGTCTCGCGATGTACCTCGGTCGGCAGCAGGTTGTTGGTCGCCGTCGTGTCGACGTTCTTCCAGCTCCAACGGCCGTATATTTGTTGCTTGTCGCTGATCGTGCGGTCGATGCGCATATCGTAGCCATTAATGTTAGCCGGCGAAGGCGCCTGCACACGATAGTTGCCCGTCAGGTCGGTGCCGGTATCAACATTAGGCAGTGGGACGTATCTATTGAGCAGCGACTGGGAAACAGCGCTCAACTGGCCCGATGGAATCTGGTTGTTCGCGAACGGGTGTCCCGTCGTAGGATCGACCGCAGCCTGCCCGGGAAGATCGTTCAGATTACCCGAGCGCATTGCGGCTGTAGGCACGCTCAGCACAAGCGGAGTTGTGAAACGCCGCCGGTTTCCCTCATAGTCGCCGAAGAAGAATGTCTTATCTGCGCCGGCTTTTACATGTGGCAGATGCAGAGGTCCGCTCAGACTTCCGCCAAAGGTATTGTAGGCCTTGTGCGCCTTGCTGTCGAAGTCCCAGGTCTTTGCATCGAATGCGCTGTTCTGCATGTACTCGAACATGCTGCCGTGAAAGTTCTTCGTTCCGCTCTTGGTGATGATGGTCACATCCGCCATCTGCGAGAACTCGGCGTTGTTATTGAACTGTGTCACCTTCATCTCGCTGATCAGCTCCGACGAAGGATTCATGTTGTTCAGCGCGCCGTTCTGGCGGATATTCACCGTCGATGTGCCGTCCACCGAGTACTGGATCTGCGCCGACGTTCCTCCGCCGATCGAAAGGTTGCCGTTCGAGTCCTGCTGAACGCCCGGCACCGCCGCAAGCGCCGTCAGCGGGCTGTCGTTGCCTCCACGGTAGTTCATCGGAAGCTCCACCACCTGTTCGAAGATCTTGGTGTCGCCGATCGTCCCATTCTCTGTATTCACGGTCGACGCGTCGGCTGCTTCCACGGAGACGGCCTGCTGCGATCCGCCAATCGACAGCTTCAGGTCGGCGCGCAGCTGCTGCCGTGCGGCGAGTGCCATCCCGGTTAGCGTTCTATCGACAAAGTTCGGCGCAGAGGCCGTCACCGCGTAGGTGCCGGGGTTCAGGTTCAACACCAGGTACTCGCCGTTATCGTTCGTGGTCGCATCCCGTGAAGAGTTGTCGTTCAGGTTCGTCACATGAACATGAGCCCCGGGAATTACCGCGCCCGAAGGGTCTTCGACAGTTCCGAGAATGCTTCCGAAAGTCGATTGAGCATGGGCAGCGATTCCCTCGCACACGAACACGAGGCACAGAACGGCCAGCAGATAGAGCTGCTTGGCCGTCCACTTTTGCGTTGCCAATACACGCTTGGAATTCTTTTGAGAGGCGCTGGAAACACTTGCATCGCCCTGTTTGGGATATGTGCTGGGTTCTGTCGTGGAAAGTGAATCAGATTGAGAAAGGCCTCGAATGTACATCATTGGAATCACCTCATGGGGCCGAAATTTTCCGGCCTCACTTAGTGAATCGAGAAATCCGTAAGATACGCATAAGACCGTTACTTATGGGTTCTTTATGGGTTTCGAGATAAAATTTCCCTTCACTGGACCACAAGAGAATGACCAAGAGAACAATTCGCGAAGGTACGACGAGGATCGCGGTTGGCATAGCCGTGGGCCTGTCTATCACTTGGCTTGCCTACCGATTTCATTTCAATCTCGCCTCTGCGACTTCGATTCATCTCTTTCTGGTAACCGCCATTGCGTTGCGGTGGGGCCTTCTTGAAGCGAGCATCGTGTCGTTGGTGTCAGTGGCCTGCCTCGATTACTTTTTCACTCAACCGTTGTTTCAGTTTTATATGACGGACTCCCATGATTGGGTAGCTCTAGTTACCTTTGAAAGTGTCGCTTTGCTTGTAAGTCGCCTTTCAAATCAAGTCAGCCGCCATGCTCGCGAAGTCGAGATACATCAATTGCAACTGCAGAAGTTGTATGAACTGAGCCAGAATATCCTTCTACTGGATCAACAGAAGCTAGTCGATCAGCAACTCGCGGATCTGATTCTGGCTACACTCCAAGCGAAGGGAGTGGCACTGTGGAACGATTATGACCTGCATTTGAGTAAAAGTGGCACCTGTGAGGTCACAGACGATGAGGTGCGTTCCACATACTTTTCAGAGCGCAACGAAGATGACCCTCTAACAGCGACCTCGCGACGCGTTCTTCGCTCAGGTACGCGAGCCATTGGTTCGTTGGTCATCTGCGGCCATTCGCTCGATGATGCCTCGATCATTGCAACCGCTTCGTTGACGGCTGTCGCGATTGAGAGGGCACGCTCGTTCTCTGCGGAAAGCAGTGCAGAAGCAGCCCGGCAAAGCGAGCAACTTCGCTCTGCAGTACTGGATGGTCTTGCGCATGCCTTCAAAACCCCGCTGACAACCATTCGAAGTTCCAGCTCGGGCCTACTCGAAATGGATACATTGTCTGGTGCAGAGAAAAGGCTCGTGGCGCTGATCGACCAGCAGGCCGATCACCTTAACGATCTCACCACGCGCCTGCTCCGCACGGCCAGGATTGACACTGTCGATCTTAAGCTGAAGCGGGAAGCAATTGATCTCACTCAGCTCCTACAAAGCAGCGCCGAAGCATCCACGCAGGACCTCGGTGCACATCCCATCCGCCTTCTCGCCGGGACGAAACACAGCACGGTCTGGGCCGACAGGCAACTCCTGGAGATGGCGCTTTTTCAGCTACTCGATAATGCCGCGAAATATGGGAGTTCTGAGTCATCGATCACTATTGACGTTCAGGAAGATCCGGCGGAGACGCTTATCAGTATCAAGAACGAGGGTTCCTTCATCCCACCTCATGAGAGGGAGAATATCTTCAAGCGCTTTTATCGCAGCCCCGGCTCAGATCGCAAGGCCCCGGGAACAGGCATCGGTTTATCCGTAGTCAAGCGCATAGCGGAAGCGCATCAAGGACGTGCATGGGTAAATAGCGGCGAGCACACGGGAACCACTTTCTTTCTTTCGCTACCGCGAACGGCAAAGGAGATGTAGTCGTGACACAGCGATTGAATGTGCTCATCGTAGAAGATGATGCGGGAATCCGGCAGAGCCTGTTTGAGACCTTGACTGCATTGGGATTCATGATTGGAGAAGCAGGCAATGGAGAGCAAGCCCTGTTGCGTCTGCGGATGATCGACTATGACGCAGTGCTGCTTGATATCAATATGCCTGGGATGGGAGGGATCGAAACATGTCGGTCAATCTACCATACCTACCCTCACATTCCAATCATTATGCTAACGGTACGAGACGGAGAAGACGATAAAGTGGAAGCGCTCGATGCAGGCGCCGATGACTATGTAACCAAGCCCTTTCAGATTAGGGAGCTGACTGCGAGGTTGCGGTCGGCAATCCGGCGTTCGAAGACATCGACAGCTCCCTCCGAGTCTACTATCGTAGTTGGCGCTTTACGGCTCGACTCGGATCGTCATCGTGTCGAGAAGATGGGCCAAGAGGTTCGCCTCACTCCGAAAGAGTTCGCGATGTTGCGCTTTCTTATGGAACATGCAGGCCGCCCTATCCCCCACAGCCGTCTACTGACTTCTATATGGGGACCGGACTATGGTAACGAGCGCGAATACCTACGCGTCCTTATCAATCAGCTTCGTAAGAAGATCGAAGACGATCCGTCGCGCCCGTCATATATCTTGACAGAGAGTCATGTCGGTTATCGGTTTCGTGAGGCTTAGTGTACGCGCCCGTTCGAAGGTCAGGATCGTTCTAAGTACAGGGATTGCTTGATGCTCACTGTCATCACTCACCGTACATCAGATTCTGAGTGAGGGTTACCTGGTTCAAACCGGTCGCTGGCACGAATTGCGTCACATCGTGATAACGGTCTAGTCTAGACTGTCGCTGGAATCACAAATGCGCGTATCCGAATTATCCAGGCCGAGCCCCGAACGACTCCTCAAGCAAGTAGAAGCAGAGGAGAGTAAGCAGTTAGGCGCAAAACTCAAGATTTTCCTGGGCTACGCTCCTGCAGTTGGTAAATCCTATCGGATGCTCGACGAAGCCCGTCGTAGAGCCGGGCGCGGAGAAGACGTGGTCGTCGCTGCTATCCAGGGACGGCAATCTGAAGATGTTCAAGCCCTTCTGCGCGAGCTGGAACTGATTCCGCCGCATGAGACGGCTGGCGGGCAGGCGGTTGACTTGGACGCTGTTCTTCGTCGCGCGCCGCAAGTGTGCGTCATCGATCCCCTTGCCGCTCAAAATCCTCCTGGAAGCCGGAACCAGTATCGATGGCAGGACGTGCAGGAGCTCTTGCGCAACGGGATCTCGGTGTTGTCAAGCGTCAATCTGCTACATGTCGAGGAGTACAAAGAAAAAGTTCAGGCGATTACCGGGAAGAACACTACCGAGACGATTCCGAAATCGTTCTTGCTCGCGCGTAATCTCAGAGATCATAGGATTCTCCTCGCATTGCGTTGTCGACCCATGATGAGTGTGCCGGTGTGAGTACAGAAAGTATATGAGAGCAGCGGGATAGTGCGGGCGATGGCGGGATATCGTGGGATTGGCGCGGGTTTTGAGGGTATTTCGGGCGTCGCGCGCGGCCAGAACGTACAGGCTTTATTTGAGAGCGACAGGAAGCAGTTCGCTTAGATGCTGAGGCTAAATAGCTGATTTTTCGTCGCGCCGCGATGCATCCAAGCGAACTCCTAGCGAACTACATGGCCCGGCCCTTGTACCGGATGCCTTGAAATCCACAAAACCCGCGCCAATAGCGACCGCAGACGGTTCTTTCAATCCAAGCGAACTGCCTATTTTGAGGCCGTGCAGCCGCCGATCCAAGCGAACTACCCAAGCGAACCCTATCGCTGGGAATTTTTTGGCGATTGCGGCCGCCATTGCGGCCGTCTTTGCCGCTTCGTCAGCCTTCCTTGCCTCGGCCTGCTTTGCTTCTTTGCTGGCAGTCGTGGGCGGCACGGCGGCCTTCGCTGTCTCAGCAGCTTTCGCGGCCTCGATCTGCTGTGACGAGACCGGGGGCAGAGGCAGTTCGACTTTTTCGTGTCTAACAGCTACGCCATCTTTCTTCACGAAATTAGATTCCTGCTCGTTCCACATATAGTCAGGATTTGCGGCAAGTACCTTTTTGATCAGCTCTGCCCGAGCGGCTTTTATCTTCGGAAACAGCCTCGTTATAGAGCGCATCTGCTCGGCCATACACAACGAGGTAGTTATTCGCCATTCGCAAGCTCTTGTTTTCCAGATCCAGTGCACCGGCGGGTGTCATTTTCACGCCGCGAAAATTCTCCTGCGGTACAGGTTTGTCGGCCTGAGCCAGCGCTGAGCTGACGGCTGCGGTAAGGATGATGGCTGCTGCAATCTTTCGCATGGATTCCTTCTTTCTGTTGAACTACCACGTTGTGAGTTGCACCCTGACGATCTGGTTAGTCGCAGAGCAGTAGAAGTGATATGGCGTGCCTCCAGAGACGGCATCCCACGAATCGCCTTGCGTGCAGGTATCGGAGGACGTGGCCGCTGGAGCACGAGTGAAACGCATATTTCCGAGCGCAATTACGCCATCTGTGCCGTTGCGGCTCCTGCCAAGATTCATCAGCCCGTTGCCGCCACTCATCATCCACAGGCTTGCGGACGCATAGCTGCGATCAAGAGCATTGCTTCGGAATGCAAGCATCTCCGCAGTACTCGACTTTCAACGCGACATTCGCAGATGGGGAGTCGGTACGGCGTGGCTCACGGTGAGCGACAAGCAGGATCAAAAGCTGAGAACGAAATGCTAACCTTGTCGCCACGAACGACGAGTGGACAATCTGAATATGGCTAAGAGCAAACAATCCGGTCTGCCGCCGTCCGCAGGCGATAAGGTCACATATCGCGGCCAAGATACCGTGTACGAAATTACGCATGCGCTGGGCAACATTCATGCGGCCACGAAGGAGGAGAGGAGCGTCGACCTAGCGCTTCAGATCGACGCTGTGCTCAATCGCCAGCTCGTGCGCCGCCTCGTGCTCTGGAACTTCGGGCCGGAATGCCCTATGCCGACGCTGAAGCACGATGTCTCGAACGAAGAGGATCTCGGAAAACGAATCACTGTCGACGACACACTGCAACAAATGGGGCTGCCGATCTCGAAGAAGTATGCCTATGAGCGTTACGGCGTGGAGGTTCCAGATGAGCATGAGGAGCTGCTGACGCGCCCTGCAGGTCCTGCAACGGGTATCAACACACCAGCAGGACCGCCTGATTGTCCACAGTTCAACTCGGAACGCGAGCGATAGGTAGAAATGGAGATCAAAGCCTTCGACAATCTTTTCAAGCAGATGAGCGCAGAGGCTCGCGCCGAATACCGCGAGCGCATCGCGCAGATTGCAAAGGGCGCGGAGCGAGCTCATGTGGGGCTTGGTTCGTGAGGCGGAACATTTTTGCGGGGCCAGATCATTTCGAGCGATTGAGCCTTGACATTCCACAAATACTGGTCATAATTCTTGTCACGGTTCTGCCCACGATTGGCAACCAGTTTCCTCCCCCGAAAAACAACTAAATATTGAATTCGGCTTTGTTAGCAAATCCTTTACCGGTGACTAGCATGAGGAGATTCTTGTTTCTGTGTTTGGTTTTTCAGTTCATTTGCTTTGGAACATTCTCTGCACTGGCTCAGCAACACGTTGTCTATCCAACAGTGCCGCCTCCACCTCACACGCCTCAAGAAATTCTTCTTCTATTTACGGGTAATACTGCTGATGAACGGATTTTGCTCACGTTAAACAACAACCGGCCAAACACGTTGAAGGCGATGATTACCGTCTTTACGTCATCAGGAGTTTCGACCTCTCTTCCCGATGTTGATCTTGTCCCGCAAGAAAGCAAATTGATCGAACTCAGCCCGGTCCTTAAGGCCGCTGGTTTATCGCATCAGGAGCTCGGTTGGCTGAAAATAGACTATAGCGGTGTTCGGCTGGAGCTTGGCGCGCAACTGACGCTGTACCCAACATCGAATAGTCCAGGTGTGGATTCGCCAAGGAGCCTTAGCGGCGATTTCAAGAGTGTAGAGCGAGATGCCGTCTTCTGGATGCCGGAACGGGGCAAAGCATATCTTGCGTTGACGAATAGTTCGACTGGAAACATTGATGTAAAGATGAAATGCGGTCCGCTCTCGGATGAGTTTGTTATTCCTTCCAAAACTACAACAATACGTCGGGTAGAACTTCACGATGCATCGATCGTCCATGTAGGAAGGTTTCCTGTTTCGTGCGATATGACTTCGGACGGGGCTATCGACGCCTTACGTCCTGTGGGCACAGTCATTGCAGATGGGTATTCAGCTCCAATACGCTTTTATGACCCTAAAACGGCGACATTTCCCAGCCTGACAGCTGTGGGCCTGGATCCGTCTGCTGAAACACATGTCACTGTTCACAACGTCTCAGATGCACCGGTCGACATTACGCCGATTGTGCGTGAAGCAGCGTTATCTAATCCACTTACGAAGAATCTCGCCACTCAAACACTTGCTCCGCACGAATCGCGTGAGGTCTCGATTGGCGATTCGCTTTCATCCTTTCGTGCTGCTGGAATCTCCCGCGTCACCTTAACGCTGAAAACATTGTCTCCGAACGGATCGATTGTCGGTTCCGTGACCCAAATCAGTCTTTCAGATCACTTGGTTGAAGATATACCGTTGCGAACGAGCAATCCACCAGCATTCGCGCGTGGTTCCTATCCGCTGCGGTGGGATGAAGACTATACAAATTTGGTTACTGTTACGAACACTGCCGACGAGACACTCCGCATCGGAGGGCAGATCACTGCTGGCGATACAACCTACGTTTTCAAACGCACCGACATCGAACCAGGAGCAACGATAGTATTCGATGTTGACAAATGGAAAAAGGACGCTGTTCCAGATGTGAATGGCAAAGTTATTCCACAGGATGCGAAGTACGGCAAATTCCACTGGATAGAAATGTCTAATGGCAAAAAGGCAGGCTTATTAGGACGCACTTCTCTTTCCAGCGTTGCGAATAGGAGAAAGAGTAGCTTCAGCTGCGGATCTACCTGCGAATATAACTTCACGAAGCATCCATACTTCGATCCAACAGTGTTTGCCTTAATGGGTGTTGGAGATAATGCAGCAATCGGAGCAACTGAATTTGACAGCATGCTGAACGGTAATAACTATCACTATCCAGCTGACGTCCCCAACGGGGATGTATGGGCGGATTCAAGTGTGGTTGGCTTTGCATTGGGCTCGCCCAACATCACCGAAGCAGCAAATTCATTGGGTACTACCAATGTTACTTACAATTTTTACGATGCAGAGTTCTCATACGATCCAGATTACGAGACCTGCAATGAAAACGATCTTCCTTCCCAACCTACTGGCGCTTCAACCGTGGGAGCACGATTGGATTTGGAGATCTCTAGTTGCCAAAATAACGGAGGTACATTTCGGCTGACGGGGGGTTGGGGAAATACGTCTAATCCAGCAAATGCGTGCAGGCTAAGTGACAGTAAAGATTTACCAAACGCTTATGGAGGGTCTTGCGGTCAGATCGCTGGAGGTGTTTGGTGCTTCAATTCAAACGCCGATTCGAACGGGAAGTCCTACAGCTATTGCACATCTGGCCCACGATATGCAGATAAGCCGGACAGTACTTGCACAAGATTTGTTGATAAGGGCTACCCGTTCACCACTACCGCCATCACACCATAACTATCGGACGACATCAAATGATCAAACAATCAATACGATCTCTCATTTCTAGAATCTCGGTAGCTTTCGTCAGCCTGATAATTATCCCTGTCTCAATCCATAGCCAGCAGGTAAGCACTGCTCCGTTCCCTCTGACTCTCAATTGGGTTGAAAATGACATCTCAAGCGAGGGCGGCGGTATAACAGCTGGTTGTGTCCTCGTTTTCGCTACGGGCGAGTTTCATCTTGAGCGAAAGAGGCAGCTGATGTCTTCTCATCAAGCGACAATCAATGTATACACTGGCACCCTCTCAGAGGCACAGCTAAGCAATGTGAAGGCTTTATTGTCCGATAAAGGTCTTCTATCCCTTCCAGATTTCAAGAAGCCTGAATTCTCTCGGGGAAGTAACTATCTAGAAAGTGCTTCTTTGAGGTTCTATCAAGAAAATAGACCGAAAGATGTTGGTTACTTCATTTGGCGCGGACTCCGCCCGGAAGATTCAATTGAGGGCGCGTCGGAAGAAGTCAAGAATGAACAATACAAAGCAAAGACTGCAATAGTCCCTTTCATTCAGTGGCAAAAATCACTCACCGGTAAAAGTGTCGATATCACCAAAAGCAAGTATAAAGGTTGCAACTACGAAAGCTAATTTCGCAGACTACGATATGGAAATGGAAGTATTTCCCAAAGCATGGCTAAGGTGATCAACATCGGCGGCTGGCAGAGTATCAGGCAGGCTTCAATCTGTTTGGACGGCTGACGGTGCTGCGAGGCGCTGTCCAGAAGACGAAGAAGCCGCTGCAGCTCTACACCAGCACGCATCTCTTCGCCGATCAGCAGCAGAGCAATGGCGACATCCAGATTTACACCAGATTCGATCTGCCATCGGCAGGCGCGCTCGAATACCTTCGCAACCTGACTCCTCTCACACGCGATATCTTCGAGGGCCTGACGAAGCAATACAAGCACGATGCCTTCACCATCGCGGGCGTCAATGATCAGCGGATCATAGAGAAGGTGCGCGATGTGCTTGGCGAGGTCGTCACCAGTGGCGGCACGGCTGAGGACTTCCGCAACGCCGTCAACTCGATCACTGATGAAGCTGATGCAGATCGGCTCTCGGCATTTAAGATTCAGATCTCGGTTAGGAACGCCGTGATCCGCTCACATACATTACGACGACCTGCCGTAGCGCATGTTTGTCGTCAATGGCGGGAGATCCTAAATGAGCGAAGCAGCCATTATCGTCAGCTTGTTTGTGATCTTCTGGACCGGCTTTCAGATGCTGGTGCAATCTATCTAGCGCAGAGGGGAACGTCTAAGGGCGCTACCTTGTCGAGCCAGGGTCGAGAAACCGCAAGAAGATTCTTCTCCTGACGTTCAGCGGTTCTACAGTCGTACAGCACATTCGTCTTTGCCTGAGCACGAACCAAAACGAAGGCCTTATCGGAGCTTCTGGCTGTTATCAAACATCAGAGTCAGATCAGCGATACCTGCGGCAACCTTAATGGCGCGTTGCGTGCGCGGAAACCGAGAGAGGAGCTTATCTTCGGGTACCGCATGTCCACCCATCTGTTGTCTTGTGCGGACGCGCAGAACAGACAGTCCTTCATGCGTGAGTCCGACGAATAAGAGTGCTACGGAATATCCGGCAGCTTGGAACTTGTGAATCAGATCGATCTTCGACTCAACTGTCCCGTCAGGTAGTTCACGCCAATGTGAAAAGACTGTTTCGTAGGCGAACGAGACTTGCTGACGAACGACCTGCTCGACCAGAGAGGTGACAGCTGCTTGAGAGATGCGCTGCCATCTCTCGTCATCGTCACGCAGTTCCTTAGCCCATGTTGGGAGGTTGGCCAGATCTCCGCCATCGGGCTCCGGAAGAATCGACAACGTTAATCGGTCGGCGTTGAGTAAAGGAATTCGGAGCGCTTGCGAGAGACGTTGATTCCAGAGCGTAGACTTGCCCGACCCGTTGTGACCAGCGACGATGATCGCAAGAGGACGATCTCGTGGAATATTTTGGAGCAGGGACTCTGCGTCCGGCGGCGCTGCCGACATCAGGCGTTCTTAGTCTTGACAACCCGAAACTGACCGTTAGAGAACCGCCCGATGGTCCGAGTGCCATCCGCCGATTCACGAACAATCTTTGAGGTGTCGGATGGAAGAACAGAGTAGGCGTAGACCTTCTTCGCAGAAGTTGCCTTCGTCACAAAAACGGCATCGCGCCGAATTCCAACTTTGCGGATGGCCTTCGAGATGTTGGCCACAAGAGTTTCGCTGTCGTCACGGTTCACGAGACGCTTGCTCCGGCCGTTGGCCCTAATCATCTGCGCGGGTGCCGCTGGTGTGGCCATGTGTATTCTCCTCTTCGAGAAGTGCCCTCAAAGACCTTTCCATAAGTATACCGCTGGCCCAAGGGACATTTGACTTCGAGGTGACGGATCATTCGATACCTAAACCATGCTGGCTGGCTCCCCGCGGGCCAGCCAATACGCCCACTGTGATTGCGATGGCTTTGTGGCATTTTTGTGGCAAATACCGCCGTTTGGGCCGGTTTTGCCGGTTTATCCGTCAGATATCTCCTTTACCGTCAACAGTTTAGGTTTGACGCGGCACCTTCACACGGTGGAAGTCGTAGGTTCGAATCCGATTGTCCCCCACGGCCAAGTGGCATATACCGGTTCTTCGTCAAAACCTTCGTCAAATTGTGCGCCGTAAAGGCTCCAAAAATGCCTCTCGGCTCCCACCTATCCTACAGAAAACAAACGTACTCTATGCTGTACCCGCCGCCTGTTAACCGAAGGGTTGTAGGTTCGAGTCCTACCTCAGGAGCCATACTTTTCAAAGACATACAATTTCACTGGTTCACAAGTTGGGCATAGTCGAATGGATGCCCTCTTCTGTCTCTTCGTGACAGTTGTCTCCCCCTCTGAGTTGCCCGCATCATCGCGTTTGTCGAATATCGGACCTTAGCTCTCCGTCCACAAATGGCTTGTGACAATACATTGGTGTGAGCTACCGGATGTCCTGGTTAGATTGCTAACGTGCATCACGAACGCAGGGCGCTAGCTATCTATGTAAGTAAGTTATGAGGCGAAAAGGGCGTCAGCCGTCGCGGCTCGGAGAAGAGATAGGATGATCTGTTTCGTATGGAATAATGTGTCGGGTGAACACATGACATTTCTGCGTAAGGATCCTCTTTAATGCGTCTGCTAAGTGCATTGCGCCAGAAACTCTATCTGCTCGGTTTTATTGCTATTTTCCTAAGCGCGTGGTGCAAGCTTTCAATACTGAATTCGCGGGAATTATGGCTGGATGAGACCTATTCTGCATACGTCGCAAACCTGCCCTTTCATCATCTTTTGCGGTTTACGACGGGAGATGTTCATCCTCAACTATTCTCGATTGTTCTTTGGGGATGGGTTCATCTCGTCGGGGATGCTCAGGTTCGGCTAAGGCTTTTCAGCGCCCTAGTGAATATCTGTTGCATGCTTGCAATGTTCTTCCTTGCCCAACGAGTGCTTGGAGCAAGATGGGGAAGCTTTGCTTCAGCCCTTTTTGCTTTTTCGCCGATGTTGCTTGTCTATTCGCTGGAAGTAAGAAGCTACATGCTGTTCATGTTCGCTTTTGTCTGCGCCTTAATCATCCATTGGCGGGTTGTCATCGAAGAAGATGATCGTAAGGGGCTTCTGCTTGCATACAGCTTGCTATTGGCATTGTTGTTTTATATTCACTATCTTGGCGTCTTTTTCGTAGCGGGGTTATTTATTCACTGGGTTCTTCGCAAAAACCATATCAGAGCAAAAATTTCCAGTATTCTTACGGTCGGCATACTGACGCTTCTGTTTGTTTCTCCAGGTATTCCTCTTCTCCTGTCGCAACATGCATTGAAAGTACAGTTAAATCGGCAACTAGAACGCAGTCATAGTGATCCTCAAGCTCTTTCATTTGGGTCGACAGGGGTCGATCCAAATGAAAGTCATGGAATCGGAGCTATGGCGCGAAATACCGCGGTGATGGCAGGTTTTTATCCTGCAACATCCCATACGATCCTTCTGATCTGCGCGATTCCTCTAACGTGTGCACTCGCCGGAGTAGTGCTTTTGGGCCTATTTAAAGGGGATGAAATTTGTCGCCTTTTTCTGATCCTCTCGATCCTACTCTACGGTGCAGTCGTTGCATTCCATCTTGGCAGTACCCGCTACCTTCTATTTCTGATTCCTGTACTGGTCCTGGCTATGGCTCGAACGCTTCAGTTCTCGACGACCTCACTGAAATGGTCCCAGTTAGGTGCCGTTATGGGAGTTGTACTCCTCGCAACTTATTGCGCAGGCTTTATCAGACAGGCGACGAGGCCCCATGGAAGACCGTGGGAAAATGTAGTGCGTGCTATCCAAACCGACTACCAGCCCGGAGACAAAGTCATCTTCGATGCTCTCTATTCCCAAGTACCCTTTGACTACTTCGCCAGCCATCGAAACTTTCATCCAGTTGAAGCGGGATTTCCTATCGATATCTATACATGGTGGGATATGCAGAGACACACTGGTTGGGGTGGACCCGTAATAACACAATCAGATTTGAATAATTTTACCTCTGATCTTTTGCCTTCTGATGGTAAAACGATTTGGCTCGTTTCATACGAAACGTATTACTACGATCCGAATAATGCCCTTTTGAAACGACTTAGTGAGTTAGGGCACTCGACCTTGGTTCCACTCCCGGAGAATCCAGATGATCATGCTGGTTCGAATGATTCTCAGCTACGTTTGTACCGCATTGCTCGGTAGCAATCATTTTCATGGGACATCTGATTGCAGAGATTCAAACAGATTAAGAGATGTGCCATAGTTTCATCCGTGCTGGAGTACAGCGTTCAACCTAGTTGAAATCCGGACGGGAAGGGTGGTCCACGACAATCAAGCGCCCGTCTGTCAATGCTTTGACTGAGTGACGGCTGTTCGCGGGCACAATGGCAACCACGCCTGGCTTCGCGGTCTGAGATTCTCCGTCGATGGTCACTTCGATTTCCCCCTCAATCACTTCGTAGACCTCTTCCTCGGGATGGAAGTGCTCATGGATGGACGAGCCGGCGGCGAACTCGTAGTGAGCGAATGTCATGCTGGCCGAGTGAAAATAGCGTCCCTTCCATCCCGGAAGCCGTTCGATAACCTTAAGTCCGTTCGTTTCCACAAAGGGCATGAGAACTCTCTTTCTGCGGTGTCCGCGAGGAATTGGATCGTACTCCAGCTGCTATTGTAGGGTTATTCATAACGGCAGCTCATGTAGGCTATCAACAAGGATGCATGCATTTCTGCACACGGCAGAGTCATCGATGCCGCGCAGCCTGATCGTGCTAGCTCGCGCTGGTTCTCTAGCTTGCTCTTCGTGTGTCATGTCAAATGCGTAAGAAGAGGCATATGATATCGGTCGCCATTGTCGGTTCGGGCCCATACGCTCTGTCGCTTGCCGCACATCTCAATCCTTTGGATGTGGACTACCGTATCTTTGGTCCTGTGATGGAGGCTTGGGATAAGCATATGCCTCCAGGAATGTTTCTAAAGTCGGACGGCTTTGCCTCGGACTTGTACGCTCCGGGCGACGGATACAGACTCGAAGAATACTGCCGTGAAAACGATATTCCGTATGCGCCCGTAGGTCCGCCAGTAAAGCGCACGACCTTTGTGGATTACGGCAAAGAGTTTCAGCGCCGCTTTGCACCGGGACTTGAAGAGACGATGATCGTACGCATCAGTCAGATTCCGGGCGGCTATGAGCTAGAGACAGCCGAAGGTGACATGGTGCAGGCGAAGCAGGTTGTGCTGGCAGTCGGCATCAGCCATTTTCCATATCTCCCTAAAGTGATGGACGGACTGCCGCGCGAGGCAGTGAGCCACACGTTTCATCATGGCCCTTTTGATGCCTTTCGCGGTAAACGTGTGCTGGTGATTGGGGCTGGCGCGTCGGCGGTAAATGCGGCGGTAGCCTTGAACGAGACTGGTGCTGAGACAGAGCTGATGGCGCGTGCTGCGAAGATCAGCTTCCATGATCGTTCGCCCGACTATCGTCCTCTGATAGATCGCATCAAGAATCCCCGCTCGGTGATCGGTTTGGGGTGGCGTTCGAAAGTTGCAGTGGACCTGCCTCTGCTCTTTCACGTGATGCCGCAAAAGTTGCGCCACAAGGTAGTGGCCAAGCATCTTGGGCCTGCGCCTGGATGGTTCTCGCGCGATGGCTTTGTGGGCCATGTGAAGCCTTATATGAGCTGCCGCCTTGAAGAGGTGGCCATAGTCGGCTCGAAGGTTCGGGTGTGTTATCGCGATGCGGATGGCGTGGCGCAGGAGTTGCAGGTCGACCACGTGATGGGCGGTACCGGCTTCAAGCCATATCTCAAATCGTTGAAGTTCCTCGACCCAAAGCTTGCGGCGAAGATTCGGACGGCAGAAGAGACGCCGGTGCTCGATTCGAACTTTAGCACCTCGGTCGATGGCCTCTACATGACCGGGCTTGCTTCGGCGAACAACTTCGGTCCCATGTGCCGCTTTGCCTGCGGAGCGAAGTTCACTGCGCGCCGCCTGTCTCGCCGACTGGCCAGGAAAGCCTGAGTAGTCTCCATATCGTGCTGCACCGTATCGTTTGGAGTGCCAAGCCGCCAGACAGAGAAACATCCGAATTTTCCTGGAGCTCAACAATATGTGGAGTCATTGTTTCTAGCGACTGCGCGCTAAATTAGGCATCTCTGGCCATTCGTGCCTCGGATAACGGCGCATGAGTTCCCGTCGGACTTGCGGGTAAAGGCGCTTCCAGAATCCAGCAAGGTCTGTTGTCGTTTGTACGGCACGATGGTTTGGAGCGAGAAGATGAATAACGAGCGGTATTTTGTCCGGACCGATCCTTGGAGTCTCCTGCATCCCGAAGAAATCTTGCAGGCGAGATGAAATCCATGGTGGTTTGCCTTCTTCGTAGTGAATCCTGGTTTGACGTCCATTCTTCAAGCGAATACTGAGAGGGGCGATCTCATCGAGGAGTTTCTTGTTTACCTTCTCTTCCAGCAGTGGGATGAAGTTCCTGGCAACATTTCTCAGATCTTCAAAACTTTGAAATCCCAAGCATAGATTTCGCAGAGCCTCAGAGAGATCAGGTGATGCAACGTGCGCAAAACTCAGTCGAGCCAGGAAATATTCCAGAGCCTGCTTGTCTACGAAGTGATCGATGCCAGTCTCTAATGCCTTCTGAGCGAGTAGATCAGCCGCTTCCGCTTCGGGTGCCATACCGCGCGACTCCTCAATGACAAGGTTGTCGTAGAGCAACGCACTTACTTTCTCAACCCGCTCTGAAACGCGATTCCACACCACGCTTGATCGCTCTTGAATGCGATCAGGAAAGAGATCAAGCAGCCACTCCGGCTCAACTCGCGCGAACATGCGGATGAGCGGCAAGGGATTTTCCTGGCGATCCTCGGCATCGAGCGCGAGCATAAATTCATAGGGCGGGAGTTCGCCAGCAACTTCTGCCGAGACGCCTGTCGATAGCAGCACCCTGTTGCCTGATCGCCGCCGGGCTACGCGGTCGGGAAAACCCGCCAGCACAGAGAGGAGCAATGCCTCATCATCATGTCGCGTTTGTTTTGGAGGCCGAGCTATCCTGAGCAACTGGTCCGTGTCCTGCTTCAAGCGGTACTGCTGAGGCAAGTCCATGGCAGCTAACAGATCATTCTTTTCGCTGTGTACGCTGCTGCCGAGCAACGCGGCAGCACGACATCCATCTTCTCCGACGCCTCGGTCCAATGCTTCAACCACGATGCGGGATAAGCGTGGAGATAATGGAAACCGCGCCAGTCGCTGCCCCATATCGCCGTGTACCCCGAGGCGATCCAGGAGCAATTCGGCGCTTTCAACATGCTGCTTCGGCGGAGCATCCAGCCAATCGAGATCATCGAGATGCTCAATATTCATTGCTCTCATGTTGAGCAAAAGATGTGCGAGATCGGCACGTGCGATCTCAGGAATATCCTGCTCAGGGCTGAGCAAATAATCTTTTTCGGAATAAAGGCGTATCACCCGTCCGGGAGCTGTACGAGCTGCGCGACCGGCCCGTTGAGTTGC
The DNA here is from genome assembly GCF_025264665.1 of Edaphobacter flagellatus. Lineage (NCBI taxonomy): Bacteria > Pseudomonadati > Acidobacteriota > Terriglobia > Terriglobales > Acidobacteriaceae > Edaphobacter > Edaphobacter flagellatus. The sequence continues at coordinate 3,767,466 of NZ_CP073697.1, forward strand.
CGAGGCCCTGCTGATCCGACCGACCTGTCGTGTCGGCAATCCCGTCCAGGGCGAGTAGGTGGCGATCCGTGCCAGACCACTATCAATAACCGCAGTCACTCCTTCGACGGTAACGGAGCTTTCAGCAACATTCGTCGCGAGAATAAGTTTTCTTTCAGCAGACGGCAGCACAGCGCGGTCCTGCTCGGCAAGTGATAAATCGCCATGCAGGGGGAGAACGAGGAGGCCTGTCTGGCGAGCGATCGTTTCACACTCGCGCATGGTTCGCCTGATCTCTGCAATACCTGGAAGGAAAGCGAGAATACTGCCGGAGAGCTGCGCCGCATTCAGCAGTTCCACACCCTTTCTCGTCTGAATGTGAAGCGGTTCAGGGGAATAGGGCAGATAGCCAATCGATAATTCAAACAACTTTCCCTCAGATCGCAGGATCGGGCAGTTGTTGAGGTATCGCGCGATCGGCGCTGCGTCGAGCGTGGCCGACATCACAACGATGCGTATCTCTGGTCGTGTGCGTTGGAGGCGCTTCAGAAGGGCCAGTGCAAGATCGCTTTCAAGGTGGCGCTCGTGAAATTCGTCAAGAACAATTGCGTCGATGCCTTTGAGGGCTGGATCTGTCAGCAGACGCCGGATCAGAATGCCCTCTGTAACAAACCGGAGCCGCGTGCATGGGCCGATTCTCTCTTCGAAGCGAACCTGATAGCCAACCGTTCCGCCAATCTCTTCGCCGATTTCCCATGCAACCCTTTGTGCTGCCAGTCGGGCGGCAATCCTGCGCGGCTCCAGCACGATGACTTCGCCTTTGACGAGGCCGAGAAGGGCTGGCGGAATCCGCGTAGTCTTCCCGGTTCCTGGGGGCGCTTCGATAACAAGATTGGACGTATGCCGGAGGGTTGCCAAGACCTCCGGCAGAATCGCATCGACCGGAAGTGCAGGCTTTCGACTCACTGCATCGATCGGAACATAGCGTTTCAGGAGCCGTCAATACGCTGGCGTGGGGACGCCGGTACGTTTTCTAAAAAACCTGTTCAGGCGGAATAGCATGGCTTACGCGCTTTCGTGTGCGGCATTCGGTTGCTCAAGATCCTCTACAGCGCCGATCATGGCTACAATGTTAGTCAACTGTTATGGCAAACGAAGGTATCCCAGGCACCACTCCCAACTCCCTCGACTCATCCGACGTCCTTGACGATTCCGCGGAATCGTTTGGTTCGCTTCTTTCCCAATTTGAAAAGACTCATGCTAATCCATCGAAAACGGAGGCGGCCCAGAAAGAGGGCGTCGTGATTTCGATCTCATCGGATTCAGTATTCGTGGATATAGGCCTCAAAGTTGAGGGTGTACTTTCTCGAGGGGAATTTGAGAACAATGCCGAGGGGATTAAGATTGGAGACCGGTTTCCTGTATCGGTCAAAGGGCGTAACGAAGAGGGATACTATGCTCTATCTCGTTTGAAGATTGCTCAGGCTACTGACTGGTCTTCACTGGAAGAAGCCTACGCGCAGAAAGCTGCTGTCACGGGAATAGTGACAGGCATCGTGAAGGGTGGCTTGACGGTCGACCTGGGTGTACGAGCTTTTATGCCGGCTTCCCGCAGTGGAACCCGTGACGCTGCCGATCTGGAGAAGCTTGTTGGCCAGGAGATCATCTGCCGCATCGTCAAGCTCGATGCTGCTGAGGAGGACATTGTCGTTGACCGCCGTGTCATTCTCGAAGAGCAAGCCCGTCAACTTGAGCAAAAACGCTATTCGGAGGTGAGCGAAGGAGATATCGTTCGTGGTCAGGTTCGAAGCCTTACTAGTTACGGTGCCTTTGTCGATCTTGGTGGAGTCGATGGTTTGCTGCACGTAAGCGATATTTCATGGAGTCGCGTCAATAGTCCCGAGGAAGTTCTTGCTATCGGTCAGGAGCTACAGGTCAAGATTCTGAAAATCGATCCCCAGAGCAGGCGCATCTCTCTTGGGCTCAAGCAACTGCAACCAGAACCATGGGACTCTGCTGCTGATCGGTATCAGTTGGGACAGCGCGTGACTGGCTCTGTAAAACGTCTTACGGACTTTGGAGCGTTCATCGAAGTTGAGCCTGGGATTGAGGGGCTGATTCATGTTTCTGAGATGTCGTGGGTCAGCAAGGTGCGAAAGCCGGGTGATCTCCTGAAACTCGATGACACGGTTGAGGCGGTCATCCTTTCAATCAGCCCTGCCGAGCGCCGTCTTTCTTTAGGGCTCAAGCAGGCGCTCGGCGATCCATGGGCTGTGGTCCCGCAAAAATTTCCTGCAGGTTCTGTTATCGAAGGCCCGGTCACACGGTTAACAAAATTTGGCGCCTTTGTGCAGTTGGCAGAGGGGATTGAAGGATTGGTCCACATTAGCGAGATCAGCGCCGAAAAGCGGATCAATCACCCTCAGGACGCGCTTAAGACAGGACAGATTGTCAGAGCCCAGGTTCTCGCCATAGATTTGGAAAAGCGTCAGATCAGACTGAGCATAAAGCAACTGATTCCTAGCGACCTCGACGTGTATATCGAGGAGCATTCGATTGGCGATGTCGTATCAGGTCGCCTGGTTGAGCACAAAGGCGACAGCGCGATCGTAGAACTTGGCGAAGGTATTCACGCCAATTGCCTCGTAAACGTAAAGACCGACCAGACCACACCGAGTCAAAGCGAAACAAAGCTTGATCTCTCAGCATTGTCCTCAATGTTGAACTCCCGGTGGAAAGGTGAGACGAAAGGGTTGGGTGTGCAGCCTGAGCCACTTCATGTTGGTCAAATGCGCAACTTCAAAATCGTTGGGCTTGATCGCGACACCAAGCAAATCTCCCTGGAGTTAACGTCGTAAGCTCAGGAGCGCTCCATATTTGCATCGGTAACATGCTCCATGCTTTGCCCCCTTACAAGGGAAGCTGAGGATCGACCTCCGGGCGATCTAACATCCGCTATTTGATTGACCGGAATCGGAACCGGCATCCGTCGCTTGACGAAACAATAAAAATTATCGTTTACTAGCTATTCATGACGGCCTCTCCCAATGTTAAGGCGCGTAGTTTCCGTGAACTTTGCGAAGATCATGGGATCCCGGCAACTCACCAGCGCCAGGTTCTTTATGAGGTTATGCAGACGATGCATGGCCATCCCAGCCCGGAAGAGATTTACGCACGCGTCAAGAAGCGTGTACCTGCAATCTCCCTGGCGACGGTTTACAAGAACATTCATCTGTTTCTCGATAGAGGCGTGCTAAAAGAACTGAGCATGCATCACGGCTCCCTGCGAGTCGAAATGAACAGCCACGATCATCACCATATGGTGTGCTCGTATTGCAAGGCGATCACCGACATTGAAGAGAAGGATCTCGGGGCTCTTCCGGCACTACAGGAGTTGCCCGGAGGTTTTAAGGTGGAACGCTATTCAATCGATGTCATCGGAATCTGTGCCGCGTGCCAGAAAGTGAAACGCAGCTAAACCCACTCACGAAACCGTAACTCGCCCTAATACTACCGTCGACGACAGCGAGATCTGATCGGCGTTGGACATCGAAAACGAGCCGCTAGAAGAGAACACGACAAGTCAAGGAGAAAACAATGGCCGAACAGACAGAACACACGTCCCAAGGAAAGTCCGAACCCAACGCGCAAGCAACGGGGGAAGCGAAGTGCCCGTTTGATCATGCCGCAGCGTCTAACGGCGCTGCACCTGGCAATGGCGCAGATCGTCACGCGCCGATGACCAATCGTGACTGGTGGCCAAATCACCTTCGGCTTGATCTGCTTCATCAGCACTCGAGACTGTCGAACCCGATGGAAGAGGAGTTCAACTACGCCGAGGAGTTTAAGAAGCTGGACTACTGGCAGCTCAAAAAAGACCTCGCGGCCGTGATGACCGATTCGCAGGACTGGTGGCCGGCAGACTTCGGCCACTACGGTCCATTGATGATTCGCATGGCCTGGCACTCGGCTGGCACCTATCGCACCTTCGACGGCCGTGGCGGTGGTGGACGCGGTCAGCAGCGCTTTGCTCCGCTGAACAGTTGGCCTGACAACGTGAACCTTGATCGCGCGCGGCGTTTGCTGTGGCCGGTCAAGCAGAAGTACGGCAAGCAGATTTCCTGGGCCGACCTGCTCATCCTGGCAGGCAACGTTGCGCTGGAGACGATGGGCTTTAAGACGTTTGGCTTTGCTGGCGGACGCCCTGACGTGTGGGAGCCGGACCAGGACGTGAACTGGGGTGTTGAGAATACCTGGCTCGGTACCGATAAGCGGTACTCCGGCGAACGAGACCTGGCGAATCCTTTTGGCGCAACAACGATGGGTCTTATCTATGTGAATCCTGAAGGGCCGGAAGGAAAGCCCGACCCGATTGCCGCTGCGCACGATATCCGTGTCACCTTCGGCCGCATGGCGATGAACGATGAGGAGACCGTGGCCCTTATCGCTGGCGGTCATACCTTCGGCAAGACTCATGGCGCCAGCGCAGGAAGCCATCTTGCGCACGAGCCCGAAGGTGCGCCAATCGAAAACCAGGGTCTTGGCTGGTCCAGCGCATACAAGACCGGCATCGCCGGTGATGCTATCGGCAGTGGTATCGAAGTGACATGGACAACGACACCCCGACAGTGGAGCAACGGCTTCTTCGAGAGCCTCTTCAAGTACGAGTGGGAGCTGACCAAGGGCCCTGGCGGCGCGTACCAGTGGAAGCCCAAAGGTGATTCTGGCGCGAACACTGTGCCTGACGCACATGATCCCGGCAAGAAGCATCTGCCGGGCATGCTGACTACGGACATCTCCTTAATCAAGGACCCCATCTATCGTGAGATCTCCGAGCGTTTCTACAAGAACCCGGATCAGTTCGCAGATGCTTTTGCTCGCGCCTGGTTTAAGCTGACCCACCGCGATATGGGACCGCGTGCTCGTTACATAGGACCCGAGGTTCCGAAAGAAGAGCTGATCTGGCAGGATCCGATTCCTGCAGTCGATTACGCGCTGATCGAGGAATCAGACGTCAAGGCTCTCAAAGAGAAGGTGCTGTCCTCCGGACTTTCGGTTGCGGATCTGGTCTCAACGGCGTGGGCCTCGGCCTCGAGCTTCCGCGGCTCCGACAAGCGCGGTGGGGCCAATGGCGCTCGCATCCGTTTATCCCCGCAGAAGGACTGGGAGGTCAATCAGCCGCAACAGCTAGCGCGCGTGCTGAAAGTGCTGGAGCAAATCCAGGGCGACTTTAACCAGTCAGCCACCGGCGGAAAGAAGATCTCGTTGGCTGACTTGATCGTGCTTGCTGGTGACGCAGCAATCGAAAAGGCAGCAAAGGACGCCGGCATCGACGTGACGGTACCCTTTACGGCAGGTCGCAACGACGCCTCGCAGGAGCAGACCGATGTTGTATCCTTCGAGCCGCTTGAACCCAAGGTGGACGGATTCCGCTCATACGGTTACAAGTCTCCGGAGCCGGCCGAGGTAGCGCTGTTGGACAAGGCTCAATTGCTGCAGCTGACAGCGCCAGAACTGACGGTGCTGATCGGTGGTCTGCGCGTGCTGAATACGAACTTCGGTGGCACGAAGTTCGGCGTCTTCACCGATCGTCCGGGGAAACTGACCAACGACTTCTTCGTCAATCTGTTAGACATGAAGTACGTGTGGAAAGCGTCGGACGAAGAGGAGAACACCTTTGAAGGCCGTGAGCGAAATTCGGGCAACGCCAAGTGGGTAGCTACGCGCGCCGACTTGATCTTCGGCTCGAACGCACAGCTTCGGGCGCTTTCCGAGGTCTACGCGTGCTCTGATTCACATGCGAAGTTCGTTCACGACTTTGTGAACGCATGGCACAAGGTTATGAACCTCGACCGCTTCGACATCCATACGGCATAATCCTGCTTCGCAGGCATCAGTGGTAGAAGCCCCATATTCAATCTTTCTTTATTGATTGAATATGGGGCTTTGTTATGTAGTGCTACATTGCAGGGGAGTTAGCGCTTCCCAGAACAAAGCTCAAGCTCGAGCATGAAGTAGCCGGTTGACATAGGCAGGCGTCAGCGGGATACGTCGCGCATGAATTCCAGTGGCATCATGGAAAGCCGCCGCGATTGCTGGCGGGCAGATAGCATTGGCAGCCTCAGACCCACCTCCGTAGCCTTTGTCATCGTGGGATATCTGTACAGTCTTGATTTCGGGCATCTCCGCCATGGTGAGAATCTTGTAGCTGCTCCAAAGCGTGCTTGTGATTTTGCCCGTATCAAAGGTAACTTCTTCTTTCAAAGCTTCGCTTATCCCCATGACGACTCCGCTGAGCATGCAGCGCTCAAGCTGGCGTGGGTTGATGATCTTGCCAGGATCGGCACCAATAGTGAACTTTTCAACCTGAATAGCACCAGTGGAGCGCGTAACGATGATCTCAGCGATGCCTACCCAGCAGGCGTTTTGACGAACCATGAGGCACATGCCGCGACCGTGCAGTTGGTCATTGTTGCCATGCGCATCTGGGTTTGGTGAAGGACGTGACTGCCACTCGGCAGCCTTCGCGGTAGCGTGAATGAGCTCGATGAGCCGTTGGTCCGTTGTGTGTGCCAGCCGAAACGCGATGGGATCGGTACCCGTAGCTGCAGCTGCTTCGTTGATGAGGGATTCGAGCGCGAAATTCTGTTGACGCTGCCCAGGAGTGCGCATAATAAGTCCGCGCAGACCCACGCCGCTTGGCGAATCGGAGCCGAGTGTCGGCATGCCGTACACTTCTTCGCGACGATGTGGAATGCGATCGTAGGGCCACTCCGTAGCAATCCAGTAACCGCTCTGCGGTTTACAAGTTGGCATTCCTGCAAGGATGGCCCCGACCATACGCATGTCATTCGATTGCAGTGAATAAAACGAGCTCTTCACTGCTGTGATGCGATGATTGCTGTCCAGGCTGCAGGAGATATCTTCAGCCCAACCGGGCGAGTTCGCAGACCACGCGAGATCATCGGGCAGCATCCATTGCACACGCACCGGACGACCGGTTATTTGCGAAAGAATCGCAGCGTCGCTTTCTGCGCCATCTCCACCGAACGTCGTACGGCCGAATTGTGCCGCGTGGTCAAGCCAGCGCACGACAACTTTATCGATGGAAGTTGAGAGCGTATAGGCGATCTGCGCACGAAGACCTTGTGAGTTGGCGGAATGAGACCAGACCGTAACGGAGCCATCCGGACGGACATCGGCGACAGCCACGAAGGGCCCAATAGGGGCATGCTTCATGAAGGGCTGCTCGTAGGAGGAGTCGATCTTTTGCGCGGCCGTGTTGAATGCCGCTGCTGTCTCCTCTGCATTACCCTTGCCCTCAGACGGTGCACCCCATTTATAACTACGTAGAGTCTCCGTTAGCTTGTCACTTGTTGGAAGGCCAGCCCACTCGGTCCACTTGGTATCGGCTGCAACGGTTTGTGCTGCATTAATTGCTTCCCATTCGTTTGGCGAAAGGACGGCGACAAGGTTTTTCTTAACTACAAGCTGAGCCGTGGGGAAGGTTGTTTTGTCGAGCTTGCCTGCCGAGATAAGCGTTCCGCCAAGCGTAGAGGGGCGTACCATGCGGGCGTGCAGCATGTTTGGAAGTGCAACGTCGCAAGTCCATTGTGTCCTGCCTGTCACCTTGTCAGGAATGCCAGGCATGGGGTTCGAGGAGCCGATGAACTTGTATTGACTCATCGGACGCGTCGGAGGATTGCCCAGAACAACGAGACCGTCCAACCCTGCGACACCATTCGGCGACTTGGAATCGACCGCTGCAGGATCTCCCGAGACGGGAATCGTAAGATCGAGGTGTTGATTACGGACTAAATCCGTATAACGAATCTTCTGCCCATTGCCGGAGACAATGCCATCTTCGACAGTGAGCGATTCGATGGGCGTGCGCAGTTTTTTTGCCGCTAGACGCAGCAAAGCCTGATAGGTATAAGCACCGACTTTGCGCAGATTGTCTGCGCCTGTAAGGAAACCGGCAGAGTAGCCGCCGTCTGGCGTGCGGTCGGTATCACCCATAATCAGACGGATCGTACTGGGGTGCACGCAGAGCTCTTCCGCGATGACCTGTGGGTAGTACCCACTCATGCCGGTGCCAATCTCCGTGCGACCTGTGCGGACGATGATCGTTCCGTCATCTCGAAGTTCGAGCCATGAAGCGATGGAAATGGAGAGAGGAGATGAAGTGTCCGCGCGTGCCGAGAGACGTGGTGTAGCAAACGATACAACAAGGACGCCGCCGCTTTTAAGGAAGCCACGACGTGTGAGACGCGGAAGCAGAAGTCGTGACGAATAAGGAATCGAAGAGGGAAGCGTGATATTCATGGCGATACCTCGTCAAGTTTTCATGGCGGCGGAGGCGCGCTGCACAGCGCGAATAATTGCGGCATACGTACCGCAGCGGCAGAGGTGCGGTGATGGCGGCTTGTTCGTATAAGCGTTCTTAATCTCGGCTACGGTTGGCGCTGGGTTTGTTGCGAGCAGGTCGGCAGCTGCGATCATCATGCCGCTCTGACAGTAGCCACATTGTGGTACCTGTTCCTCGATCCATGCCTGCTGCACGGGGTGCAGGGTGTCCGTATTGGCAGGCAGTCCTTTGGACTGTGTCCAAAGGGCAGAGAGGCCTTCAATGGTCGTAACTTTTTTGCCGGCAACCGCCGCAAGAGGGGTAATGCAAGAGCGTATCTCCGCGCCATCAAGAAGCACTGCACACGCACCACATTGTGCCAGACCGCAGCCATAGCGAGGACCGGTAAGATGACACTCGTTGCGCAGCACATAAAGAAGTGGCGTCTCGGGAGGAGAGCTGATCGCACGATCATGCCCATTGAGATTGACTGTCAGCTTATCTGCCATGGCCACCTCTTGAGCGATTGCGTTTTGCGGGCGGCAGTCGCCACCAGATACCATGCTGGCCAGCTCAGAGCCCAGTTAGGCAGCCAGGCTCCTTTGCTGCTCCAGGTGGGGATGGTGAGCACGGTGATGAGCGTTGCCAGAAAGATTGCTGAGCGAAGACGAATATAGGCGAAGCGCACTCCATGAATCAGTCCCCATGCTGCTGGAATCATGAAGAGGAGAAGACAAAATCGCGAGAGCGATTCAATGCGGAAGCGCGCAAGGCAGAAGGTGCATGGCATAAAGGAGAGTGCCACGCTCAGTAAGACCGTGCGACGCGAGATCGAACCGATGACAAATGCTCCAGTCCACGACCAGGCAATGAATAGGATGAGGTTTGAAAACAGCAAAGCTAAGCCCGGGCCAAGGGAGAGGTGTGTTCCGCTAAGAGCCGTGGAGCTGGTCCATCGCTGGAAGGACTGCGCGATGGAGATGGAAAGGCCCATAAGAAGAAGGCTGAATGGAATGGCAATGCCAAATGCCGCAAGCCATGGTTTCCAGCTTTTCCAGATGGAAAGATGACGACGAGCGCATAAGCCAATGACATCGGCAACACCGTGCCATCCCGTATCATCGATCTCTTCGAGATCACCCAGAACAGCCTCGCGCTCCCACGGAGTAAGCAAACGCGAAGTAGCTTCGAGAATAGTAGAAGGCAGACTCATGCAGTCTCCTTTCCACGTTCAGAGGCCCAGGACACGTTATGGCTAACGCGCATGATGGTGTTATAGAAGTCTTTTGCAGCGCACTGGCCCTGTGGAGTCAGGCGAACCATACGTTTGGCGCGGCCGCCGCGCTCCGCCGTAGCTTCACCCATCCAGGTCGTAAGAAGCCCCTTGGACTCAAGGCGATCTATCGTGGTGTAGAGCGCTCCGATGGAACAGCGTCGCGTGGTGACAGTTTCAATGTGTTCACGGATCGCAGCGCCGTAGGCATTGTCGCCAAGGGACGAAGCCGCAGTGAGGAGGACGTATTCAAACTCTCCGATCATTAGCTACACATTGTGCTGGTAATAGAGAAACGCTGTCAATAGCGTTCGTCACTTCATTTTGAATGTGGGAAGCTGTGTAGCTACAACGTGGGTGCGTGCAGGAAGCTTGCAATCGCAGCGAGCTGGGGGGCGGCGGGGTGGAATCGATTGTCCCGCGGCTGGAGGCGAAGGCGGGCCAGAATCGAACGATCCACGTCAAAGGGGGAGTGTCCGTTCTTCGACATGATGGCGTGGCAGGTGTCGCAGGTAGCTGGCGCTCCCTTGGCTTGATGACATCCAATGCAGGTCCCCATGCTGGTATCTTTTTCAAGAGCGATCGCGGTGCGCTCAGCAACGGGGCCGTGGCACTCCTCGCATTTGTTGCCTGCTGAGGTATGCGTTTTATGGCTGAAGGTTACAAACGAGGGCACACGATAGACGCGAACCCACTCAATCGGATCTTCATTTTTTGCGGCTTCAGCAAGACGTTTGATATCTGGTTTATCGGTTGCGATACCGACATGGCACTGCATGCACTTTGGGGGCTGAGGTATGGCCAGCGTCGAACCATTGCCACGCGGTTCGTGGCAGTCTTTGCAGGTCATATTCGCAGTTTGAATGTGCAGCTTGTGATTGAAGGCGATGGGTTGTGCCGGGGCAGTCGCAGTCGGAGCCGTTCCGGAAGAGGGCTTCGCGGCAGCAGGTGCTGAAGTGCCAGCGTCCTGCGCATGGATTGCGGCAGTGAACCCAAACACCAGAGCAAATATTAGAAGGAACCTCTGCACGCGAAAACCTCCACCCTCAGAAATACGTGCCGTCTCCCTGAGGAAACGGCACCTTGATTCGTTCAGACTGCGCAGGAGCGTTAGACGTTGCCCTTGCGCATCTCCTCGGCCAGATATTCCGATGCGCGCATGGCAAGTGCGCACATGGTGATTGTTGGGTTCTGCCATCCCGCGCTGACAAAGACGCTGGCATCGGTAATGAACAGGTTCTTCATATCATGGCTCTGGCTCCACTTATTGACGACACCCTTCTTCGGATCGTCGCTCATGCGTGCCGTGCCCTGCTCGTGAATGGAGTAACCCGGCGGGTTGAACTCGTAGTTCTTCACCAGAATATCGAAGCCTGCCGACTCAGCCATGGCCGACATGGTGTCGATATAGTCTTTCGCCATGTTGGTTTCATTGCTGGTGTACTTCGTATAGATGTTCAACGTCGGAATACCCCAGGCATCGACCACCTGCTTATTCAGCGTGACGTGATTTTCATAATGGCCCAGCGTCTCGCCCATGATGTTGGTCGAGAAGTGGCTGCCATTGTAGCTCTGCAGCTTCTGCTCGAGTTCCTTGCCATAGTAGGGCAGTGCGCGCGGGTCAAACGGTCCGTTGCTGCACGAGACATTGACGGCGTAGCCACGGAGGAAACCATTACTCTTCGTCTCCAGATTGCGGAAGCGAGGAATCAGAGCGCCGCCCCCCATCAGGCCACGCGTTGCCTTGCCATCACGCGCCTCCGGAACGGAGCAGATGATGCCTGCTCCATAGATTTGATCGGTCAGGTAATGGCCGAGCGCGCCGCTGGAATTGCAAATCTCCGAAAGCATCAGCAGGCGAGTCGTCTCCAGCGTGCCGGCGGCAACCACGACGACACGAGCCTTCAGCACCATCTCCCGGTGTGAGTGACGATCGAGGAAGATGACGCCATCGGCCAGGCCCGTCTTCTTGTCGACCGTGATCTTCCGCACAATAGCGTTCGGGATCGTCGTGAGCTTGCCGGTAGCAACCGCATCCGGCAGAAGCAGATTGAGCGATGATGCCAGTCCATCCTTGCCGAGCGACGAGCGCGGCTTCGTGACCGGTACGCCAAGCTTCTTGCCGGCATCGACGAAGCGCTGCATGGCGCCAGACCATGGTGCATCGTCTTCAATAAAGTTGCCGTCCGGATATTGTGGCAGGTTATCCGTATGACCCGTCACGCGGAAGATCTCTTCGACGCGCGAATAGTAAGGTGCGAGATCTTTCAGCGTGATCGGCCAGTTTTCTCCGAAGCCGTCATGGTCCTTGCTCTTGAACTCATAATCACTCAGGCGGAAGGACTGGCGTCCCCACACAGGAGAGCGTCCACCCATGCTGCGCACACGAACCCAGTTGTATGGCTGGTCGGGTGGATGAGTATAAGGATTCGCTTTCTCATCCAGCCAGAAGTTGGCATTAAACTCACTTGCCTGATACACATGCGGCAAACGGCCGGGCGCAATAAAGCCGCGAAAGGGAAGTTCGTACGCTGGCTTCAGTTCGCGATACCGTTCGAAATTCAGCATCGGTCCCGCATCCAGCATCGTGCAGGCAATGCCTTTTTCCGTCAGAATCTTTGCGGCCATGCCGCCAGTATGTCCCGAACCGATGATCAGGACGTCCACCTTCTTCTGTGCCATGTCTCTCTGTTTCCTTCTCTCTGAGGGGGAAATATCCTATGCCTGCTTATGAGCAGTCATCGATGCGGCATGGGGCGTGCTGCGGTTTACCCATGTCTCGATACCGGGCTCGATCGGATACCAGTACAGGCCCACGCCTGGCGTACGCTCACCCACGGCTTCTGCCGCTGCAGCCCATGCCGGTGAATTCATGGTGGCCATCCGAATGTCACGGTGAGCCAGATTGATGAAGCGCTCCTGACCTTCGCGAGGCGGGTGGTCGTTCATCCATCCTTTAAGGTGCGGGCGAATCACGGCGTCGGCCTGCTTCGCATCGGCCTTCGCAAACGGAACGTTGAACTGCTTCATGCAGTCGGCGTTCAGACGGTCAAGGCCGTTGTTGTACATGGTCTGCTGCGCAGCAGGTGAGGCGCCAATATAGAAATCGAGAAACTCCGGTGTGCCGGCTTTGACGGCGCTCGGATAATCGTCGCCAGCGGGCATCAGGATCTCGCACAGGTGAAGCAGGGTGGCATAACGTACCGGCGTAAAGTAACGCACGTCCGTTATGGCGACAACATCAGGCTGTGAAAGCGGGATGTTCGGCGTATGGAACTGCGCCATCCTCTGTTCGCGAGACACCGCCTGCGGACTGGCCGCGGGTGCAGCAGCAGGTGGATTCTGGGTTTGCGGTGCAGGTTGTTGTTCTCCAAGCGCAGTGCTCGCTGTTGCCGTAGCGACTGCCAGGCCCTTTACAAAGTCACGCCGTCTCATGAGCGAAATCCTACGGGTTACCGATAACTACGTCAATCGCTCGCAGGTAGCGGCGATAATGAGGATAAATTTATCCGCAAATTTGTGAATTCTGGGCAAAGCATCAGGAGAGGACGGGAATTGTGATGAGTGCGTACGGATTTTCCTCTGGCGTCCATTAATTTTTGAGTTAGAGTGAAAGAAACGACTCATCCAGTCACTCTTCCTCTCAGCCCATTGGCCGTGACGCCAGTTGGCAAATCCCGTTCGTTCTATGTATGCAGTCCATATTGTCATCGCCTGGCGTTTGCCATGGGTGGTGACGAGACGGCAACCTTATTTTAAATAACGCTTATTACGGTACGAGGTGTCTTTTCAATGGGAATCACCAGGCGCGATTTTCTGATGCGTGTCGGGCAGGCTGGAGGCTACAGCGCTGCGTTTACAACGATGCAGTCCTTAGGGCTAATGCCGATGAAGGCGGAAACTGCATCCGCAATCGCCGCGGCACCGGGAAGCGGTAAAGGCGTAAAAATTGTGGTCCTCGGTGGCGGAGTGAGCGGCCTTGTCACCGCATACGAGGCCAAAAAACTCGGCTACGATGTAACTCTGCTGGAGGCACGTCACCGTCCCGGCGGCCGCGCATGGAGCGCGCGCAACGGGGATGTCGTTGAATTTGTCGACGGTACGAAGCAGCCGATTACGTGGAGCGAAGGGCTCTATCAGAACATGGGTCCAGCGCGTCTACCCTCGGTGCATGGAACCATGCTGGGCTATTGTCGTGAGCTCAAGGTTCCGCTCGAAGTCGAAGTGAATACATCGCGTTCTACACTGCTGCAAAACGACAAGGTGAACGGCGGTAAGCCCGTACTGCAGCGCAAGGCGATCAACGATACCCGTGGCCACGTCAGCGAGCTGCTTTCAAAAGCCGTTGCGGGCGGCGCTCTCGATCAGGAGCTCAGTACCGAGGACAGGCAGCGCATAATCGATGTCCTCAAAATCTATGGTCCATTGGATAAGAGCGGCAAATATGTAGGATCGGATCGCGCCGATATCAAGCGTTATCCCGGCGCAGGGCCGCAGACGATGCAGGTGGATGATCATCCGCTAAGCATGCACGACTTACTCGATGCGAATTTTTGGGGGGCCGAGCTCTACGAAGAGGCTTGGGACTGGCAGGCGACGATGTTCCAGCCTGTTAATGGTATGCAGCAGATCTCGATCGCCTTCGCGCGGGCACTCGGCTCGACCGTTGTCTATGATGCTCCCGTAACGGAGATCGCGAAGACCTCAAAGGGCGTTCGAGTCGGCTATAGCAAAGGCGGTACGACCAAGTACATTGAGGCCGACTACGCAGTGTGCGCCATGCCTTTATCGATCCTCACGAAGATCAAAGCAGACCTGGACCCGGCGCACAAAGGCGCAGTCGATCGTGGAGGAGCATCCTACCGGGGTTCCTGCAAGGTCCCGTGGGAGTCGCGCCGCTTCTGGGAAACGGACTACAACATCTACGGCGGCCTGTCCTTTCTTTCGCAGGGGCCAAGCCCGATCTGGTATCCCAGTGCCAATCTGTTCTCCGAGCGAGGCATCGTCGTCGCCGGTTACATGGATGAGACGAACGAAGGCTTCGACAAACTTTCCTTGCAGCAGAAATTTGAAGCATCACGCGCATCCATTGAGAAACTCCATCCCGGGCATGGCAAGGAGCTTGAGAAACCCATCTACTGTGGCTGGAAACACATCAAGTGGAATGAAGGCTCATGGATCGGCATGCTCTCTCAAGCGGACTATGACGTCATTACAGAACCGGATGGTCCCATCTACTTTGCCGGTGATCACACCAGCCACGTCGTTGGCTGGCAAGAGGGAGCTGCGCTGAGTGGCCGCCGTGCCGTACAGATGATCAGCGACAAGGTGAAAGCCGCACGCCTTGGAGGCAACCACCGCAACGCAGTTACCGCATAACGACAGGAGCTTTGGTCCATGAGGAAAGCAATACTAGTTCTAACGATCATGACAGGGTCTGCTCTGTCCATACAGGCGCAGACCGTTGTAAAGCATATTCAAGACGATAAGGCGGCCATCGCCAAAGGTGTATGGGCTGGAGACACTTTTTATCTAAGCGGTCAGCTCGCCTCACCTGTAAAGCCTGCTGATCCTGCTAAAGGCACACAGGCAGAATACGGTGATACGAAAGTGCAGGCAGCCAGCGTCTTTGCGAAAATTCAGGCAGCTTTACAGGAGCAGGGGCTCGATATGAAAGACGTCGTTAAGATGACCGTCTTTCTTGGCCCCGACCCAAAGACCGGCAAGCTGGATTTTGCGGGGATGCAATCGGAATATGTGAAGTTCTTCGGCACGAAAGAGCAACCGAACAAACCAGCACGGTCGGCCTTTCAGGTAGCTGCACTCGCCGCACCCTGGGCGCTGCTGGAGATCGAAGTAATAGCCGTCAAAAGCAAATAGATCCAACAGCGAAACGATATAAAAGGGACCCAATTGGGTCCCTTTATGCATAGGCAATTTTTCTACTCATAACGATGCTACTTCTTGGATATGTCTGAGTGAATTGCTGGCGTCGAGCTCAATTCCTTCGCTCGTTGTTCCACCGCGCGCATCACCCGCAGCAAGTTGCCGCCGTAGATCTTCTTGATGTCGTCGGCGGAGTAGCCCTTTTCCAGCAACGCGCGTGTAAGCGCAGGAAATTTATTGTAGGAATCGAGATCCGGTGGCACACAACCCACGCCATCAAAATCCGTGCCAATGCCTACATGGTCCACCCCGCCAGTCTTTACCGCGTGATCAATCTGCGCAACAACATCTGCCAGTGTTGCTGGCGGCAGCTTCTCTGCGAAATCGGCACGGAGCTTCTCAATGGCGGCGGCCTTAGCGGTTGGATCCTCGATCTTCATCGCAGCCATATACTGCTCGCGCATGGCTGCCTGCAGCGGCTTCGATTCATTGAAGTATCGCTGCGAAAGGAACTCGCACCCGAAGTTGATCTGCATAACACCGCCTTTTGCGGCCAGCGCCTTGATCATCTCGTCGGTCATATTGCGCGTATAGCTTGCGACGGCGCGGCAACCTGAGTGCGATGCAATAATCGGAGCCGACGATGTCTCCAGAGCATCCCAGAACGTCTTGTCGGCCGTGTGCGAGATGTCGACCATCATGCCCAGCCGGTTCATCTCCCGTACCACATCCTTCCCAAACGGGGTCAATCCGTTGTGGTGTGCAACCTTGGGATTATCCGCATCTCCCTGCGAATCGGCCCAGTTGTTCGTGTTGAAGTGCGTCAACGTCATATAGCGAACACCGAGCGCATAATAGTCGCGCAGCAGGCGAAGCGAATCTTCAATCGCGTGCCCGCCCTCGATCCCCATTAGGGCAGCAATCTTATGCTCGTTATGTGCGTGAACAATATCATCCGCTGTGGTCGCAAAGACAAACTCATTCGGATGCGCCGCGACGATGTCCGTGCGCACTGTGTCGATCATCTGGAGAGCGCGATTAGCCGAATGGTTGCCATTCACATAATCGGCCCCCACATACACCGCAAAAAACTCCGCGCCAAGAAAGCCTTTCATGCGAGCCAGGTCTGTCTGTCCGTGCTTATTCGGGGTGGAGATGTCATAGCCCTCGACAGTGCGCGAAGTCACATCATCGTGGGTATCGATAAGAATGGCCTCGCGCGTTATGCGATCCACCTCGGCTTGAGTAACTTTATGTTGTTGCGCAGCAAGTGGAAGCGTAAGCAGTGTGAGCGTAGCAAAGCAGGACACGTAGCGTGAGAACGGCACGGTGAACCTCATCGTTTGAAGTGAGCTTATTCTTTCCACAATAACCGCAAACTAGCGAAGTGGCTCTAATTCAAGCCGCAGAAATGCGAAAAGAAGAGACATCGCATGCAATCATGAAGAACGCTGGCGAAATGTGAATTTTATGTTGACACCCTAGAGTCACTCGGCTAGTCTCAACCCATAACGACAAGCTATCGCCACATTTGTTGAGAGCCCTGCTCTCAGCCCGGATGAGGTGTACTAGCTTCCGTGTTGCAGGCAAAACCCTTAGAAAAGAGCAACCCAAAATGCTCGCTAAATTTTGTAGTTAGCCTGTTGTACCTCTGACGATGCAGTCGGAGAAGGTTGTAGAGACCCCCGTCGTGATCTACAGCAGATAAGCAGATACAAACAAACGTTGACGCAGGCAGGAAATGCAGACAAAGGTCCGCACAGCAAGGCTGTCGCTCGATCTTTGAATACGCTTCTCTCGCCGGTTAGCGCTTATTTCTATTCCGTCGCTACGACCTGAACGCACAGGCCGTTAACCCGAAGTGTCTCTGTGACCGACATTGTGATCCGCTGGAGGCCGTATTTATGCATCGCTTCTTAGAAAAAATTGTTCGATTGCTCCCACTCGTTATCTTGCTATGCATTGCATCAGCAGCAGTAGCTCAGTCCAACTATGGCGCGATACGTGGCCTCGTGATGGACAGCCAGGGGGCAGGTATCCCGAAGGCCAGCATCGTTTTGACATCGGAAGCCACAAAAATCACGCGCACCACGGCCACCAATGGGTCGGGAGAGTTTGCGTTCAGTGCTGTGGATCCCGGCAAATATTCCATTGTGATCACAAGCGATGGATTCAAGCGTGTCGAATCCCACGGCATTATCGTGGACGCCGGCAATACGATCGCGCACGACGTCAAACTGGAGCTGGGCTCCACTTCGCAAAGCATCGAAGTGATCGCCCTCGACCCCGTCGTAGACAATACAACGTCTTACGGCGGCCAGATGATCGATGCGCAGAAGCTGCAGAATCTGCCGAATCCAGGCCGCAATCCATTTTTGTTTTCCAAGCTTGACAATGCAGTCACAGCGACCGGCGATCCACGTTTTGTGCGTTTTCAGGACCAGAGCGGCTCATCGACAATCTCGATCGCCGGCGGTCCTATGAGCTCGAATAACTACTCGATCGACGGTGTGCCAATTACCGACTTTGCCAATCGGGCCGTGATCATCCCCAGCATTGAAGCAGTCGAGGAAGTCAAGGTTCAGGCAAACACCTACGACGCCGAGATCGGCCGCACCAGCGGCGGTATGTTCAACACCACACTCCGATCCGGATCGAGTTCTCTCCATGGTGTACTGCAGGGAGAGACGCGTCAGACCAACTGGGGAGCGAATACCTTCTTCAATAATCAAACGGGAACCCCAAGAGGAGCTGCGGAATTTTATTCCTACGTAGGCAGCCTCTCTGGGCCAATTCCGCTTCCCAGATGGCTAGGTGGAAGAGATAAAACCTTCTTCGCTGTTACAGAAGAGGGCTACCGGCAGCGCTCCCCATTTGTTAACCAGACAGGCTTTGTTGTCCCCACGGTACTGCAGCGCACCGGCGACTTCTCCGAGATCGGAACGGTGACACCCTCAGGACAGTGCGCCTCCGGCACTTGCATCAAAAATCTTGCCACTGGTGCCTATTATCCGGGTAACAAAATTACGAACATCAACCCGATCGGCCTGAAGATATTGCAGGCATATCCGGTTCCGAACACCAACATTAGCAGTGTTGGTGTGAACAATTTCAACGGCGGAGATACGTTGGGCGACCGCGCCGACGAGTTCAACGGAAAGCTGACGCATCAGTTCACCTCATGGTGGCTCTCCGACTTCTACTACCTTCACTACGGCAGCAAGGAACCAGGCGGCAATCCGCTGCAAACGCAGGCCAGCTATTCCGGCTCCTACCTTCTCTACCGCAAAGTTGACGCCGTCGGCATTCAGAACACAGTCACCGTGAATCCGACGACTGTATTGACGGTAGGCTTCGGCTTCAACCGTTTCCCGAACAATACACTCGACATCAGCAACGGCTTCGATCAATCCACCCTGGGCTTTCCGAGTTACTACATTAACGCCCAGTCCAAGAAGGCGTTTCCGCGTATTACGACCGATGGGACCACCCTCTCCAACGAAGGCACATCCAACTCCGGCCCTGCCGTCTTCTTCTCTCGCAACTTTGTGGTCGGTGTAGCCAAGACGATGGGGAAGCACAACATCAAGACAGGCTATAACTACCGCGCTATCAGTGTGACCTTCACCAGCTTGAGCGATACATCGGGCTGGTTCAACTTCAACAATCTTTCAGGAACTGCGGCCGCAGACATTCTGCAAGGCTATCCAACCACCGGACAGCTCATTGTTCCGTCGAAGCTTGCGTACACCACGGCCTACCAGGCGGTTTACCTGCAGGACGACTTCAGGCTCACACCCCGTCTCACATTCAACCTGGGTTTCCGCTACGAGTTTGAGCCCGGCATCCATGAGCGGAACAACAATATCTCCGTCGGCTTCGACAGAAATGTCACCTACAACGCCTTCAACAGCGGAGTACAGGCCAAGGGCGGCGTCGAATTCGCAGGCCAGAACGGATACGGCACCAACACCGGCAACATGGGCAGCAAGTACAGCCCGCGCGTAGGTTTCGCGTATTCGGTCGATAACGACACCGTGCTCAAAGGTGGGTATGGACTCTTCTACGCGCCGCTGTACTACAGCAATACCAACACCTACGCACCCGGTTATATCCTGACAAATGCGATTCCCTCACAAAGCGGAACGCCAACGATTAGCCTGAGCAATCCTTACCCGAACATCAAGACAACGCCGACAGGAAACGCGAATGGCCTCAGCACCAACATCGGAACCACGCTGTCTTTGATCGATCAGTACAGGCGTTCACCACTCTTCCAGAGCTATTCTCTGCAACTCGAGCACCAGTTCCCAATGGGGATCGCGCTCAAACTTGGTTACATCGGTGGCCATGGTCGTAATCTTCCGAACAGCCTCAACATTAATCAGCTTCCTGACAATCAATATTCTTTAGGTTCAGCTCTGAACACGAAGGTGGCGAATCCCTATGCTGGGCTTGGTTCATGGGGAACTGGCACCGTCAGCCAGTACCAGACGCTGCTTCCATTCCCGCAGTACCAGGGAATCACAATGGCGCAGAGCACCGGCAAGTCGAGCTACAACTCGCTTGACCTCAAGGTGCAAAAGCGATTTAGCAGAGGCGTCACACTGTTGGCCGCCTATACGTGGTCCTCAAACTGGGACAACATCTGGGGCGCCTATGGCTCATCCAACGCCCTCAATTCCGGCAACAATGGCCCTCAGGATATCTACAACCTCGGTCCGGAGTACGCACGCGCAACAAACAATATCCCAAACCGCGTTTCGTTCGCCGGAACGTACGAGCTTCCCTTCGGCAGAGGCAAGCAGTTCCTCAGCGGTGTCAATCGTTGGATCGATCTGGCTGTAGGCGGATGGAAGTTCAACGACATCACCGTAATCCAGAACGGTGGGCCTCTTGCCATTACGCAATCCAATGGCAACAGCTCTTACGGCAACGGCACGCAGCGGCCCAGTCTGATCCCAGGAATGAACCCCTGCAAATCGGGCAGCCCCGAAGGTCGTTTGAACAATTACTTCAATGCGGCGGCCTACAGCATCACCGCGCCGTATGCCTTTGGAACAGCCCCACGCGCCAGCAACTGCTATGGTCCCGGTTACGTCAACTCGGATCTCTCCCTGAACAAGGACTTCCGCATCACCGAACGGATGCATGCCGAGTTCCGTGCTGAGGCGCTCAACGCCTTCAACACGCCTCAGTTTGCGACCCCGAATCTATCGGTGGGCAGCTACACCAACGGAGCTCCGAAGTACAACTCCGGCGCAGGCCAGATTGGCGGAACTCTGGGCTTCCCGCGTCTGGTCCAACTCGGTGGCAGGTTCTACTTCTAACTGCTGATCGACGGCGGCCCGGAGCACCCTCCCAGGGGGCTCCGGGCCGTCCTGTTTAAATCGCTCACTATTCGGTCGTCATCTCGGTGTGATAAAAAGGCCAGACCGGGCAGTTTTAAGCCCAAATCTCGTCTAACGTCTTCTTGTGCAGATTTACTTCGGTCCCTACGCGAGGGGCGCGATTTTATTGGAGAAAAGTGAATGGCTGACGGTACGTGTGATATCGGTCTGGTAGGTTTGGCTGTCATGGGTCAAAACCTTGTTTTAAATATGAATGACCATGGCTATAAGGTTGCGGTCTTTAATCGCACGACCTCGAAGGTCGACGAGTTCATCAACAACGAGGCCAAAGGAACCCAGGTCGTCGGTGCTCACTCGGCTGAAGAGCTCTGCAAGCTCCTCAAGCGCCCCCGCCGCGTCATGTTGATGGTCAAGGCTGGCGACGTCGTCGATCAGACCATCGACCACATCCTCCCATATCTCGAGAAGGGTGACATCATCATCGACGGCGGCAACTCGCTGTTCACTGACACGAACCGCCGCACCAAGGAGCTCGCCGAAAAAGGCATTCTCTTCGTCGGTACTGGCGTCTCCGGCGGAGAAGAGGGCGCGCGCTTCGGCCCCTCCATCATGCCCGGCGGAAATCCCGCGGCATGGCCGCATGTGAAGGAGATCTTCCAGGCCATCTCCGCCAAAGTCGAAGACGGAACCCCCTGCTGCGACTGGGTCGGCCAGGATGGAGCCGGTCACTACGTCAAGATGGTGCACAACGGCATCGAGTACGGCGACATCCAGCTCATCTGCGAGGCCTACCAACTCATGCACGAGGCCCTCGGCCTCACCGCCGACGAACTCGCCGACATCTTTACCGAGTGGAACAAAGGCGAGCTCGACAGCTACCTCATCGAGATCACCGCCGAAATCTTCTCCAAGAAGGACGACGACGGTAAGCCGCTCATCGACAAGATCCTCGACACCGCCGGCCAGAAGGGAACCGGCAAGTGGACAGCCATCTCCGCTCTCGACCTCGGCCAACCCGTCACTCTCATCGGCGAGAGCGTCTTCGCACGCTGCCTCTCCGCTCTCAAAGACGAGCGTGTCGCCGCCTCAACGGTCCTCCACGGACCCAGGAAGGTGCTCACCGTCTCCGAGAAGAAGGAATTCATCGAGGACGTCCGACGCGCACTCTACTGCTCCAAGATGGTCAGCTACGCGCAGGGCTATATGCTGCTCCGCGCCATCGAGAAGGAGCAGAACTGGGACCTCAACATGGGTGGCATCGCGCTCATGTGGCGTGGCGGCTGCATCATTCGCAGCGTCTTCCTCGGCAATATCAAGGCTGCATTCGACAAGAACCCGAAGCTGCAGAACCTGCTGCTCGACGACTTCTTCTCCGGCGCGCTCAACAAGTACGGCTGGTCCTGGCGTAAAGCCATCATCCATGCCATCGAGATCGGCGTTCCCACCCCGGCCTTCTCGACAGCTCTCGCCTTCTACGACGGCTACCGCACCGAACGCCTTCCCGCAAACCTTCTGCAGGCGCAACGCGACTTCTTCGGTGCGCACACCTACGAGCGTGTAGACAAGCCTCGCGGTGAGTTCTTCCACACGAACTGGACGGGACGCGGAGGCCGTGTCTCCTCCACCACCTACAACGCATAACAAGGATCGCAAAAGAAAAATAAGAAAGGGCGAGCCAGGCGGCTCGCCCTTTCTTATGTCACATACCTGGGGGCTCTGAGGTATTTAAAACAACACAACGTTTATTGCAAACGCTGCCATGCGTCGTAAGTAAAGATGCCGACAATCGCAACGGTCATCGCTGCTGCGGCAACTCCCAGGGCGCGAACGATGGGTTGAATCTGGTTGACTCTGCGTACGATCTCGAGTTGTTCGTGCTGTTCGTTGGATTCGGTGTCGCTCAGGAAGAGCTGATCTTCCTCATAGCGAGTGAGTTGGCCGCGGTATGCGAGTAGTGCGAGAAAACAGGCTGCCACTACTCCCCAGATGATGAGCATCACGGGTATTGCACTCATAACAATGTTCCTCCGCCCTCAATGGGGTCGACAACATTGGGCAACTCCCGCTGGCATTGTTGGCGGGCCGGCAGCAGGCTCGGATGGCAGCGGAGGCCGTCCGGTCCGAATCATACGCCTGTCTGGAAACTCTCGGCTAATCTTTTTCGGCAGGTGGTCACTCCGCTGATCACGGGTGACGAGCCAGTAGATACAACGCAGCCAATGCCACACCCACCACGATCAGAATCACCAGTCCAATCAGGGCCGCGATAAACCGGGCCGACTGCTCCGCTGCCTCCTTGCTGGGCTGCGTAATGCCAAACGTATTAATGAAGGCATTCGCCAAAAAGAGCAGTGGTTTCATAGCATTATCGGTGGGCAGCAAAAACATCCTTGACCGCCTTTGATCCTAACAGGGAAACCGCTCTCTTCTGAATCCGGCCACGAATCGATGCATCTAAACCAAATAGGCGGGAAGCCAGGTGACGTCCCGCCGCGGCTTTGAGCTTGCCGCATCGAAACCGGCGGGCTTACACTTAAGAGGTCTGAAAGAAGGAGATTCGATGTCTACTGCAGCCGTTACCCCTACTCCTGAAGTTGTTACTGGTGCTCCCGCGTCGACGCAGCCAGTAACCCTTACCCCCGCGGCAATCGCCAAGGTCAAAGACATTATGGCGACGCAGGACCCAGTCCCCGCCGGGCTCAGGATCGGTGTGGTCGGCGGCGGTTGTTCCGGCTTCCAGTACTCCATGTCGTTCGAGAACCAGGCCGGCATGATGGATAAGGTCTACAAATTCGACGATCTGAAGGTCTTCGTCGATGCCACCTCCGCCATGTATCTGCTCAACTGCACGGTCGACTATGTCGAAACCCTCGAGGCCGCCGGCTTCAAGTTTGAGAACGCTGCCGTCAAGTCCACCTGCGGATGCGGTTCGAGCTTCAGCGTCTAAGCTCCCGCAAACAAGCTACTTTCAAAAGCCCCGGCACCGTCCGGGGCTTTTGCTGTCTACAAGTAGGAAGCTGCGAATCCGCCGCCGGAACGTCTAAGATTGAACTGAGTCAGGCAAAGGCTGGCGCGCAGGAGTCTTCCGCACCCTTATGAATGAGTTTGTAGTCAGGCTGTCTGATGAACGAGGGCGTGTGCAGGAGCAGACGCACACCGCGGCGACCGCCGAAGAGCTCCGGGCGCGCTTCACGCAGGCCGGTTATTACGTCTACTCCGTCAAGGCGCGCGGAGCCCTGGCCTCCGCCGGACGCAAGAAGGTCAATCTCGAAACCTTTCTGATCTTCAATCAGCAGTTCCTTACCCTCATCCGCGCCGGACTCCCCATCCTGGGCTCGCTCGAGCTCCTCGGCAGACGCCAGAAATCGCCCCACTTCCGCGCCCAGTTGGAGGATGTGGCCACACGCGTCAAAACCGGCGAATCCATCTCGCAGGCCTTCGAGGCCCAGGGCGGATTCCCCGTCGTCTATACCACCACGCTGCTCGCCGGCGAACGCTCAGGCAACCTTGAAGAGGTGCTGGAGCGCTACCTCAACTTCCAGCGTGTCTCTCTGACTTTCCGCAAGAAACTCAAGGCCAGCCTGATCTATCCTGCGCTGCTCATCGTCATGGTGATCGCGCTCTTTATCTTCCTCATCACCTTCGTCGTCCCGCGTTTTGCCCAGCTTTACGAACAGCTCGGTACAGAGCTGCCCGCGTTGACCGTCTTCCTGCTCGACCTCGGCCACAACGCACAGCACTACGGCATCTATGTCGCCGTTGTTCTGGGTGCTCTGCTCTTTCTCTTCTACCGTTGGACAAAGACAGACGCTGGAGCAACCGCAATCGATAAGGTTCGCGTCAGCCTCCCCGTCTTCGGCCCCGTCTGGTTGAAGTACCAGGTCGGCCTCTTCTCACGAACACTCTCGACGCTCCTCACCGGCGGCCTGCCGCTCGTTCCGTCGCTCGAAACCGCCGCCCGCTCCATCGACTCCCGCCAGGTCGCCAATGCCGTCTTTCGGTCCGTCGAAACCGTCCGCGAAGGCAAAGGCCTGGCCCGCAGCCTCGAACAAACGAAGGCCTTCCCCGAGCTCTCCATCGAGATGATCGAGGTCGGCGAATCCACCGGCGCTCTTCCGCAGATG
Organism: Edaphobacter flagellatus; assembly: GCF_025264665.1. Taxonomy (NCBI): domain Bacteria; kingdom Pseudomonadati; phylum Acidobacteriota; class Terriglobia; order Terriglobales; family Acidobacteriaceae; genus Edaphobacter; species Edaphobacter flagellatus. The sequence goes on from NZ_CP073697.1 coordinate 3,792,426, forward strand.
CTCAACTCCGTCGCAGAATTCTTCGAAGAAGACGTCCAGACCAACCTGACCGCCGCGATGAGCCTCATCGAACCGCTCATTCTCGTCGTCATGGGCATCGTCGTCGTCACCATCCTCATCGCGCTCTATCTGCCCATCTTTAGCCTCGGCGCCAACGGCATGACCAACTAAACAACCCATCGCCTCGTACAGCTTTGCGACAGGTCATCCCGGGCGAAAAGCCGAGGAACCGAGCATTTTCCTCGTAGGAAGTGTCAAGCCCCCTCAAATCGTAAACCACACATTCCAAAGCAAATAAACTCAGGAAAAAGTGCCGGTTAGTTTCTGTGACTTTGCTACACTTTAACCAGTAGGCAAAACAAATCCCCAGCGCCATGCTGGGGATTTGTCTTTTGAAATCAATACTTTAGCCGTAACTCACCTGTTTTGAATATTTTACCCTTAAGGTTAGGGCCTAAACCTTATGGAATGAATATTTTGCGAAAAACAGGGGGAGGGGGTCACCGCGCCCGGATCGGATCTCCCTTCAGCTTGTGCATAAACCGATTCGCCGCACGAGCCGGGTTATACGTCATCGACATAAAGACATTCTTCAAGCCATCGCTCAGCGGCGACTCAAAGGGCGGCCGAGGATTGATCTTCAGGAAGCGGCGCAGATAGTGGTTAGCGCGGTAGATGTTCCCACGCTCCGAATCTTTCCATGTAAAGTTCACGCTCAGCGAAACCGAGATATTGTTGTCGTTCTTCAGCCAGTGCGGCCAGTTCACCGGAAGATGAACTCCATTGCCAGGCTCCAGATGGTAGCTCGTCGCATGATCCTGAAGCTCCGGTTTGTAGCGCGGAGCATTGTTGTCGACCGTCCAGAACCGCTCGATCTCTTCCTGCGGCAGCACTTCGCTGTCCTTGCTGTCGAAAATGTGGATCATCTTCGTGCCATGAATCTGCAGCAGAAAATTGCATTCGCGGTCGATATGGTACGTTGTCACGCGATTCGGCGAGGTGATGAAGATCAGCGCATCCTGAACGCGCATCACCTTCTTGAAGTCGACGCCGCTCAGATCTGAGAACTCCGACATGCACTGGTCATAAATCGCGGCATATTCGGGATCGTGCTGCGCCTGGTGAATCGCGATCCACGCGCCATTATGCTCGATGCGCTCCAGCGCATCCTCAAGCGGCGGCGGCGGCGAAAACTCATCCCAGCGAGCGCCGATGGCGACGTCCTTGCCCGCATCGTAGTAGAGATCCTGCTTGTGTGTCCGCTGGGTCTCCTTGGCCAGTTCCATCAGCCGCGGTAGCGTAAACAGAGGATTCTCGGCTAGCTTGTGATGGAACATGAAGGCTTCGCGGTTGAACTTCTTTGGGAAGTCCTCGCTCGGAACGATCGTTTGCGCGGTAGCCTCTGTAAGTACAGGCATAACGTACTCTCCTTGCAGAAATCACGTGCAGAGCCCGGGGAGGTATGTGCAGATACTTTCTCACAGCCGCAGGAGGTTTGTTAAGCCGATTCTCTGCACCGAAAGTCGTGCGATCATGCAGTGACGGCGCGATTAAATGGAACAGAACGTGCTCGAAGGGCCCCGAACCTTCTGGACAAGTGAGGTACTTTGATGACTTTGCAAAGCCGATCCACCCTCTCGGTTTGCTGCGGCTTCCTGTGCGTGCTGCTGCTTGCAGGCTGTACGAAAACGTACTACAAAGCGATGGCGACGCTGGGAAAAGAGAAGCGCGACATTCTCGTCTCGCGCGTAAAGGACTCGAAGAAGGACCAGCAGCAAGCCAAAGAGCAGATTCAAACGACGATGGAAAAATTCCAGGAACTGACCGGTTTTCAAGGTGGTTCGCTCGAAAAGAAGTACAAGGAGCTGAACGGGCAGTACGAAAAGGCCGCAGAAAGTGCGAAGAAGCTCCACGACCGTATCGACTCCATCGATCAGGTCTCATCGGATCTTTTCAAGGAGTGGCAGAAGGAGATCGATGGGATGGAGAACAAAAAGTTGAAGCAGCAGTCGGCCGACATGCTGCGCCAGTCGAGGCTGCAGGAAGCAGGCTATATCAAGTCGATGCGCCAGACCGAGGCGCGCATGACGCCTGTACTCGCGGCCTTTCACGATCAGGTAATCTTCCTGAAACATAACCTCAACGCTCGCGCCATCGGCTCGTTGAAGGGAACATCCACACAGATCTCAACCGATGTCGATGTGCTGCTGACACAGCTCGACGGCTCCATGGCGCAGGCCGATGCGCTCATCAACTCGCTGAACGCGAATGGGCAGTAGTTCGCTTAGAACGCCTTTAGAACCCGCTTTGCCGCCAGCGACAACATCAGGCGTGAAATACCGCTGAAGAGGATGCTGACTCCGACCAGCGTACCGATAGCCCAGACGCTGCTCGATGGCCACGACCGCCAGATCATCAGAGCCAGCAGGAACGTGATCAGTCCATCAAAGAGCAGCCAGCCCGATCCGTCCCGCGGACGAACCTGAAAGTAGAGGACAACCTCGAAAACCGCTTCGGTGAAGAGGTAAATGGCCAGCAGCAGTGTAAGCGTCGTCAGCCCGGCGAGCGGATGCATAAGCAGATAGACGCCGGTGAAAAGATAGATTGCACCGAGCAGCAGCTCCCAGAGGAGGCTTCCCGTGGTGTGAGTCTTGAAGGCGAGGATAAAGTGCGTTACGCCGCTGACAATCAGCGCCCAGCCCACGAAGATGGCAACGCCGATACCGCCGACAAAAGGAATCATCAGCGTAAAGAAGCCGGCGAGAATAAGGAGAATGCTGAGCACGAGAGACCAGTTGGCGGTTTTATGGGCAAAATCGGTGATGGGATTGGCGTTGCTGCTCATGCGGAAGATCCTCCAAAAGATGTAGAAATGATGGGACCCAGGATCAGCAAAAAATAGGTGAGACGAATAGTACGATAGACCTGAGCATCTGGCCAGCGGGAAATCAATCCACACACAGATGCAGTTGTTATTTACTTTGTTGCAGTTACAAAAACACAGGTGTCCTTTTTTGTCGCCGTTCATTTCATGGGCCACTTTGCCGGAGCAAAGCGATCTCACATTTGAGACGGTTCTGGTCGATCAGTAACGGTTAAGCGGTACGGGAGTCTTACGGGTATGGCAAATATTCCACTGGCGATTCCAGTCGGTGAACTGGGTGTCGACGAGGTCGAGCGGGCGCAGACGCTGGCTCGCCGCTATCACGCCGAGTTTGTCGACCTGAAGAACTTCAAGATTCAGCACGAATTGTTCAAGCGCGTGCCGGTGGACATGATGTTCCGCTACAGTTTCGTGCCGCTGGAGCAGGTCGGCTCGCGGCTGGCAATCGCCGTCTCCGACCCCTCGAAGCTGATGGTGCTAGATGAGATTTCCGGTCTCCTCGGAACGCGTCTTGAGACACGTGTAGCAACCCTGTCGCAGATCAATGAGTTGCTCAAGAAGACGGAGCAGTCGCAGCGTGTGCTCGACGAGGCGAGCGAGGGGCTGGCCTTCGATGTCCTCTCCAACGAAGACAACCCGGATGAGAACATCTCTATCGAGCGGCTGACCAGCGAAGACGACATCTCGCCGATCATCCGTCTGGTCGATACAACGATCTTCACCGCACTCGAACGCCGTGCCTCCGACATCCATCTCGAAACCTTCGACGACTCGCTGCTGGTCAAGTACCGTATCGACGGCGTGTTGCAGCAGGCGATGGCTCCCATTGCGCGCGAACATCACCAGACGATCCTTTCACGCATCAAGGTCATGAGCGAGCTCGACATCGCCGAGCGCCGCGTGCCGCAGGACGGACGCTTCCGCGTACGCTACAAAGGCCGCCTGATCGATTTCCGTGTCTCCATCATGCCGACCGTGCATGGTGAGAACGCGGTGCTCCGCGTGCTCGACAAGGAGTCGATGAGCGAGAAATTCAAGAAGCTCTCGCTCGACGTTGTCGGCTTTGCCGAGCGCGACCTTGAGCGCTTCCGCCGTTACATTAAAGAGCCTTACGGCATGGTGCTCGTCACCGGACCGACCGGTTCGGGTAAGACGACAACCCTTTATGCGGCGCTCAACGAGATCAAGAGCGAAGAAGACAAAATCATCACCATCGAAGATCCCGTCGAGTATCAGATTCGCGGCATTACGCAGATTCCGGTAAACGAGAAGAAGGGCCTCACCTTCGCTCGCGGCTTGCGCTCTATTCTGCGTCATGACCCAGACAAAATTCTCGTCGGTGAGATCCGCGACGCCGAAACGGCGCAGATTGCCATCAACTCGGCGCTGACAGGTCATCTCGTCTTCACCACTGTTCACGCCAACAACGTGGTCGACGTGCTGGGCCGCTTTCTCAATATGGGCGTCGAACCCTACAACTTCGTCTCGGCGCTGAACTGTATCCTGGCGCAGCGGCTCGTTCGCCAGATATGCGAGTTCTGCGCACGCGAAGTGTATTACGACGACGCGACGCTGCTTGCCAGCGGCCTCGATGCAGACGAGTGGCGCAGTTTCCGCTTCCGCGAGGGCGCCGGCTGCATGGAGTGCGGCGGCACTGGATATCGCGGCCGTTCGGCGATTCACGAGCTGCTCGAGCTGGACGACGAGATTCGCGAGATGCTGCTGGCCAAGAAGCCCGGAAGCGAGATTCGCAAGAAGGCCCGTGAGAAGGGGATGGCCTTCCTGCGCGATTCTGCGCTGGAACGGGTGAGGGCCGGAATTACGACGCTCAAGGAGATCAACAAGGTTACGTTTATCGAATCGGGACGTTAACCCTTGTGATTGCGAACTGCGCGCGAGATACAGGATAAGCTGGGACGGAATGGAGATTTTGCCGAAAAACCTGGGGACGCGCCCCCGGCTTGCCGTTGAGGTCAGGCCCGAGGGAGTCGTTGCAGCCAGGGCCGAAGATGCGCAGGCGCTGCTTGCTGCTGTGGCCGAGCGTTCGTTGCCCGAGGGCGTTCTTATGCCGGGCCTGAAGGCGGGTAATGTTGTCGATGGAATGCGGCTGGCTGCCGTATTACGCGAGGCGCTGGACGTCGTGGCTGCCCGCGGTGGCGAGCGTACGCGCTATGTCACGCTGGTGATACCCGATGCCGCGACACGGGTTCTCCTGCTGGAGTTCGACGAGATGCCTGCAAAGCCTGCCGAGGCGCTCCCGATCGTGCGTTTCCGGCTGAAAAAGCTTGTGCCTTTCGATCCCGATCATGCAGCGGTGAGCTACCAGGTGATGTCAGCCGAACGAGGCAGCGTGCAGGTGCTGGTGGTTGCGATGCCAAGCGATGTTCTGGCGGAATATGAAGGCGCGGTGACGGCTGCTGGTTATATGCCGGGAGCGGTCCTGCCTTCAACGCTGGCTACGCTGGCTTGTCTCGATGAACAGGAGGCTCCTGTGCTTGTCGCCAATGCAGGACGCGGCGGTGTGACGACAGCCATCGTTCGTCGCGGAGCTTTACTGCTGCATCGCGCGCTGGAGCTGGCTGGCGATCCTACCGATGCACGCTCGCTGGAAACCCTGCAGGCTGCCGGTGTGGTGTACGACCGCATTGAGGCTGAGGCACTGATCGAGACGCAGGTACTGGAGGCTGAAGCGCATGGTTCTGCGCGTGAGGTGGCCCAGTCGGTAAGTGTCGCCGTAGCCTACTTCGAGGACACACTCGCGTCGGTTCCTGATGGGATATTCTCGGCTGGAACGATTGGAGCCGATGGTCTGCAGACAATTTTGGAGGAAAACGGTATTACAGCGCTGAAGGTGCGTGAGATAGTAGGCGCCGATGGACTGACCGCCGGCGCGGCGTCTCGCGTGCCGCGTGGCTGGCTTGCCGGCGTCCGGGGAGCGTTGAGGAACTGATGCGGATCTCCGTCAATCTTGCAACGCGTCCATTTGTCGAGCTGCGTCCGTTGTTCGCGAAGCTGCGCCTTGCCGTTATTGCACTCGCATTGCTGGCCGTGGCGTTTACATTTGCGCTGCGTTCCCTGAACGCCAAAGCTCGTGGTGCTGAAGCGCAGATGAATGCACTGAAGGCGAAGACGCTCCAGTATCGAACGGAGCGTCAGCGCAACGAAGCGCGAATGCGTCAGCCGCAGAACATGGCCGTGCTTGAACGCAGCCAGTTCCTGAATGCATTGTTCGTACGTAAAAGTTTCAGCTGGACGGCCGTTATGATGGACCTCGAACGCGTACTGCCATCCGGTGTGCAGGTGACCAGCATCGAGCCGGTCACCTCGAAGAGCGGCGAGGTGAGTATACGGCTGCGCGTCAGCGGCGATCGCGACCGCGCCGTACAACTGGTGCGTAATCTCGAGCGCGCGCAGCGGTTTATCTCTCCCCGGCTGGCAAGTGAATCAGCACAGGCGCAGGAATCGAACGGCCGCGGTGGTTTTCAGCAGACTGCGTCACCGGGTGCGGTGGAGTTCGACATCCTGAGTGGATATAACCCGTTGTCGGAGCCAGTCAAAGCGACGAAGGAAGAAGCTGCGCCGACTACTCCAGATTCTGCCGATTCGATGCAACAAAGCGACAGATTGCAGGTCCCGCGGCGTGCGCGCGGCGCAAAAGCTGCTCCGCCAAAGCAGCGGCCGTTGATGGGTGGTGTGCGATGACGGCGATGACGCGAGTCGCAGCAGTGGCGCAGGGCATGCAGGGCGCAACCGAGAGGACGCGTCGCATGGTGACACGGCTGAACCTCTATTACACGGCGGTTGCCGCGCTGGCAGTGGTGAATCTGTATCTACTGGTGCAGATGGGCCTCGCATGGCGGGCAGCGAACAGCGAAGATGCCAATGCTCTTGCGCAGCAGACAGTAGCCATGCAGACGGCGGAGATCGCCAAGAAACCTCTCGAGGGGCTGGACGCTAAGCTGACGACAGCGACTGAAGATGCGGATAAGTTCTACGATGCGCGTTTGCCGGTGGCATACTCCGATGTGCTGGCCGAACTTGGCGCGCTAACGAAGAAGCAGGGTGTCAAGCTGGTTCGTGTGGGATATGCGGAGTCGCCGGTGCTGGAAGGCGGCAAAATGCTGACAGAAGTTCGCATGGATGCGAGCCTCAATGGCGATTATCGTCCGCTGGTCCTGTTTATGAACTCGCTGGAGCGGGACAAGATGTTCTTCCTGATCCGCGGCGTGGCTCTTACCGGGCAACAGAGTGGCACTGTGGGCCTCAGACTTGCGCTGACTACATATTTGCGCCCTACGGAGCGTGGAGGCAAACCGGCGAAGGCGGCTGACAGCGCTCTGCCTGCAACGGCAGCGAGCAGGAGCGGCGCGCAATGAATCTGACTCCTGATGTGCAAAAGAAGGCGATCGCCGTGGGTGCGTTTGTGTTGGTAGCTGCAGGCATTCTGTACTACCAGCTGAGCGACAGCAGCCCTGCGCCGAGACCGGTGCAGCCTGTTGTGACGACACAGCCTGCGGCTCCCGCTACAGCGACGGCTTCCAGCGGCACGGCGAAGAGCCTGGGCACAACCTCAGCGCAACTCGATCCGACCTTGAAGATGGGTCCGATGCTGATGACCGAGAAGCTGGTGTATTCCGGCACGGGTCGGAATATCTTCTCGGTAGCTTCAGCGCCGGTTGAGATACCGAAGCCGATTGCCTCGGCTAGACCGAAGACTCCGCCTCCACCTGTTTACACTCCTCCACCTGGACCACCGCCACCGCCTCCAATCGACCTGAAGTTTTTTGGGACAGCGACTGCGGCGGGCGGAAAGCGTCAGGCGCTCCTGCTGCATGGGCAGGATGTGTTTCTTGCGATGGACGGCGATATCGTTCAGCGCCGGTATCGCGTCATAACAGTGTCGGCAAACTCAGTGCTGGTGGAGGACATGGCGAACAACAACCGCCAGACTCTTCCGCTCTCGCATTGAGGAAGTGAATCATGAGTAAGAGAAACAACAGAACGCAGCACGAAGAAGGCTTCATGCTTATTGGAGTCGTTGTGCTGGTGTTTCTGGTTTTGCTGACGCTCAGTATTGCAGCCCCTAAGGTAGCGCGCGCACTGCGGCGTGACCAGGAAGTCGAATCGATTCATCGTGCCAATGAGTATGTCCGCGCGATTCAGCTCTACTATCGCAAGTTCGGGCACTATCCGGGCAACATGGAGCAGCTGGAGAAGTCGAACAACATCCGCTTCCTGCGCCAGAAGTATGTTGATCCCATGACGGGCAAGCCGAACTGGCGGCTGATCCATCAGGGCGAAGCGAAGACGACGGTAAAAGGATTCTTCGGCCAGCCGCTTTCGGGGTTGCCGGGAGGTGCAGGCGGGTTGGGATCAGCGGCTTCAATGGTTTCGCCGGGACAAGGCGGAAGCGCGACGGTTAACGGCAGCAGCCCAACCAGCTCAGGCTCTAGCGGTACGGGCGGAGGCACAGGGCCAACTGGCTCCAGTTTTAGCTTGGGCTCCTCGCCTTTTTCGAGCTCTTCTAACAACTCCGGCAGCCCCAATTCCGGCCCAGGTTCAGGTTTGGGATCATCTACGGGGGCAAATAGCGGAAGCAGCCAACTGAGTTCTATTGGGGGCGCACCGATCGTCGGTGTCGGTAGCTCGAAGACGGGCGATTCGATTTCGATTGTCAATGAGCAGACGACTTACCAGACATGGGAATTTCTGTATGATCCGCGGATCGAGCAGCTCAAGGCCAAGGCAGCCTTGTTGGGAGGAGCCGCTTCGAGCAGCACGAACAGTTTCGGCTTAGGGACAGCGCCGAGTGCCAGTCCTGGATTGAATGCGAATCCTGGGTCAACGACTCCTTCGTCGTCTTCTGGGTCGGCTCCAACGACTCCGCAATAAAGGGCGCTCCGTTATAGGAGCGCCCGGGTGATTCCATACACATAGAACTACTTGCTGCCCGTTGCCTGCCACAAGGCGATTGGTGCTCCCGTCGGATCGACGAGGATTGAGAAGATGCCATGGCCGGGAACGACCTGCTCGCGCATCACAACGGTTGCGCCAAGCGACGCACCCTTGTCTGTAGCGGCCTTCAGATCTTCGACGCCGACGTAAGGTACCCATGCTTTTTCCGTGGGAGTGCCGGGCATGGAAAATATACCTCCGCCGGGGCCCTCCCCGGCCTTGAACATGGAGTATGTGCCTGCAGGGCCCATGTTCTGGTCATCGAAGGTCCAGCCAAAGAGGCCGGAGTAGAATGCCTTTGCTTTTGCTAGATCGGGAGTGTTGAGTTCAAGGTGAACGAAGGGTTGTGACATATTCAGTTCCTTTAGGTGGAATGAGCGAACGGCCCTCATCCTACTCGCTTGAGTCATGGAGTGTGTTGCGGCTGGAGGTAAATTTCCGTCAATTTGTGACGGAAGATCAGGGCCGGGAGGAGGATTTTCGCGACGATTTACGGCTTTTTGCTGTGCGCTGGTTTTTCTCGAGACGGAGGTTATAGGCGGCGCGTAGGGCTCCGGTGAGGATGTCTTCTGTTGCGAGAGTCAGTCGGATGTGCGTCATGCCCATGCGGCCCCAGCCTCCAGCGATGGGGAGAAAGATATCAGGCTGGTCTGTAATGAAAGCCTGCTGCAGCTCCGGGCTGAGCATAAGGTTGCCGTAGCCTTGTTTCTCAGAAGCGAGGGTGGCGAAGATGTGACCGCCGACGCGGAAGTCAGCCGCTCCCATATGGGAGGATTCTTCGGTGCCGTCAAGGGAGAGAGCAATGCGGCGAAAATCGGAGGGCTTCATGGGGGAAAGTATGGCACCGCTTGCAATGCCTGTGCTTGGAGAAATCGGAAGCTACCGGGGCGAAAAAGCGCAAGTGACGGTGTTGTCTATACACCTTAGTGCACGTTGGCGGGACCTTTACCGGGTTTTACCTTCTTGAGCATCCACACAGCGAGAACGCAGGAGAAGCTGAGCAGAGATAGCCAGCGGAAGACGTCGACGAAGGCCCAGCTTGCAGCCTGCCGCTGCAGCTCACCATAGAGCGTCGCATTGGCAGGCCCTGCTGCATTCGCCGGGCCGAAATAGTTCGTGAGTGCTCCGGTGGTGTTACGGACGGCGTTCTGGAACTGCTGGCCCGTGATGGGGACGGAGTTAGTGATGTAATTCTGGTGCGCGGCGGTGCGGCGGGTAAGCAGAGTCTGCGCGACCGAGATGCCGATGCTGCCGCCTACGTTGCGCATCAGGTTGAAGAGTCCGCTGGCGTTGCCGAGCTGTTCGTTTGGCAGAGTCCCATAAGCCGCAGTGGTAATGGGCACGAAGACGAAGCTGAGCCCGAAGCCGGTGATGAGGATCGGAACGAGCAGAGTGGTTGGTGAGATGTCGAGCGTGATCTGTCCGAAGTAGAAGGTCGTCAGTCCGAAGACGACGAAGCCGAAGGTAAGCAGGTACCGTGGGTCGACCTTATTGGAAAGGTACCCGATAACAGGCATGCCGCAAATGGCTCCCAGCCCACGCGGGGCGACGACGACCCCTGCGGTGAAGGCGGTGTAGCCAAGCAGCTCCTGATAGAAGAGCGGCAGCACGGTCACGGTGGAGTAGATGGCGATGCCGAAGAGGAATATCAGCAGGCAGCCGATGGCGAAGTTTCGGTTTTTGAGGACCTTCAGATTGACCAGCGGGTTCTTTCGATGCCAGGAGGTCCAGCACCACCAAAGGAAGGCCGCGATCATGATGGGGAAGGCGATGCAAATCCAGCTAGCTCCGAACCAATCGTCCTCTTGCCCCTTGTCGAGGATGACCTGCAGCAGGCCTGTCCAGACAACGAGAGCGCCGAAGCCCAGGTTGTCGAAGGCCGGGACTTTGGCGTTCTTGATGTACGGCGGGTCGTGGACGAAGCGGGAGATCATGATAACGGCAAGAATGCCGACGGGGATGTTGATGTAGAAGGCGTAGCGCCAGGAATAGGTGTCGGTAAGCCAGCCGCCGAGTGTTGGGCCGAGGACGGGAGCGACGACGACACCGAAGGCGAAGACAGCTGCTGCGGCTCCGCGCTTGGATGGTGGGAAAGATTCAAAGAGGATGGCCTGGGAAAGTGGCTGGAGCGCGCCGCCGCCTGCTCCCTGGACAATGCGGGCCAGCAGCATAATGGGCAGCGTGGGGGCTGCTCCGCAGGCGAAGCTGGCGACGGTGAAGATGATGACGCAGATGATCAGGAAGTTCTTGCGCCCGAAGCGCAGAGAGAACCAGTTGCTGGCGGGCAGGACGATGGCATTCGCGACCAGGTAGCTGGTCAGGACCCAGGTGGCCTCATCATTGGAGGCCGAAAGGGAGCCGGCAATATAGGGGAGCGCGACGGACGCGATGGCGGTGTCGAGCACCTCCATAAAGGTGGCCAGCATGACGGACGCGGCGATGAGCCAGGGATTGACCCCGTGAGTGACTTCGGCGGAGCGGTCCGCTGGTACGGCTGCGGTACTGGACATGAACCTGCCTTTGTCTTCCGGAGAAGAGAGCGTTTATAGAAACTACACCTAATTGGATGTCGATCGCAGTAAGTCGTAGCGACAGGGCAGCATGTTATCGCGGAGATGAGCGATAAACGGCAAAAAAAGCGCGCCGAAGTTGGCGCGCCAAGAGTGGAGGACATCATTCGGGAAAATCGTGTCAGACCTGTGAGTAGGCTGGCCGTCCTATTGACCGTAGCTGCGGGACTCGTAATGGTGGCCCATGGCGTCGATCTCTCCGGCAAGGGCATAGGCTGTGGCGCTGGAATGTACGGGAGAGAACGGCTGGTTCCGATGGAGGCTGGGAGCGTGGCGGATCTCAGGGGTCCGGCGATAATCGAGGTTCTCAAAGCGACGGGTGGCCGTAAGGGTGTCGCCTGAGCGCCAGGTAGAGAAGCGGGCAGCGGCATTAGAAGAGCAACCGGAGAGTAGACCGGCTACCAGTCCAGCTATTCCGAGGGTGGCTACTTTGAGAAGACGGCGGGTGGTACGGCGAGGGTCAGAAGCTTTACGGGGACGCATGGGTGTTTCTCCGCAGGCAGAATTTGTTCAAATTACAGGACTTCAGAGCCTTTCAATGGATGAAGGTTAACTTTGATGGTTCTTTGGAGCAATGACCAAATGGTGGCAGGAGGTGACGAATGGTTTGGCTAAGGAATTGAGTTGGGGGAATTTGTCAAATCTGTGCATCCATATTGCATTATTTAACATCAGATAGATTGACAGTAAGTGACTCAAGGTGTGATGATGCAAAGGTGAGTCAAGCGATCTCAGACCGCACCAGGGCCGTTGTCTGTTTATGAGGAGAGAAGTGATGGGAAAAATTATTGGAATTGACCTCGGAACGACCAATTCGTGCGTCGCCGTTATGGAAGGCGGCGAACCGAAGGTTATTCCGAATGAGGAAGGCGGACGCACTACCCCTTCTATCGTCGCGTTTACCAAAAGTGGTGAGCGTCTGGTGGGCCAGGTGGCCAAGCGTCAGGCGATCACGAACCCGGAGAACACGATTTACTCGATCAAGCGCTTTATGGGGCGCCGCTATGACGAGGTGAGCGATGAGATGAAGATGGTGCCCTACAAGGTTGTGAAGCAGGGCGATCATATTGCCGTCGTAGCACAGGGTAAGGAGTACACCGCGCCGGAGGTCTCGGCGATGATCCTTCAGAAGCTCAAGAAGGCTGCTGAGGACTATCTCGGCACGAGCGTGACCGAGGCTGTCATTACGGTTCCGGCGTACTTCAACGACGCGCAGCGTCAGGCGACCAAGGATGCGGGCAAGATTGCCGGTCTCGAGGTAAAGCGTATCGTAAACGAGCCGACGGCGGCTGCATTGGCTTATGGCCTCGACAAGAAGAAGGACGAGACGATTGCCGTGTATGACTTCGGCGGCGGTACGTTCGATATCTCAATTCTTGAGGTTGGCGAGGGCGTGATTGAGGTGAAGTCGACCAACGGTGATACGCACCTGGGCGGCGACAATCTGGACGAGCGCATCGTCGACTGGCTGATCAAGGAGTTCAAGGATGAGACGGGTCTCGACCTGCGTTCCAAGGGCAACGAGATGGCTCTGCAGCGTCTGAAGGACGCGGCAGAGCGCGCCAAGATCGAGCTTTCAACGGCGCAGGAGACGGAGATCAATCTTCCCTTCATTACTGCCGATGCGAGTGGGCCGAAGCATCTGGTGCGCAAGCTGACACGTGCGAAGCTCGAGCAGCTGGTGGCCGACCTTCTGGAGAAGTCAGTTGGACCCTGCAAGCAGGCGATGAAGGATGCGGGCGTTGACGCCAGCAAGATTGACGAGGTTGTGCTGGTCGGCGGACAGACCCGCATGCCTGCAATCCAGGAACTCGTCAAGAAGCTCTTCGGCAAAGAGCCGCACAAGGGTGTGAACCCGGATGAGGTCGTTGCGATCGGCGCTGCGGTTCAGGCTGGCGTTCTGGCTGGCGATGTGAAGGATCTGCTGCTGCTTGACGTGACTCCGCTGACTCTCTCCATCGAGACGATGGGTGGAGTAGCGACGCCAATGATCCAGCGCAACACGACGATTCCGACGAAGAAGACGGAGACGTTTTCGACGGCGGCTGACAACCAGACTGAGGTTGAAGTCCACGTGCTGCAGGGCGAGCGTCCGATGGCGGCGCAGAACAGGACTCTGGGCAAATTCAAGCTGAGCGGAATTCCTCCGGCTCCGCGTGGCGTGCCCCAGATCGAGGTGACCTTCGACATCGACGCGAACGGTATTCTGAACGTGACGGCGAAGGACAACGCGACGGGCAAAGACCAGAAGATCACGATTACGAGTTCTTCGGGGCTGAGCTCGGAAGAGGTTGAGCGCATGGCCAAGGAAGCCGAGTCGCACGCCGCCGAGGATAAGGAACAGCGCGAGAGGATTGAGGCTCGCAATGGACTGGACTCCCTGGTGTACAACGTCGAGAAGATGCTGCGTGAGTCGGGTGACAAGGTCTCCGGTTCGGACAAGGGCGACGTTGAGTCGGCCTTGGAAGAAGCGAAGAAGACGTTGAGCGGATCGCCGAGCGCAAGTGAGCTGAATTCGGCAAAGGATCGTCTAACATCTGCGAGCCATAAGCTTGCAGAGGCGATGTACAAGGCCAATGCTTCAACGGGACAGCCGGAGCAGGCTGCCCAGGCAACAGCCGAAGAGCCAAAGAAGGACGAAGGTGTTATTGATGCCGAATACGTGGATGTAGACGATAAAAAGTAAGGCGTCTGCACCTGCCAGCAAGGCAAAGATGAAAGAGGTGTAGAGGGGCGTTCGTAAGCGGGTGCCCCTCTCGCTTTATTAGGCCCGATGGATTGTATGGCGTGTAGTATTGTGCGACTTACTCTCAGGAAAGGTGTTGAACGTGAATAGCAGAAGGAGTGAAGAAGAACTCTCCGATCAGTTGTGGTTAGAGAACCTGGAGCTCAATCGATACACAGGAGGCAAGGCGATGACCGAGACGATGTGGAGATGCGATCAGGTTCGTGCAGGCCGGCTCTATAACCGCATGATGTTTGATACGCGGGAGGAAGCGGAGCAGTTTGTACGGAAGATGCAGCAGATGGAGCCCGACCAGATGTTTTCGATTGAAGCGATCGAGGCGAAACAGATCTGGAACTGAACGATTTTCTCTGGTTTGAGAACACAGTTTTTGTGAGTCGTTTTTCTAGAATAGAAGCAGTGAAAATTTCAGGCGACGGTAGTTTTCTGGCTAAGGCCAGTACCGTCGCCCATCGTTTGTCTGGAGGCGTGGAACGATGCCGGAGGGAAATGAGATTCATCGCTGGGCTGCGCGGCACGAGGCAGCATTTGCAGGCAAGCCGGTCCGCGTGGATGGTCCGCAGGGCCGGTTTACCGATGCCGATGTGATCGACGGACGCAAGCTGGAGCGCGTGATGGCCGTTGGTAAGCACCTGGGGTATGACTTCGGCAAGGACAGGATTCTGCATGTGCATCTGGGGCTTCAGGGAGACTTTACCGAAGGCTCTGGGCCGCTGCCGGAGGTGAAGGGCGCGTTGCGTCTGCGGATGTGGAATGCGACGAAGATCAGGAAGCCGGCGATTCCAGGCGAGAGCAAACGTCATGCATGGTACTCGGAGGATGACGGTACAGGGCATCTTGATCCGGAACAGATTGCCTGGGTAGAGCTTCGCGGGCCGATGGACTGCTCGTTATATACGCAGGAAAAGTGGGATGGGCTGGTGAAGAAGCTTGGTCCCGATCCGTTGAATGGTGATGGGCCGGAGAAGATGCTGCCTAAGGTGGCGAAGAGTCGCAAGCCAATCGCCGAGCTACTGATGGACCAGGCGATGTTTGCTGGTGTGGGCAATATCTTCCGCGCTGAACTGTTGTATCGCGCGAGGCTCAGTCCGTTTAAACCGGGCAAAGATGTAGATGAAAAGACCCTGCGGTCGATATGGAAAGATGCGACTGTATTGATGCCGGAGGCGATGGTGGATCGCAGGATTATTACGACAAAACCTGTCGACCGTCCGCATAAGACTGGGCAGGCATTGAAGGAAGAGGCCCATTATGTTTACCGGCGTAATGGGTTACCGTGTTTTATCTGCGGAACCGTGGTGAAGAAGCAGGAGATGGCGGGCAGGAACTTGTTTTGGTGTCCTACGTGCCAGGCAGAGTGATACGAGAATTTTGAAGGTGCGGACAAGCTGAGCTGGTTGCAGAATAGGAAGAGGGCCAGTGAAGTTCGAGAAGAATAGAGATTATGGCGACGACGAAGAATAAAGACTACTACGGAGTGCTTGGGGTCAAGAAAACGGCGACGGCGGATGACATCCGCAAGGCGTTCCGCAAGCAGGCACGGAAGTATCACCCCGATGTAAATCCGGGCGACAAGAAAGCCGAGGAGAAGTTCAAAGAGATCTCCGAAGCGAACGATGTGCTGAGCGACGAGAAGAAGCGAAAGATCTACGACCAGCTGGGCTTCTATTCGGACAACATCGATCCCGCGGCGGCTGAGGCTGCGGCCCGTGGCGGTTATGGCGGCTTTGGTGGGACGCAGGCCGGTCGAGGCGGGGCGCAGGAGGTTCCGTTCGACTTCAGCGGCTTTGACTTCTCAGATTTTACTGGTGAGGGAAGACAACAGGAGCAAGCGGGTGGTGGCGGCTTCCGCGACATCTTCAGCCAGATGTTTACTGGCGGGCGAAATAAGGCATCGCGCGGGCCGCAGCCAGGTACAGATCTCGAGTACCAGATTCATGTGGACTTCTGGACGGCGATCGAAGGTGGCGTGACGCGGTTGGAGATTCAGCGGCAGGAGATCTGTCCGACGTGCAAGGGCAAGGCGACGACGGGTGGGAGTGTGGAGTGCCCGGAGTGCCACGGATCGGGCCAGGTGACGCAAATGGGTGGGCGGATGAAGTTCAACATTCAGTGTCCGCGATGCGGTGGCTCAGGCAAGGTGCAAAATACCTGTCCTACATGCCACGGTGACGGTGTCGTCACAAAGACGGAGCCGCTGGAGTTTCGCATTAAGCCGGGCACACGTGACGGACAGAGAATCCGTTTGGCAGGGAAGGGTAATGCAGGAACGAACGGCGGCCCTGCGGGTGATCTGTATCTGATTATCAAGGTGGGAACGAATCCGGTATTTACGCGAACCGGAGACGATATCTATGTGACAGTGCCGGTGACGGTGTCGGAGGCGGCGCTGGGCGCAAAGATCGACGTCCCGACGATCGATACGCATGACGGCGGTCCGCGGACGCAATTGAAGATTCCGCCGGGAACGCAGACGGGGCAGAAGCTGCGGCTTCGCGAGAAGGGTGTGGCGTCGGCGGTGCATGAAGGCAAGCGCGGCGACCAGATCGTCGAAGTGAAGATCGTGGTGCCCAAGGTTCAGGATGAGCGCTCGAAAGAGATTCTGCGCGAACTGGCCAAACTGAACCCCGAAGACCCGCGTGAGGAGCTTTTCGCGAAGGCCTGAGCAACGGTCTTATTCATCGTTAAATTGCCTCCCAGACATCGGACGTTTGCACAAATACCGGTGCAGCTGTGCTGGAATCACCTTGAGGTATGGAGGTGGTTCCATGCAGCAGCTAGCGGGTGGGCTGGTTTTAGCGGGCGTGTGTCTGATGGGTACACACGCGGTGTGGGCGCAGGATGGACCTTCAGCAGATGCGATTGTCCATGAACTTCAGGTTAGAAATGCGGAGAGGCAGCGGGAACTCGATAGCTATACGGGCGAACGAGCCTACCGCGTGGAATATCACGGCACGGGCGGCGAGCATCATGGCGAGATTGCCGTGCATGTGGAGTATGGGGCTCAGGGTGAAAAGCATCTGACCGTAGTCTCTGAGACAGGCTCGAAGCTGATTTGCGAGCGTGTGCTGCGCAAGATGGTCGAGACGGAGCAAGAAGCTTCGGAGCGGGGAAATCGCGTGCAAACGATGCTTTCGCCGGAGAACTACAGCTTCGAGCTGCTTGGGCAGGAGACGGTAGACGGTGTGCCGGCGTGGATCTTGCGAGTCTCTCCAAAGGTGGACAACAAGCTGACATATCGCGGCCGTATCTGGGTAAACGAGGATGATTATGCGGTTGTGCGAGTGCAGGGCGAGCCGGCGAAGAATCCGTCATGGTGGATCAATCGCGCGAGTTTTGACTGGCGGTATGGCAAACATGGTCGGTTCTGGTTGCCGGAACGCAGCGTCGCGGTGAGCCATGTACGTATCGGCGGCGAAGCGAAATTGACGATTGAGTATGCTGCCTATCGCATCGTTGCTCAAGGGCCGAAGCCGCCGATGACAGATACAGCACAGCTTTCTGAACGCCATTCGGCACAGTAGGTTCGCATGTTGGATGCTGTCGCGCTAGACTTTGAGGAGGAGTCTGGACGAGGTTCTCGCAGCATGGCGACAAAGCGCAAGAGTAAAGGGGCGTACATGATCTCGGCGGTGGCCGAGATGTATCAGATTCATCCGCAGACGCTGCGTCTTTACGAGCGTGAAGGGCTGTTGCGTCCTTCGCGGAGCGAAGGCAATACGCGTCTGTATACCGATGAAGATCTTGAGCGGCTGGAGTTTATTCTGAATCTGGCGCGCGACCTGGGTGTGAATATTGCAGGTATCGGCGTGATTCTGCAGATGCGTGAGCGCATGGAAGAGATGAACCGTCAGATGCAGGGCTTTGTCGACTATGTGCGGACTGAGATGCTGTCGCGGATGCAGCAGCAGCAGTCGTCGGGGACAGGGCTGGTTCCGATGCGTCGGCCGATGGTAGTTTCTGTGAAGGGGACGAAGAAGCGTTGAAAGAGTATGCGTGGGCGATTCTGCTGGTCGCAGGTATCTTTGAGACTGGCTGGGCTGTGGGGTTGAAGTACACCCAGGGATTTACAAGGCTGGGCTGGTCGATTGCCACGGGCGTGATGATCGTCATCAGCATGGGTCTGCTTGGGGTGGCGGCACGGTATCTTCCTTTGGGGACGGCGTACGCAGTGTGGACAGGCATTGGCGCCGTGGGCACGGTGATTCTTGGAATTGTGCTGTTTGGGGAGTCGGCTGCATTCGCTCGGCTGGCCTGCGTAGGGCTGATTATTGCTGGAATCATTGGGCTGAAGTTTCTGAGCCATTGAGCCATTTCAGCGCGGTAGACTGGTCTTCGGCCTGATTTGAGCATGATTTGATCCTGGCTGGCTGAAGGTACGATGAGCTTGTTGCTGCAGATTCTGTTTTGGTGTGCCGTGATCGGCACGGTAACCTCCACAATTTATGTGTTGATGGTCGTAGTTGCGGCGATACGGTTTGGCTTGCGCCGTCGTCGCGATGACAAGCCGGGGGATTTTCTGCCTCCGCTAAGTGTGCTGAAGCCGTTGCACGGACTCGAGCCGGGACTGGAAGAGAATCTTAGGACCTTCTTCGAGCAGGACTATCGCGCATATCAGCCGGAGTTTGAACTGCTGTTTTGCGCGCGATATGAGTCAGACAAGGGGCTGCAGCTCGCCCAAACGATTGGAGCTCGCTACCCACAGGTGCAGGCGCGATATCTCACCTGCGGTGAGCCGCAGTATCCTAACGCGAAGATGTATTCGCTTGGCGTGATGGCGGAAGCGGCGCGTTATGAGCATGTTGTGACGAGCGATGCTGATGCGCGAATCGATCACAGCCTTCTAAGGAGAGTAGTGCAGCCTCTGGCGGATCCGAAGCTGGCATTATCGTCATGTCTCTACCTGGGAACTTCGGATGTGTCTGACCTGACAACGCAGCTCGATGCAGTGGGCAAGAGCGTCGAAATGAGCTCGGGGGTGCTGGTGGCTGACATGGTGGAGGGAGGCACAAAATTCTCTCTGGGTGTGCTGGCAGCTCAACGTAAAAAATCATTTGCCGATGCGGGAGGCTACAACGATCTGGGCCAGTATTACGCAGAGGATTATGTTTTAGGGCACCGGCTGGCAGAGCAGGGGCAGAACGTAATCATGTCCGCATCGATCATCAGGCTGGTGGTGCCTAAGACGCCATTCGTCGTCTCGTTCAAGAATCAGTTGCGCTGGATGCAGAGCACGCGGCGATCGCGTCCGTGGGGCCATCTGGGGACAGGGCTGACGTTTTCCGTCCCGTTTGGTTTACTGGGATTGCTGTGGGGCGTGTTCGCTGACAGGCCCGAGTTAGGGTTGTTGTGGCTGCTGGCGACGTGCGCGAACCGCTGGCTTCAGGCTGGTGTGATGCTGCGTGCATTGGGCGAGCCGAAGTGGATATGGCAGACCTTTATCTATCCGTTGCGCGATTTTCTGGGAGGAGTGCTCTGGCTCTCCAGCTACCTGCCTGGACAGGTTTATTACCACGGGGGCAAGTATTCGATTGATACGGATGGCAAGTATAAGGCGATCAGCTGAGCTACTAGTGGTTGCTGAGAATCGTCTTGCCTCCTGATGAAGCAAGGATGTGGGAGGCACCGTAAGGATCCAGATCATGCTGGCGTACCGCTGGGTTATAAGTAAAGAGGAAGACGCGGCGCGGTCCTGCCCATAGCTGGCGTAGCGAGTCTTCGCTCTCGAAGATGCGTGGAGAGTCAGGCCAGAGGCTTCCGTACCAGAGTCCATTGACGTTGCCGTTGATGAGATGAAGTTGATGCCGGGTGTAGAAGGCAAGCGACGAACCGGAGGTTAATTCACCGTCAAGGATGATCTGGTCCGCGGGTTGCAGGCCGGCGTGATTGATGGCAACGGCAAGTTCTTTTGAGCCGATGATGGGGTAGAAGCGCGTAAGGCCTTCATGCGCTCCGAGCAGCGCAAAGGTCATCGCTACGCCGAGGGTAAGGTTCGCGGCGCAGAGCTGTCCGCGGTGGCGGAGAATGTAGCTGACCGGGCCGACGACGAGCATTGCGAGGGCGACAATTACAAGTGGGCCGCGGAAGAGTCCCATGGCAGCGCCTGTGAGATCAAAGATGTGACCAAGGGAGAGATTGTAGAACTCGGGATTCGCTGCAAGTAGCGACGCGATATCGGTGCCTGGCGCGGGTTTCGGTGCGGTGATCGCGAAGTATCCGCAGACGACCGCAATCAATGTACTGAGCGGCACTAAACACCAGCGCGACCATCGCAAAGCACTATCTCGCGCGGAGGGTAGCCCGGCATCGGCGCGTGCAAGAAGCCCTCCTGCCATGAGCGCAAGTGCGGGGATGGCGGGGAGGTTGTAGTACTCCTGGCGGCTGGAGAGGGTGAAAAATCCAAGCACGAGCCCCGCCCAGAGAAGCAGCGAAAGCGCGGCCTCACAGCGGCGTGCTGTTACTGCAGTGCGCTGGCGCAGGTCGCGGATGTGCGTGACAATCGCGGGCACAAGGAAAGCTGCCCACGGCATCACCCATAGTGCACTCAGTAGCCAGAAGAGCGGGATGGGAACTTGTCCATAGTCATGCGGAATACGTTTGCCGAGGAAGCGGGCGATGTGCTCGTTGTAGAGATAGAACCAGGCCCACCCGCCTCTAGCTGGAAGCCCAAGCCCGGGGGGAAGAGGAATGGCGGGGGTTCGCAGTGCCGCAAGGATATGCCACGGTGCGGCGATCGCAAGAAAGACTGTAGTGCTCGCGAGCAGGTGAAGCTGCGAAAGAAGTCGTATCTGGCGCGTGAGCGCCAGGTATCCAATCACAAAGCCAATGGGAAAGACCAGGCCGATTAACCCTTTGGTAAGGACATTGAGTGCCATGACAGCTGCAAAACCCAGTGCAGGCAAAAGCGCCGAACGATTTTTGCGGATGCGATCCAGTGCGATCAGAAAGAGGTGAACGCCTACCGTCATCCACAGCGTAAGAACAATATCCGGAATATAAAAACGCGTATAGAGATACGGTCCTACGCAGGTCGCCATGGCGAGCGCCGCATAAAAGCCGCCTCTGTCAGGAGTGGAAGCGGGCGAGATGTCGCGAAAGAGACGGCTACCGAGTGCATAGATAGCCAGCAATAGCGCCAGCATCCCCAACGCCAGTGGCAGTCGCGCTGCCCAGTCATACGCTCCGAAGACACGCATACTGGCGGCCGACAACCAGTACATCAGCGGCGGCTTATCAAAGAAGCGGACGCCATTGATGTATGGAGTAATGTAGTCATGACGCACCAGCATCTCACGCGCGATTTCAGTGTAGATGGAATCCACATCATCGAGCAGCCCGGGAGTGAAGAGCCCTCCAATCTGCAAGAGCAGCCACGCAGCGACGATGACGGCTATGGAGCGAAGGTTCCATGTTTGCTTGATGGAGATATCTACCGCAGAGCTCACACGCTCTTGCGCTGCCTCGGCGGCAGTGCTGGGTTGGATTGCTACGAACTGGGTATCGGTCAGGTTCACTGGATGACTACGTTATGCCGGGCAAGAGTATCGAATGAAGATCAGTACGCCGCAAGCGGATGTTGAAAAGCAAAGAGTATGACTAATGATCGAGAGGACGATCGGTGAAGAGAGCCTTACCCGACGTTTCCTTGATGAGAATTTTATGGCTGCCGAGCAGTTTGTCGACGTCATCTCGCTTTTCAAGTGGAACGAAGAGGATTTTGCGTTCGCCTGTTCCCCAAATGTGCAATAAATCGTCCTGAGTGAGGAAGATGCGTGGGGCATCCTGAAAGGTGGAGCCGAAAAGCATAGAAGAGGAGCGCCCATCGACGAGATAGACGATTCGGCCAAGATAGAAGGCGATGGAAGAGCCGTAGGACTGGTCTCCGTAGAGAAGTATCTGTGTGTCCGGAGCGATAGAGCGATTCTGCTCCATCTGTCGAATCGTTCCCGCAAGATTTGCGGAGGAGAGCATAGGGGCAAAGCGGATGAGAGCGATATGCGCCGCAATGAGGAATACACCGCTGGTGAGTGCAATGGTAGTTGTAGAAGCGAGATGTTGACGTTTGCTACGTAGTCGCCATGCGATTACAGGTCCAACAGCCAGGGCAAGCATGGCGAGTGCGGCGGGAAGCCGTAGAGCAGCGAAGCTGGGGCCCGTAAGGTCGAAGAAATGTGACATTGAGAGCGTATAGTCGCCAACGCCGCGATGTGCGAGCATTTCGCCAATATCAGGAACGAAAGGAAGGTTGCGGCTGCTCCACAGGCCATAGGCGAGTGCGATTGCTGCGGCTATGCCGATGGCGGTGTAAGTGGCGTGGGCATAGCCGATCCAGTGTCGCGAGCGCTGGTCTTCGTTGTATGTACTTTCAGCACGCACCAGTGCCGCTGCAATCAGTGCCAGCAGCGGCAAATAAACGGGGAAGGTGTAGTACTCCTGATTGGTGGAAATGGAAAAGAAGACAAGGACAAGTACGGCAAAGACAAGAAATAGTAAAGCCGTACGGGAAGCGAAATTACTATAGGCCCTAAACGTTTGTCGTTGACGCCAACCCTGGAGAATGGCAATGGGAAAGAACAGGCTCCACGGAAATAACCAGACAAGATGCAGGCTCCAGAAGAGATAGCCGGGGAGCTTGTTGTAGTCCTTGGGATAACGCTTGCCGAGGAAGCGCAGGAAATGCTCGTTAATGAAGTAGAACCAGAAGAAACCGTGGCCGTTCATGCCGCCGGTATTTCGAAGCCCGGCCAGAATGTGCCAGGGGGCGGCTATCGCGAAAAAGAGGAGCAGCCCGGAAAAGGGCTTCAGCGCACGCCAGTTCTTATATTCGCCCGTGAGAGCAAGGTAAATAACGGCCGCTCCAAAGAAGAAGACCAATGCGACGAGGCCCTTGGTAAGTACTGCGAGCGCCAACGCTGTCCACATGACGTACGCGTAGGAGCCTTTCGATGATTCAGAGGCCTGCAGCAGACAGTAAAGTGCTGTCGACAAAAAGAGTGATAACAGAACTTCGGGGATATAAATGCGTGTGAAGAGAAAGACTCCGGTCGCCGTCAATATGCTGATGCCAGCGTAGAAGCCTGCGCGGCTGCTCCATGCACGTGTTGCCCAGTGGTATCCGAGCAAAGCCAGCAGCAGGACGCCGATAGCCTCAGGAAGGTGCGCCGCAAAGGTGTTGAACCCGAAGACACGGAAGCTGAGCGCGTCGAGCCAGTAGGGCAGCGGGGCTTTCTCTAGGTAACGGATGCCGTTAACTGTCAGCGTCACCATGTCGCCGGAGAGAGCCATATGACGAGCAGCATTGGCATGTGATGCGTCAGCATCGTCGAGCAGCGGGGGCGCAAAGAGAGCAGCGAAGTAGATCGCCAACCAGAGTCCGACGAGGGTGAACAAGGCCGTGGAGCGCCGCGGTCCATTCCGGATAGATAGAGGCTGGGATATGGATGCTGTGGGAAACGCGCTTAGGGTTGGGCTGGTCATTATCAGGAAAATTGCTCTTTAAAAGAGGATAAATGGGGAAAGGCGATTATCGGCGCTGATATGAAGAGGAATCGCTGAGAATTCTACATCCAGCGGGTTAGAACATCAGAAAGTTACGGCGTGGATGTATCTTGCTTGTGATAGATAATTTCCGTTGAGGTGATGACGAACGCGATGCCGACGTTTGCGGCGATTGATATCGGATCGAACTCCTGCCGGCTGAAGATAGCGACTGCTCACGCGCATCGGCTGAAGACGTTGCATGAGGACCGCGAGGTAACGCGGTTGGGTGAGAGCGTCTTTCAAACCGGGGTCATCTCACCCGAAGCCATGGCCGCGACGATTCGCGCATTGAAGCGCTTTCATAAAGCAGTGCAAATGCACGTCGCCGACAAGGTTCGCGTGGTGGCGACCAGCGCGATGCGCGACGCGCGCAACGCGCAGGCGTTTACGGAGTGGGTGCTTTCAGCAACTGGCTGGAATGTCGAAGTTATCTCCGGGTTGGAGGAGGGCCGGCTGATTCATCTGGGCGTCATCACACATGAAATTGGTGCTCGAGGCCGCTGTGTGCTGATCGATCTCGGTGGTGGAAGCTGCGAGATCACGCTCTCTGATGGCGGGAGAATCAAAGCTATGGCCAGCCTTCCGCTTGGGGCTGTGCGTTTGCAGCAGGAATTTTTGCAGGCGGACCCTCCACAGAAGGAAGACGTTGCCAGGTTGAAGCAGTTTATCGACCGCGAATTGAAGAAGGCGGAACGTCGCATCGGCATGCCTCGTTCTGCTCTGGTGATTGCAACCTCGGGTACCGCAGCCGCGTTGGCCGAAGCGGCCGGGCATGTTCGCAAGAAGAGTTCGGCGGGGAAGAAGACTCTGCAGAAGAAGCGGTTAGAGCATGTTGGTTCGATGACTGCCGAAGTAGCCGAGGTGCGTGCTCTGGCTGACAAGCTGGCGAAGATGCGCGACGAACAGCGAGCCGCCGTGCCGGGTATCGGTCCGCGCCGGTCGGAGATCATCGTTGGCGGCGCGTTTGTGTATGCCAGCCTGATGGAACGCTTCGGGCTGAAATCATTCCGTTACTCGGCACTTGGTCTGCGCGATGGCATTCTGGCACAGATGCTCGGCGATGTGGACCTGCGCGGCTCGGTGCATCAGAAGATCGAGAGCGAACGCTGGGCGGGTGTTCTTGAAGTATGCAATCGTTACAGTATTGAACTGCGACGCGTCGAGCCCATTCGGCAGCACGTCGTTGAGTTATTCGATGCGCTCGCGCGTGTTCATGAGCTTCCGGAGGAATACAAGCTTTGGCTTGAATCGGCGGCGATGATGCAGGATGTCGGCAAGTTTATGAATCACCAGGGACACCATCGCCATGCGCAGTACATCATTGCGAACTCCGAAATCTTTGGCTTCTCCCCGGAGCAGAGAGCTATTGTGAGCGCATTGGCACGTTACCTGGGCAAGACCCGTCCCGATCCGATGGATCGGGTGCTGAGGACGATCCCCGTGGAGGAGCACACAAACCTTGTGCGGGCGATTGTGTTGCTGCGCCTTGCCGTCGCGTTGAACCAGGATCGCGCCAGCGCTGTTGTGCGTCTGCGCACGCACGTGTATCCGAAGAGGGTCTTGCTGGAATTAGTCCCCGGCCGTGGCGGGGCAGAGTTGGAAGCCTGGTCGGTGAAGAAAGAAGCCGCTTACTTCCGCGAGATCTTCCGGCGCGAGCTCTTTGTCGAAGTGGTGTAAAGGGCACGTACCGTGCGGGGGTCGAGCAACCACAGTAGTGTTGCCGGAGCGCGATCGAACGACAACCTGGCCAAAGAACCTTTGCGCAATCGGATACGCGGAAGTGGTGTTGCTAAAGGCGGAACAAGCAGCGTCGCAAGAAACTGAGTGATATTCGGGTTGTGACCGACGACGAGAAGATTCTCGTAGAGTCTGCACTCCGAGAGCATCCTCTGAAAGTCACTGTAGGTAGCTTCGGGTGCCAATGCCTTTGAGATCAGGATCTGGCTCTCGTAGCCGGTTTCAGTTCCAACCAGCGAGGCAGTTTGAATGCTACGCTTCAGGGGGCTGGAGACGATCAGATCAAACTGAACCTTCAGCGCATTGAGCGTATGTGCCAGATGTAAGCAGTGGCGTTTGCCGTCCTTATCAAGTGGGCGTTTGATGTCGAGCAGGGGGTTCGGGCGTCGAACTCCCGCTGATGCGTGCCGAAGGACGAAAAGGTTCATAAGTCAAACTTTATTCTAGTGCATGCGTTGCTTATAGTCGCATCCGGCTTTGGCGGCAGGGCTAACGAAGCTGCTATATCGCTAACTTTGAGGCTTTTGCGGATCGTGACGAAATACGCCGGGATCAGGCTCGTCGAGTGAGGGCACTGATGGTTCAGGAGGAGGAATGGGATCGGAGGTTGGCAGCGGTTTGAGATCCATTAACTGTGGGTGAGCTATCGGATCATCTGGGGAGAGCGGCGCTGGATATAGCGGCGTGAGTGGATCGATGCTGTAGATCATCTCAACGTGTGGATGCTCAGCAGGTGAAGGAGCAGGACGTGCTGGCGGTGGATTTTTGACAGTGATAGGGATCGAGCTTCGATACAGGATCGGGTGTTGCTGTACCAATGAAACTTCTGCTCCTCTCTGCCAGAAACGAGTGAAGAGCATGATTATCATGCCGAGTTGCGCCATCAAAAACATCGGCCACACGCGAGGTTGAGCGAGCATGTGCATCGCTATCCGTGCTGCGAAAAAAGCCGCTACTGCTCCCAGCAGCGCAAGAAACAAAAAAACAAACCATGCACGAAGCAGGTGATGGCGAAGCAAACGCCACGCCGGGCCAAGTGTGCGCCGGATGCGATGGTCAGGCCTTCCATCGGATCGATGTTCTGTCCCAAGCTGCACTGTGTAAGCTTCCACGAGATCAAAGTAAAGCCGCAGCAGAGACGCAACCAGCAAGACGATGAATAATCCGCCAAGTCTAAGCATCAGAGAGGGCATGCCAACAAAGCTGTTATCGACAAACGATGCCCAGCGGTTTTGTAGAAGCATGAGCGGCCCAAGTATGAAAAACGCAGCAATCAAAGTAAGAACGGTAATACGTATAAATCGCCAGAAATGGAGCAATCCCTGGCGAAGCAGTGTGCTGAGCTGAGCATGGGTTCGCGTAAGGTAGCAGAACAACGTTCCTGGAGTGAGTAGAAAGTAAATCAACAGATAGGTCGGCACGGAGCCGTGGCTTGCAAACGCAGCCGCCTGACTGCCGAAGTCTCCATGAATCTGAAACGCAGCCGAGGCCGCAGTGCCAATATCGAAACCCGAGAAAAGTCTCTGCGCAGCCAGCGACTGATCGAGCAGGTTCGACAGCTGCACCTTTAAGGGAAGGCAAAAAAACAAAGCAAGAACAAGGCTGAATAGATAAGTCCACAGAAAGGCGGGTAGACGCCGTAACGCGATACCTAGGCCGTGGATCAAGATGCTACGCTTTTCGATCATACGACGAGTACCTTCCTATATTTCCTGTATACGGCTTAAACGATCCACGCAAGCAATTGTTGTGCGAGTTGATGCAGCTCAAGCCACAGGGTGGCGAGCTTGCGTGCCGGGATTCCGTTCGACTGCATGGTGAAGCTGTTATTGAACGCATTCCTGTCGAGAGGTATTACGTGGTCCGGGTCTATCTCAGCCGAGATGATTTTCGCCTCGCGCATATAAGTAAACTGTGTCCAGCGATCAACGCCGTCCCAGTGCTCGCGTAGCTTTGTTCCGTCGGCAAAGGCAATCTCAGCCGTGACCGGAAGAATGAAGTCACCTTTACGGCGAAGGATCACTGTGGATTGATATTGTGGTTTCCCATTCTTGCCTTTGCTCGCAGGGATCTCGTCGGAGGAGATGCGATCCACAGCGTAGTCCAACATCTGTGTTCCGTAGACAGCTTGATTCAAGAATGGCCGCAGCGTCGAGTTGACTGCAGGAAGAGTCGACGTCTCCGGAGTAGTGAGCGATACGTTTGTTGAGTTGGCTACAGCTTTACCGCGAGCTACCGCAACTTCCTCAATCGTACGCAGAAAATCCTCTGCCGTCGGGTGTGTAAATTTGAAGCGCTGGAAGTAGGTGCGCATTGCCTCATCCATCGTGTCGCGGCCGATGATGCCTTCCAGCGTTTCCAGAAAGGTTGCTGTCTTGCCGTATGTGACTGCGCCATACGAAGTGCTGTTGCGGAACTTCCAAGCAGGACGTGTTACCGGATCGTAGTCAGGGGCCAGGAGATACGTAATACGTTGCAATGCCCGGTCACCCAGATTGGCATAAGGCTGCCCCACGACGGAGGTCTTGGCTCCGTAGATACTGGCAAGCGTTGTGACCTCGGTATAGCTGTTGATGCCTTCGTCCAGCCAAGCCTCTTCAAACTCGTTCGTTGCAACCATCCCATACCAGTACTGATGGCCGAATTCATGATTTGTGGTGAGCTCCGTCAGCCTGAAGATGCCACTCCAGGAACCATCGCCTGTGACAAGTGTCGGATACTCCATCCCTTCCATCTCTGAGCTGGGCTCAGGATCGACGACAGTGATGATCTTGTAAGGGTAAGGCCCATATCGCCGCTCAAACTCAGCCAGCGAGTTGCGTGTGATATCGAGATAGCGTTGAGCAATATGCGGATGGGCCGCCAGCGCTAAGACGTGAATCTGTACAGGCCCAAGCGAGGATAGATAAATTGCGTCCGTGACCTTGAAGTTCGGACTGGCCGCAAAGGCGAAGTCGTGAATGTCTTCGCCTATGAAGCTATAGCTCCGTGTGCCATCTGAGTTCGCCTGTTGCCCCGTGGGTACGCCGCTTGCTCCGATGACATAGTTGCGAGGCACGGTCAGGCGGACATTATAGGTGCCGAAGTCCGAGAAGAACTCCGTCGTCGCGTGATACTGGTGGCAGTTCCACGCGCCGTGCCAGAAGACACCGACTTTAGGAAACCATTGCCCACCCATAATGAAGTCGCGTTTATAACCGTTGCGCGCGACCGAGAGCGGAAATTTGTCGTGAAATGCGAAGTGAAAAGTAACAGACTCGTTCGGAGCCAGAGGGCGCGGCAGAGTAATCTCGGCGACGGTGTGATCCTGCATGTTGCCGTCATCGGGCGCAGTGAACCGCAGTGATGATGTCAGGTCTCCATAACCATCGGCTTCGATGTGAGAAATCGTGATGCCGCCGGTCTTTTCCTTCGGATAGTCGCTGTCACGCAGATTGTCACGGATGCTGCCAGCAAACCTAGTCTCTGCTGTAAAGGTCGACTCAGGACGGAACGCGTTCAGGTAGAGATGAAAGGGAAATGTCGTGAGTGGTTGTCCAGTCAGGTTACGGTACGTTAGGGATTCGGTCGCGTCGAGCGCTTTTTTATTCGTGTCAAGTCGCGCGTCGATCGAATACGCAACAACCCGTTGCGAAAGAGGAAGACCATTCGGCGAGTTGGTGGCAACGCTGAGCTGTGCTACGCCTGCCAGTGGCGAAAGGATCAGGAGTATAGCAAGAAAGTATCGCGGCATAAGCACCTTTACCGAGTTCATTCTTTGTGATGCCAAAACTATAAGCGAAGCTGTCGTCGCAGCTACAAGTTTTGAGAGATATCAGTAGAGTCTTTTCGCCAAAGCTCAGCTTTTAATAGACCTGCAAGAGAGGGGCGGCACGCCAACCTCTCAAAACCAGCTTGCGACAGCGCCGATTTATGATCGGGGAGCTGCGTCGTTCGCAATCCGGTCAAGAGGCGGAACGCAAGATACAGGGAACGCACAAGTAGGCTCGCAGGCAAGCGCAGCCATCCTGTTGGTACGTGAAAATCGGAGACCACCCACAACGCCTGCGGTGATAGATATGGAGCAGTCCGCGCAATAAGTTCTTTAAGTTCAGACTGAGTGAAGCAGTCCAGGAAGAAGTGCGTGACGACGAGATCGTAGGGGGTAAACGATGTAGGCTGGGATTCGAGAGCGTCCACCTGATACGTCTCCAGTCGATCAGCAAAAGCGGCGCATCGCTTATGCAGGAGTTGCAGCATCATGGCGCTGGAGTCGATCGCGGTGGCTCGAATCGCGCCGTTCGTTGCCAATAGCCTTTCTAAAAATCTGCCGTCGCCATCACCAAGCACAAGCGCATTGCGGCACTGCATCAACTCAGGCAGAAATGCCATACGCGTTCGTTCCAGAGCACGGCCCAGAGTGATGTACTCCAGCATGCGGTATGGTCGCGCAATCGTGTCGAAGTTTGGTCGCCGAGCAGTCATAAGAAGCCTGCCAGTAGTGCAGGAGTCAGCAAGGCAAGATCGGCTAGGATACGCAGAGTCGGCTTGTCATAATGGGAGCGGCTGAAATGAACCACGAGCAGCACAGCGCACGAAAGCGTTGTCGCCGTTGCAATGGGCCACGGTACCCTGTGGTCGAAGATGGCAAGCAATGCGGCTATCCCTCCTGCAATCGCAGTGAGCGTAGGAAGGCGCGTCAACATTACGGCTGTTACTGGATGCGGAGGGGGCACCGCTCCCGTTGGATGCTCCCATACAAAGATGAACAGGCAATTCAGACTGCATAATGTGGCGAAGAGAAGTGCCGGTGGCAGTAGCACGGCCCGAAGATCTGGCTCGCGCGCTACCGTAGGAATAAAGACAGCTGCTGCAAAGCAGACGCCAACGGCGATCTCCTTGGGAAGTCGATGTGCGCTCTGCGAGGCATGGATGATCACGAAGTAGCCAAAGACCATGCCCCCAAGTACCAGATAAAGCCGAATAGCTTCAGATGGAATGCTCGGAAGGGTAGCAGCAAGCAGAACGGAAGCTCCGCCGATTCCAACGAGAAATGTAGTGCTGTGGCGATAGTGGAAGTGATGCCGTGCTTCAAGTACATCGGCACTCTCTCCCCTGGTATCAAGGAGCCTGTCTGCCGCATAAAGCATCCACACCGCCGCAGTCATAGCAACGAGCGAACTCGCCGGTAGCGAGACATGATTGGTGCGGGCGATGAACCACGTCCACAGGGTGGCCACCGTGGGAGCATCAAGAGACAGCAGATGCCAATAAAGAAGCGGTGGTTTCAACTTGATGCCCACCGCTCCATTTTAGAAAACTATTCGCGGACAGCTTCAAGTAGAGAATCAGGCTACAGGTTGGGCCGCTGGTAATGGGCTGACTTGTGCCGACGCATCACGAGCCTGCCTGGCGCCAGCCACCCACATTCCGGGGTCGATATGCGGAAACACATTATCACGTCGCTCGATCTCGGCCAGACGAGCGTCTTCAGCCTGGGTGAGATGACCGTTGCTTTCAAATGCCTCCCAGATGGCCTTCACTTCGTTGAACTGATCGTTATGCGTTGTAAACCGAGCTTCCGCGTAATCGCGCGCCGCACCCGTCGTGATGAGGAACTGCCAGTCCGACGATTCAAGTAACAGAAGCTCGCGGCATAGCTGCTGTGCAATCCGCTTGCCCAGCGCCGACTCGCGCCACTTGCCAGCTGTAGCGACTTCGCGTGTGAATAATTCGGCCGGGTAGATATGGGTATATGTCCAGCTTGTGTCTGGATTCATCCAGACCTCATTGTGTCCGCCGGCTCCCCACGAGCCCTCGGGTAACGCAATAAACCCCGCGCGAGGATACTGATCGAGATACTCGCTGCAGCTGATCAACTCAATACCGGTATCGTAGTTGTGCAATACGCGCGCAATTGCCTCCAGCCAGAGCGGCCCTTCAAACCACCAGTGGCCAAAGAGCTCCGCATCGAACGGTGCACAAAGGACGGGCGGGATCGAATCATTGAATCCAGACTTCAGCGCTTCGTATACCAGATGGACGAAGTGCGACGCATGCGACTTTACTCGTTCTGCTGCCTCTTGCGGATAGTAGGGCTGCTTGTCGCCCATATCGACTTTCGCACCCGTCACACGCCAGTAGCGATGACCACCAGGCCAGCGCTTCTTGTGGAAGTCGAGATACACGCCGTCGCCCGGATAGCCCGAATCGCCCGACCAGACCTGAATGCCAGTCCGCGGATCACGCGGGAAAATGGATGTGGCGTAGCGTTTATCGTACGGGCCATCGACATAGTAAGGCTGGTAGAGCGAACGGTGGCCGCCATGCGTCATCGCAACCGTTTGCTCGTCGGTTGGAACTTCGCCGCGCAGCAACTCATAGGGTGAGGGAACACGATGTCCCTCTTCGACCAGATGTGTATCGACGAAGAAGAACTCGATATCCGATTCCGAGAGTGCCTGCTCTACGCCAATGCGATCGAAGCCGGGCGCTGCTGTGCCGTCTGCGAACCGGACCGGGTAGTTCCAGAAGCCTGCCGGACGGTAGCCGCACTCCGGAGCCCATATCCCGCGAGGATGCCGGCCAATATGACGGATGTGTGTGTCTACAGCCGTGCGAATCTGTGCCCGCACACTCTCATCTGTGCCCAGCAATGGCATATAGCCGTGCGTTGCACCGCAGGTGATGATATCGATGAGCCCCGTTTCGTTATGGTGCCGGAAGCCTGCGATGATGTTGCCGTCCAATGCGCGGAAGTCCTCAAGCGCCTGCGAAAAAAAACGGTGCCAGAACCGTGCCGTCTCCGCCAGGTGCGCTTCGCCAGATTGCATGAAGAACGCTTCATCTTCGCGCGCGGCAACGATCTTGCGCGTCAGATACTTCGGGAACTCCGCAATGAATACAGGATGCGATAGTTGCTCCAACAGAATCGGCGAAAGGTTCAGGTTGCACTGAAAGCGGATTCCATCACGCTCCAGATTATTCAGAACGCGCAGTAGAGGAAGGTAGGTCTCGGCGGCAGCCTCATGCAACCACTCCATGCCATGGGGCCATGTGCCGTGATTCACCACGTAAGGCAGATGCGCGTGCAGCGTAAAAGTAAGATACCCAGCAGGCCGTTTTGTCGTGTTATCCGATGCCTTCGTCAAGACCAATACCTCAGACCATTTAGGCCGGTAAGACTGCTCCCAGACTTCCTCGAACGACTCAATATCCACGGCATGTTCGGGGCTGAAGCTGAGTCTAACACCAGCCCTGTTGCAGGAAGCTAAAGAAAGAACGATAAATCAGAGAGCGGCAGGCGTTGAATTGCCTGCCGCTATTTCCCTACTTCTCTGATGCTAAAAATCAGCTTTGTATCAAGTTGTACCAAGTAACTTTGGTTTACTACTGCGGCTGTTGATCGCCCGTCGATGCGTCTGGAGCGGGTGTCATGGGGCGACGGTTGGAGTGGCTTCCGGTTGTGCTCAATGTGCTGCTTGTTGAGGCCCGAACAGCTAGCGTATTTGTGATCTGGAAGTTCACCAGGCTCTCTGCTGGAATCCTGACCTGTTCTCCACGTGTGATGGTGTTGGCTCCGGCACCGACACCAGCGCCGGCTGCGGAGCCGATCGCTGCACCCTTGCCGCCGCCTGCAATCGCTCCGATAATGGCACCGATCGCTGCACCGCCACCTACTTTGGCTGCAGTATTTTTGCCGCGGCCTTTGCCCTCAACACTGTAAGGCTGCGTACTGACCGCAAGAGAGTCGCCGTTACGGCTGATGCTGACCAATTCAACGGTCAGCAAGGAGTTGCCCTTATAGTGCGCAGCCTCTTGAACGGCGGTGACCCGACCCGTTACCGCTGAACCCTGACGAATGGCTACGAGGCCATCCGCCATAATGTCCGTTGCCACTGTTCCCGTGAAGGATTGGCCCTGCTGGGTTGAGGCGCTATCCAGAGTCTGATTGATGCGAACCGGAATCGTCGTGCCTGCAGGAATCGTGACATTCCTAAAGGCCGGCGGTGGGGGAGGTGCAGGCGCAGGAGCTGGAGCTGGGGTAGGCGCTACCGGGACCTGTGCTACCGGCTGTGGCCGCTCGATGGGCGCCGGTCGCGAGGGAGCCACTACGGGCTTTGGTGCAGGAGTCTTGACTTTCTTTGCGGGGGCGGGAGTTGGAACTGGTGCTGGCGCCGGTGCCGTCGCTACGGGCGCCGGTGCCGCGACAGTCAGGTTGTTAACAACCGTCTTGATGCCTGGTATCTGAGAGACGTCGGACGCCGCCAGCGAGCGCGCTGCATCGTTGCTGACCGTGCCATTCAGGGTAACGATCCCATTCTGTACAGAACTCTGGATCGACTCCGTGCTCAGAGCGTTATCTGCCGATAGCTTGCTCTGGACGGCGGAGGTGAGTGTTGCGTCGTCTGTGGCGGGCGCAGGGGTGGAACTCTTGCAACCGCCGATGCTGAGCGCCAGCGCCAGTGCGGTTACAGCAACGAACGTGCGGGGTGATGTCATCGAATGGATATTCATTGGTTGATCTCTCTTCGTGCTGTAGCACTCTGACTCCTCCGCAAATCAATAGCTTGCGGGAGCCGATGTGCGAGTTTATGCGAGTTTAGACGATGCCGTCTACTTTGGAGTTGATTGTGAGATCCACTCCCCCTGTAGAGTATGACGGATAACGAACCGGACAGAGAGCCGCCCACCATGCATGCTCCCTTCATATGATAAGAACCAAAGGGCTTGCCGGGGACCGGGGCAAAAGAGCACAACCAAATGACGAAAGCAGGCATCCACCAGATAAGATAGCCTGCACTTCATGAGTGCAGCAGTGCGGTGGTTTGCCCGCTGTAAGATAGGAAGCGACACAATCGTGCGACTTGCAGCGTTGAGCTACATCTGCAAATCTATGAAAATAGAGTCATAGGGACTCAAATCGGAAGCAATGGGTCGCTTGAACCCGAGGAGGAGAAAAAATGGCTGACAACGATAATGGTGCAAGCGGGCTTGGATGGTTTCTGGCAGGATTGGGTCTTGGTGCGTTGGTGGGTGTGCTCTATGCGCCCAAGGCAGGGAAAGAGACTCGGGAAGATCTGAAGGCAAGCGCGCAAGATGCAAAAGAGCGTGCGGCTGTCCTGGCTCAGCAGGGTCGCGAGCGCGCCGCTGAGTATGCGGCGCAGGGACGCGATCAGTTCAACGAATACGTCGATCGCGGCAGGGAGTACTACGACCGTGGCCGCTCGCAATGGTCGCAGTATGTCGAGAAGGGCAAGAACCTTGTCCAGGACCAGCAGAGCAAGATCACCACGGCAATCGATGCAGGTAAGCAGGCTTATGCGAATGCTACCCAGGAGACCAACTCCTAGCCTTTCTGCAGGAACGCGAGGTCTGGCCCCATGTGCCAGACCTCGCTGCAAATGAGGTATTGGAGGAGAGATTCCTATGATGATCCTGGCCATCTTGCAGGAGCCTGGTTCGCTTTCGGCAGGAAACTCGCGCCTGTTGATGTTCTTCGTCGCCATGGTGGCTGTTGCCATGGCCATTCAGGCGATTGTCGTTGTGGTAGCTGCCATTGGTGCGATCAAAGCGCGTAAGCAGTTTCTTGCGATCGCGCAGGAGTTGCGCGAAAAATCGTTGCCCATCATGGATTCCGCGCAGGGGATGATGCACGAGCTACATCCAAAGGTCCGGACGATCACCGACAATCTCGTCGAGACCAGTCATGTTGTGCGGTCGAAGGCCCAGGAGTTCGATTCCACTCTGACCGACGTCAATCAACGCGCGCGAGCACAAACCGAGCGCGTCGACGATATGGTCTCTACTGTTCTCGATACCACCGCTGGCATCGCATCGACGATCCAGAAAGGCGTGCAGGTTCCAGTGCGTGAGTTTCACGGTGTGATGAGTGGTATTAAGGCTGGAATCGATGTTCTCGTGGGCCGAAGCGGAAATCATCGCAGGCACTATCATGACGACGAGTTCGGCAGCTAAGCGCTTCGCCGATCACACAATCCAGCCGCCGCCCACAACCTCATCTTCCTGATAGAAGACAGCAGATTGGCCAGGCGTGATAGCGCGCTGCGGTTCGTCGAACAGTGCGCGGACCAGATCGCCACCCATTCCCGTAAGCGTTGCCGGTGCAGGCGTATGACGGTGGCGAATCTTCGCAGTCACACGAATCTGCTCGCCCTCCCTCAGCCCAGGGATTGATATCCAGTTCAGCCGGTTCGCTGTCAGCTCACGTGTCAACAGTTCCGCATCCGGGCCGACCGTCACCTGGTGCGAGTCCGGATGAATCGCCAGCACATACAGAGGATTGGGCGAGCTGATACCAAGCCCCTTCCGCTGTCCAACCGTAAAGCTGTGAATGCCCTGGTGATGCCCGATGACCTCGCCTGTGGTCGTCACCAGCTCTCCCGAAAGATCAGGCATCGGCTCGTTCTGCTCATCGAGGTACGCCTTCAGAAACACGCTGTAGTCACCGCCGGGGATAAAGCAGATCTCCTGCGAATCCGGCTTCTGCGCCAATGCCAGACCCGCATCGGCTGCGCGCTCGCGCACCTCGGGCTTCTGCATCTCGCCCAGTGGAAACAGCGTGCGTGCGAGCTGCTCCTGCGTCAGGCCGAAGAGGAAGTATGTCTGGTCCTTCGACTTATCGGCTGGACGCGAGAGAATCCACCGCCCGCGCGCCCCATCGTAATGATTACGAGCATAGTGGCCCGTCGCAATGCGCTCGGCGCCAATCTGACGCGCTGTCAGCAGCAGCTGATCGAATTTCAAATGGTTGTTGCAGAGCGTGCAGGGAATCGGCGTACGACCGGCCAGGTACTCATTCACGAAGGGCCGCACGACGTCTGCTTCAAAGCGCTCCTGCTGGTTGACGACATAGTACGGAATGCCGATCTGCTCGGCAACGGCGCGGGCATCGTAGACATCATCCAGCGAGCAGCAGCGCCCCTGTACCGCTTCAGGCATTCCCTCATGCCCTGAAAGGCGGCGCTGGTTCCACAGCTGCAGAGTCAGCCCTACGATGGAGTGCCCCTCAGCGCGCAGCATCGCCGCAACCGTCGAGGAATCGACTCCGCCGGACATGGCAACCGCAATCGTACTGTTCGTCTCAGCGCTCATAGGCTCTGCTTCTATTTTCTCAGAGTTTGACGATTTTCGAACCATTACCATCTTCGGTTTGGCTTATGCCCATGGAATGAGATAGAAGGAGGTGATGAAGATTCTTACCGCAGAAGAGATGGCCGCCACCGACCGACGCACGGTCGAGGAAGCAGGCATTCCGCTGTCGACGCTGATGGAGGCTGCCGGTGCTGCCGTGGCCGCCTATTGCAGGCGGCGATGCATACGAAGCCTTCCTCGTATGAAAAGGATCGTGGCTCTCTGCGGCAAAGGCAACAATGGCGGAGACGGCATGGTCGCTGCACGCCAGCTCGCACACGACTGGCAGGATGTATGCGTCGTCTTGCTCGGCAGGATGGCTGATGTAAAAGGTGAGGCCGCAACGGCACTTGAACGTCTGCGTGCGGAGGCTCCCGCAGTAAAGATTGTTGAGGTTGAGGATGAAGCCGCTCTTGCAACGGAGTTTACCGGTACAAATGTCCCCGGCTTGGTTCTCGACGCTGTCGTAGGAACCGGCTTCAAGCCGCCACTGCGAGGCTTGGCAGAGACAGCGCGGAGACTGCTCAATACTCTAAGCGTGCCTGTCGTTGCCGTCGACCTCCCCAGTGGGTGGAATGCCGACTCAACCGAGCAGACAGTCGAAGGAGCCTATCGCGCCGATGCGGTCGTCACCTTTACCGCCCCTAAAACAGCACACGTCTTCGGCTATATGACTGCGGGGCCTGTCCTGGTTGCGTCCATCGGTTCGCCTGAAAATATAGTGCAATCGGCAAGCGATCTGATATGGGCCGGATCATCGAAGACCATCGCCGAAAAGCCGCGCGATCCCAACTCAAATAAAGGAAAGTTCGGCCACGTACTGATCGTCGGTGGAAGCTACGGAACAGCAGGCGCGCCATCCATGTCATCGCTCGCGGCGCTGCGGTCCGGTGCAGGACTTGTCACTGCGGCTGTGCCAAAGTCCATCGTGAACCTTGTGGCTGGAGTAGCTCCGGAGTTGATGGTTCGTCCGCTCGATGAAGGCCCTGAAGGCGCAGTCGCAATGACCAGCATCGCAGGAGCCAATCTGGATGCACTGCTCGAGCGCATTACGGTGCTTGCTATCGGTCCGGGGCTCTCGCAGCGAGGTGAGGCCAAGGCAGTTGTGCGTGATTTGATTGCTAGGGCGAAGATACCAATGGTGATCGATGCCGACGGCCTCAATGCCTTTGACGGATGCACTCATCTGCTGGACGGCACCACAAAGACTCTTGTGCTGACGCCGCATCCCGGCGAAATGGCCCGTCTGGCTGGCATGACGGTGAAGGAGGTCGAAGCCGACCGCATTGGGCTTGCGAGAAGATTTGCGACCCAGCACAAGCTAACTCTTGTGCTCAAGGGATGGCGCACGCTCATTGCGCACCCCGATGGACGCATCGCCGTGAATACCTCGGGCAATCCTGCGATGGCCAAGGGGGGGAGCGGAGATATCCTTACCGGCATCGTAGCGGCGATGCTGGCACAGTATCCCGGCGACGTCGCGGCCGCGGTGGAGGCAGCAGTGTATCTCCACGGGCTTGCAGGTGATTTCGCCGCGCACGTGATGGATGAGCACACGGTGCTCGCCACTGATACTGTTGCGCACCTGTCTGACGCTTTCCGCTATCGTACGCACGACGAGGACGGCAGCACATGGCTCTGCGGACTGAGAGTGTAGGCTGAGAGCGTGACCGCATTCATTCGAGAAAAAAGATTTAGGACCCGCAGCGTCGCTGGAACCCTTGCTTTGGGCGAGAAGATCGCGGAGATTCTGTCGCCTACTCCAAAGCTCGCTGTGTTGCGCGGCGAAGTCGGCGCAGGTAAAACCACGCTGGTCAAGGGCATCGCCGAAGCCCTCGGGGCCGCGAGCGAAGAAGACGTTACCAGCCCCACCTTCACGCTGGTGCATGAGTATGTGGGGCCGAAGGTGAAGCTCTATCACCTCGATCTCTATCGACTGGAGACGGAGCGCGAGCTTGCTGCGCTGGGCATCGAAGAGATGGCCGCCGAGTCGAATGCGCTGGTTCTCGTCGAATGGGGCGAGCGATTCGAGAGTCTCGTCTCGCGTATGGACGCTGAGATTGCGATGGAGCATGGCGAAGGAGACGAACGCGCGCTGCTGGTCCGCTGGCGCTAAAGAATAAGGCCCACGCGATTACGTGAGCCGTATTGGTCGAAACTTCGAGTGCCTAGGGTTTGGTCGCGCCGGTGTTGGCGTTGATCACCGCCAGGGTGTCGGAGGGCGGCGTTTGGTCACTGAATGAATAGCCGGTATGAGCGAAGTAGATGGTGCCGCCCTTGCTCACTACGAAAGTGCTGGGGTAGGCCGTCTCGCTAGGGCCGTTCCAGCGCAGGCCGTACTGGTTGACGACCTGATATGTGGGATCGAGGACGATGTGGATGTTGGCGGGCAGAGGAGCCAAGCCAGTCATCTGCAGAGCGTCTGACATCAGGTTCTTGCTGTCAGTGCCGGGATAAACAAACAACACCTGCGCGCCCAGCGCGGCAAACTGCGCAGCGGCTTGCTGATAGAGCTGAAATTGCTGCTGCGAGAACGGGCACTGATAGCCGGGATATCCGCGCAGCACGATCAGGACAACGTTGCCTTGACTGGTCAGCGATGAGAGCGTCAGCGAGTTGCCGCCGGGAGTTGGAAGCGTGAAGTCGGGAGCGCTCTGTCCGACGCCTGGAGTTGCGGCGGAGGCGGCGAGCGAGGCGGCGAGCAGAAGTGCGGGAAGGAAAGACAGTCTGCGCAGGCTCATGGAGCCGATTGTAGGAATGGTGTAATCCTGCGAGGTATACCACTTTGGAGGCAGCGAAAGCTGATTCGATTGGCGTAAGTTTTGCTTGATGAGGGAGTTGCCGCTGATTCTGAAAGCGTTAGCTTTTGCGTCCACGCCCCGTGTAGCGATAGATGGCGCATAGCTCGTCGCCGGTTGAGCCGTACTCGGCCTGCTGGGCGATGGCTTCGAGGTCGGCGGCGTGGTCGTCGGGAGTCATGGGCACGGAGCCTTGCCAGAGCAGCCTGAACGCCGGGTTGCGGTTGAGCGTGGAGCCGTGCTCAGCGTTGACATAAAGGATGTCCAGCTGGCCGGGGCGCGAGGCAAAGGCCGTCTCGACGCGGCGGAGGAAGGCTTTGAGCACGGGCGCTTCGAAGGGATGAAAGAGAAAGACGACGGTCGGCGTCGTGGGCAGCTCGAAGCTGAGCGCGTCTTCGTGTACGACGCGAATGGGAGCGATGGCCGGAGCCGTAGGGTCAGACTTGTGCGCGCTGACCCACAGATCGACGTTCTCCTGTGCGATGCGCGCCATGGTGTCGTTCAGTTCCACGCCGACGATGGAGCGGAAGGGAAGCTCGCTGGCCAGAAGAACCGCACGTCCCTTGCCGGCGCCAACGTCGAGGAAGGTGTAG
Source organism: Edaphobacter flagellatus (assembly GCF_025264665.1). Classification (NCBI taxonomy): domain Bacteria; kingdom Pseudomonadati; phylum Acidobacteriota; class Terriglobia; order Terriglobales; family Acidobacteriaceae; genus Edaphobacter; species Edaphobacter flagellatus. The sequence goes on from NZ_CP073697.1 coordinate 3,832,382, forward strand.
TCGGTGCTATGGTGCGGCGGCGCGGTGTCGAGCCAGCGGTCGACGAGCGCGCGCAGGATGGAGGGCGCGATGCCATAGTAGGCCGTGACGTGTTCGTCGTTTTCATGGCCGGTGACGAGATCGCGCGCAGGGACCAGGCCGCTGGTATCCGTACCGTGAATCTGGTCGAAGGGGTGGATGGGCGTTGCCGTTGCCTTCAGCAGGTCGCGGGGTCGGATGGGTTGGACAGGCTTTGCATCTGTCTTGTTCTTCGATTTGGCCATCAGCGAATCTGCACCAGACTGGGGTTGCCGTCGAGGCCGAGCGTGCGGCGTCCGGCGGGTGTGATCTGGAGCGGGCTCCATGCGGGTTCGGTAACGATCTCGATTTCCGTCCTGCCTGCTTCTTCGAGGCCCGCGAGACGGTTGGCGATCTGCGCGGAGAGCTGCGAGGCGGCCTCATCTGTGGTGCTCGTAAGGGCAAGCGCGATATGGATGCGGTGTTTCTGCGGGACGCCGGGTATACCCGCTCCGGGAGCTTCGGGGTCGGGCGTGACAGTGATCGAGCGGATGAGGCCGAGATCGACGATGTTGCAGGGAAGCACGGGATCGAAGCAGTCGCGTAGCGCGTCCTGGATATTCAATTCGGTCAGCATCGGCAGGTATCCCCCCTCCCCATCAAAAGTGTGCAAAGTATTCGAAACAGAAGCTTTATTTGAACGGTTACTTTAGTTCGAGATCCTGTTGCCGAGCCGTCCTCAAAAATCGCCGTCTATTTCCCCTATTTCTATTTTAGCGAGTGGAGGATAACTTATCGGCACTCTGCAAGACTTTTGGATTCAAAGACTTGTTGGATACCGGGGCTTGACAGCATTTTCGTCGCAGGACGGAGCTATGTGACTACGATCTGATCGGTATAAATCCAGGCTGGCTGGCCGGCGCGAATATGCCAGGAAGGCATGCGAAGGATGCTTTCTGCGTGCACTTTGATGTAACGGGCTTTGACAGCCGCTTCCAGGTCGGCCCGGAATGACTGGACCGGGATTTTGGCGATGTCCGGATTTTCCTTCGGGTTTGGATTGTGAGGATTGTTGGCCTGGATGATGTCGTTGAAGGTTGTTCCGTCCGTGGACGTGGCGTAGGCGACATAGGCAGGCAGAACCAGGAGGTTCCAGTCGGGCTGAGCCTGTGCATTGAGGAAATCCATTTGGACGGAGTGGATGTCGATGACTTCTCCGAGGTCGAGAACAAAGTCCATGTGCTGGCCCTTGTAAGCTACCCAATTTACGTCCGGGGCACTCCAGGATTCCCACGACCCGAAGATTCCATCGGTGAGTCGCTGGGCTTGAGCTGCTCCGCCTTCCGGGAGAGTGGCGGAGGTGATTTTTTTGCCGAACGACGTGGCACGCTGCGTCGCTGCGACTTTGGTGAAGACCCGGTCATAGGAGGCCTGGTAGTCGTCGGGGGAGGTGGTTCTTTCTCTGACTTTCGTTACGCCATCCTGCTTACATCCATTGGCGAACTGCGCGACGAGCGACTTCATGGCAGGTTTGACGTACACCTTGCCATCGGGCGTATGCGCAAACATGCTTCGCGGTGTATCGGCTGGTTCGTTGCGTCCGATCTGGATGGTTGCGTACATGATAGGCAGGCGCTCGACCTTTACGCGTGTAAGGCGTTGCGGATTGTTTGCCACCGCTTTTTCTGCCCGATCAAAGAGCGCGTTGTAGTCATTCATCCTGTCTGCTGCGAGGTAAGCATCCCTGGCGTCTTCGGGGCTGCCGAAGATATTGAGTTTGAAGCCTGTGCTTAGCAGCGATTCACGCATCGTGTCGATGTATTGGCGGATAAAGGGCGCAGCCTCTCCGTAATAGCCGGTCAGATATTCATCGATTAAGGCGCTGTCGTCGGCATCGGGATTCCACATCAGTTTGGAGATGAGATAAGCCCTCAAGCCTGCCATCTCGCCGCCAAGCTGGCCGTTCGACTGCATGAAGAGCGAGTTGACATTGTGGTCTGTATAGAACCTGATGTTGGGTTTTAAGGTGTGGAGGTTAGGGAAGGGGCTGACGAGATTGGAGAACTGAACGTTGTAATCCCAGATCAGAATATTGTTGGCGAGCTTTCCCCAGGTGATGAGGTCGCGTGAGAATGCAGGATCGGTTTCAAAGACGGGCCGCTGCCGTCGACTTTCAATGTTGCAGAGCATGATGTTGACGTTGGGCTCGGCCTGGATGTTTTGCGGTGGCGTTCTTGTGTACCAGTAGGCGAGTGTGGAGATGATTTTGTCAGGGAATGCTCGGGCGACCTGGTTCACGAAATAAAGGATGGAGCCGCTGGGCACGTTGCCATATTTCGTGTTGAGTGTTGTGCATGGTTCGCAGCGACAGTACTGATCGTTGTCATTCTGGCTGACCGACCAATATGTGGGGGCTGGCTTCTCTGCGATCTTTTCTTTAAGGCTGGCGATCAGCACGTGGAGTACTTCGGGATTCGAGAGGCAGAGTTGTGTCCCCGGCAGCCGCTGGCCGTCGATGAGAGAAAAGTATTCAGGGTGCGTTTTGCCGTACGTTTCAGGAGGAACAAGCGTATTGAAGGTGTGAACGAACAATCCCCAGTCGTCTCGAGAAGAGAGGCTGTGCCAGTTTGTATATTCGGGGTCGCGCGTGTCGGGGTAGGAGACGGTTCGATACTGTATCGGCGGAATGACGATTCGTTCTTCTTTCGGAATGCGGATGGCGTTGGCGTGAGGGATGTCGATGGCTGTAGAGGTGTACATCCTGAAGCCCCACAATTCAAGCAGTCCATAGATGGCGTAGAGGATTCCTTTTCCCGTTCCACCTGCAACGATCAGATTTGTTCCGGCGGGATGATAGGCGTAGCCGTCTTCTTTCAGTTGTTGAAGATCAATCTTCTGCGTCTTCGCATATTGGGTTTGTCCAATGAAGAAGGCAGGGCCATTTTGATATTCCTTCTCATGGCGCAGCACCAGATCCTGACGAGACATCTGAGCGAAATAATGCTGCAGCTTCTTCGCTGCCTGCTGCTCGATGGGGCTGGGCTGGTCAGGCAAAACGATCTGGTAGGCTGCGAGCCGATCGATGTTTATCTGCGTAGTTTCCTGAGAATTCAGAAGAGAAGCGAGTGCGGAGTGGGGCAGAAAGGTGAGGCCTGCGGCAACGTGGCTCGCATGCTTGAGGAAGTCGAGCCGGGTCATGTTTTTGTAGTAGTTCATCGCGGTTTTGGTAAACCAAAATCGTACCAAATGCGCGAGGCTTCCCATCGGGTGTGTTCGGCTAGGCAGAGCCTAAGAGCTATTCGATGCGATCTCGTGCTTCAAGTGAGACGGATGGTGGTTCTATATTGCGGAAGTTGCTGAGGCCTACACCGATGAGGCGGAAGAGACGGTCGGGGCCGAGGTCTACGCTATCGCGGAGGGTGAGGGCGATTTGGGTGAGTTCTTCGAGTGAGGCGGGTGATCTGGGTGGCGTGTGACTGCGAGTGTGGATGTTGAACTCGCGTGTCTTGAGCTTGAGGACGACGGTGCGGGCGATGCGGGTTTCGCGGCGAGAGGCGTTCCAGACTTTTTCGGCGAGGCGGCGGATGAGGTCGTCGGTTTGCGAGAGAGGGATGTCGGTCTCGAAGGTGTCTTCGGCGGAGATGGATTTGGTGGGGCGGTCGGGGGTGACGGGGGAGTGGTCGATGCCGCGGGCGAGCGAGTAGAGGCGTGAGCCGTAGCGGCCGAAGTGAAGCTCGAGTGAGGCGAGGTCGAAGGTCTGGAGGTCGCCGACGGTGTGGATGCCGAGTTGTTTCATGCGTGCCTCGGTGACTTTGCCTACGCCGGGGATGCGGCCGACGGGGAGCGGCGGGAGGAAGGTGGCGAGGTCGCCGGGTTGAATGACGAAGAGGCCGTTGGGCTTGCGCCAGTCGGAGGCGATCTTGGCGAGGAATTTGTTGGGGGCGACTCCGGCGGAGGCGCTGAGGTGGAGCTCGTCGCGGATTTGCTGGCGGATGGCGATGGCGACTTTCGTCGCGGTGGGGAGGCCGGTCTTGTTGATGGTGACGTCGAGGTAGGCCTCGTCGAGCGAGAGGGGTTCAATGAGATCGGTGTGGCGCTGAAAGATTTCCCGGACGGCGCGGGAGACGGCTTTGTAGCGGGTGAAGTCGGGCGGGACGAAGATGGCGTGCGGGCAGAGGCGTTCTGCGGTGACGGCGGGCATGGCGGAGCGGACGCCGAATTGACGGGCCTCGTAGGAGGCGGCGCAGACGACGGAGCGCTTGCCTTTCCAGGCGACGACGACGGGTCGGCCGCGGAGTTCGGGGGCGTCGCGCTGCTCGACGGAGGCGTAGAAGGCGTCCATGTCGACGTGGACGATCTTGCGCAGCGCGGGCTGTGGCGGCTCGAGCAGGCTGGGCGCCATGAGGTGATTGTAAGCGAAGAAGCGGCGAAGAGGATGGCTGGAGTTGTGGCGCTACGGGAAAAATGTGGGGATTCCTCGCTGTGCTCGGAATGACACCTCAAGAGCTAGTGCTTGCGTTCGACGAGGTAGCTGGCGAGGGCCTTAAGCGGGTCGGCGGCGTGGCCGAAGGGCTCGAGGGCGGCGAAGGCGTCGGCGATGAGCTCTTCGGCGTCCTTGATGGATTGGTCGATGCCGAAGACGGCGGGCCAGGTGGCCTTGATGCTGGCGGTGTCCTTGCCGGCGGTCTTGCCGAGCTCTTCGGAGCTTTGCGTCATGTCGAGGACGTCGTCGACGATCTGGAAGGCGAGGCCTGCTTTTTCACCGAAGATGCGGAGACGGCCGATGGTGTCGGCGTGGAACTCGTGGTCGGTATGGGCGAGGCCGAGGATGCCGCCGGAGACGATGCTGGTGGTGATGAGGGCTCCGGTCTTGGCGCGGTGTATAGCTTCGACGAGTTCGGCGGTTGGCTGCTTGCCTTCGGATTCGATGTCAACGACCTGGCCGCCGATCATGCCGGGAGGCAATGGACTATGGGTGCCGACGCCGGTGCCGATGGCGAGGGAGACTTCGCGCAGGATGGAGACAGTGGTCGGAGGAGGCGTGGGAAGCTGTGCGATGGTCTGGAAGGCGAGGGTCTGCAGTGCGTCGCCTGCGAGGATGGCGATGGCTTCGCCGAAGACAACGTGGCAGGTAGGCTTGCCGCGGCGGAGATCGTCGTTGTCGAGTGCAGGCAGATCGTCGTGGATGAGCGAGTAGGTGTGGATCATCTCGATCGCGGCACCGAGCTCGACGGCTCCAGAGGGGATCTCGTCTGTGCCGGAGGTCATGCGTGCGGCTTCCATCGCAAGGATGGGACGGAGACGCTTGCCTCCCGCGAACATGGAATGGCGCATGGCGCGATGGATGGAGTGCGGCTGCGTGTCGGGCGAAGGCAGAAGACGTTCAAGGGCCGCGTCGGTGAGCTGGACGCCGGAGTGGAGCAGATCCTGTACTGAAACTTTCATCTGTATTTGATGATAAATCAGCGGTGCGGGGTAGCAGGCTGGCTGATCGGCGTTGTGATGAAGTGCTTGCGGCTGCGAAGGGAGAGTATCAGCAGCAGGATCGCGGCGAGCGCGCTGACGGTGTAGCCGATGGACTGATCGGGCAGCGTCATCCATGCGACGTCGATGTGGGATGCGCCGGCGGGGAGATGGAAGGCGATGAGTCCGTCGCTGCGATGGAGATGCGTGGCGATCACGGAGCCGTTGCGGGTGATGCGCCATGCAGGATAATCGCGAAGGTTGAGGATGAGAATCTGCGGTGTGGTCAGGGTGAGATCGATGTGCTGCGGCGCTGGCGCTGGAGCTGCATCTTTTGGGGCCAAGGCGCCCGGCGCTGCGGTGAGCCAGTAGCCAGGGTTGGTCTGTGCGAGGGCGTCGTTGTCGGCGGTGATGGGAGTGTATTCGTCGGTGGGGTCTGTGCCGGGGTTGGTGGAGTGGAAGATGGCGAGGCGCTCGGGGAGTGTGTCCTCGGGATAGCAGCGCTGGTTGAATGCGCGATAGGCAGGGATGGTGAAGAGGAGCGTTGCGATGACTGCGACGGATACTGCGTTTGCGGATTTGAGCGGGAAGTGTGCGAGCGCGATGGCGACGGCGAGCGCAAAGACGGCGGCGAGGATCGCGACGAGTCTCCACGGAAATTGCAGGAAGCCGAGTTGTGGCAGGTGATTCCACAGTGGAGCAGAGAGCGGTGTGAGCATCAGCGCGATAACGGTAGCGAGGATGGCAAGTGGGAGGAGGAGGTGTGTTGTCCTGTCCTCGTGGTGCGATGGCGTCTTGCGTTTGTCTGCAATTCGCGCAGCGGCAAGTGCGATGGCCGTGAGGGCAAGGACGATGAGAGAGACGATCGAGGCGATGCGGAGCACGTGGTCGTGATCGGGGTCGGCGGTGTGGTGAAAGAGGAAGTTGCTGGCGATGTCCATGCCAGGAAGGACGGCCATGTCGATCTGGACGAAGCGCCGCTCGTAGGCTGCAGGGATGATGTAGAAGGCGGCGAGACAGAGGCCGAGAAGAGTTCCTGCTGTGGTGTTGAGTGCGAAGCGCAGGCGAGGTAAGGTGCTGTTTGCGCGCAAAGAGAGCGCGAGCCGCACGAGGGCGATCAGTGCAAGTGCGTAGCATCCCATGACGGCTGCAGGAGCGTTGGTGAGCCAGAGCAGCGCGACCGGGATGGCGATGCCGGGAATGGTGACCTGTTCGCGCAGGATGGCGCGGAGAAGCAGCGGAATCCATGCAGCGGCGAGAAGTTCCGCATAGGCTGTGCGCTCGAGTGCCGTGTAGAGCGTATAGGGATTCGCGATGTAGATGGCCGCGGCGATGAGTGCGGCGTTGGGTGAGACGAAGCTACGTGCGCTGCAGTAGAGGGCAAAGCCGGCTGCGGTGAGTGCAAGTCCCGTGTAAACGACGGGTGTCCATGTCCAGGGCAGCAGCAGGCCGAGGAGGGCGCCAAGGGTCCACGAGAGCGGAGGGTAGAAGATGAAGCGCGGCTCGCCAGCGTTCCATGCAGGCGTGTAGGCCCAGTGTGGATGCAGTGCGCCCTGCGCAAGCTGCCTGGCGGCTTCGAACCAGCTGATGATGTGGAAGTCGAAGTCGTGCCCGCAGGAGCAGCCGTGGACAATGAGCGGATGGATGGCGAGGAATGCGGCTATCGGGATGAGGACGATAGGGAGTCGATAGCGCCGCATCTGGTTAGGGTATCGCAGGATGCGGTGCGGATGAATCCGTGGCGCACGGAGAAAAATGCGGTGCTTCTCGTCTATGCGCTTCGCTCGAAATGGACACCCGTCAACCTCACTGTGGCGTGAGCGTCAGGGTGTGCTTTGCCGTTGTGTTTGTGGCTGCGGTGGAGAACGGCATGGAGAAGGTCGTGCCGCTGTACCATGCCGGCCACTGATCGAGGAACCATGGGCTGGCTGGATTACCGGATTCGCCAAGGACAAGGTTCAGCGTGGAGTTATCGAGGTCGGCAAGGTTGGCGGTGAATCGCTCGGAGGGCCCGAAGGTACGGCCTACCTGTTTGATGGTGGTGCCGTCACCGCTTTGCGGGCGGATGCCGGTTCCTGTAGGCAGGCCGATGATACAGCGGAGCAACGGAATCTTGCTGTAGATGGGGTGCTCAATCTCAACCGGATGTTCCGTGCCAAAGCGCCAACGGGTGAGATCGGAGGGCGCATGCTCGTCGCGCAGGCCACGATCGACGATTGCGGTAAGCAACTCGTCCCAGCTGGTGTAGCCGGAGGGAAGCCAGCGTGCGGGTGTGTGCATGATGATCTGCTCGGCGGCGTAGGACTTCTCACCCCAGGTGTAGAGGTCGGGCACGACGGGACGATCGCTGTTCTGCGTGATGGCGGTTGAGGCCGACGTTGGCCCGAGGCGCGGATCGAGAATCAGCTTCCACAGTGCGGCGCGTGCGGCATCGACGATGGTGGGCGCGGCGGCGTCGGCATCGACGGAGCCGTTCCAGTTGCGAAGAATATCTGCGGCTTGATGGAGACGCTTGTCCTGTGTGGAGGAGTGGTCGATGGCATAGGCGAGCCGCTGCGCGATGACGTGGTCGAGGTCGGAGTAGACGTCGGTCTGCAGCTTGAGCATATCGGAGGGCGCGAGGTGATCGCGTGAGGTGAGCACCTTCCAGATGCGTTCGTTGCGATAGGGCGCAGCCCAGTCGAGCGTGATGGAGTAGGGGTAGTTGTCGGGCGTAACGCGCGCGTTAGCGGTAGCCAGAACGCCGCCTGCGGGATCGTAGGCCTGCGGGAGCTGATTGAAGGGAATGTAGCCGGTCCAATCGTAGGTTCCGGCGACGGCATCGACGGGGACAGGGCTGATGGGGCTTGCCTGCAAAGGAGCGGGAGGCGCGGCCGTGGGTGGTGTAGCCGGTAGCTGCGCTGTTGCTGCGCTCTTTGCGGGCGCCTCAGGCTGAAGGATCGCTGGGATGGGGGCGGGCTGGCGTGGATTGCCGCGTACAGGTATCTGGCCGAAGGCGTGGTAGCCGATGTGCCCCTGATCGTCGGCGTAGACGACATTTTGTGCGGGGCCGCCGAAGCTGGAGAGTGCGTTGAGGAAGCTGGTCCAGTCTGTCGCTGCATCGACGTAAAGGAGCGGCGCGGAGAGTGTGGACGGATCGTAGATGGTCCAGCGCAGGGCGAGGTCGCGTTTTTCAGAAGGAAGCAGCGGTGAGATGATGGGCGTCAGCATGTCGCCGTGTTGCGTGGAGGCGACGTCGAGCGTGACGTCGGGCTTGCCGTGGACGTGGATAACTTCTGTTTGATGGAGAACGCGGTGCCAGGACTGGTCGGGTGTCTGGAACTCGGCGGAGTCGCCGGAGCCGCGGATATGTTCGATGTAGACGTCCTGAACGTCGGCTCCAAGATTGGTGAAGCCCCAGGCGATGTGTTCGTTGTGGCCGACGATGATGAAGGGGACACCGGGAAGCGAGACGCCGGCGACGTGAAATGGTCCGAACGGTGCGGGTGCTGCGAGGTCGGCCTGATACCAGATGCCGGGCACACTGAAGCTCAGGTGCATATCGTTGGAGAGCAGCGGGCGACCTGAGACGGTGCGGGTTCCGGCGACAACCCAGTTGTTGGAGCCTGCGCGGCAGGAATCGCAGACGGGTACGAGTGCCTGAGTGAGTGCGAGGAGATCGGCGGTGGATGCCGTGGATTTCGCTGTCGTGGATTTATCGAAGGGCTCGGGTTGGTTGAGTTTTGACTGTGACTCGTCGAGCGGAATGTCGGGGAGCTCCTGCGGTGCAGTGAGATCGACGAGTGGTTGTGCGGGCGGGTGATCGCGCCAGGAGCCGACGGGGTAGAGGTCGGCGAGAAGCTCGGGTGGGAGTTTGGCCGTGATGGCTTCGCGGTTGAGCTTGGTGGGGAAGGTGTTGGTGAGGTCCTGAAACATGACAAGGCCGACCAGGATGGAATCGCGCGGTGTCCAGGGGCGAGGCTCGTAACGAAGAATGCGGAATTCAAGCGGAAGGTGCGAGCGCTGCTGTTCCATGGAGGCGTTGACGCCGCGGGCGTATGCCTCAAGGTAATGAAGCTGCTCTACGGGCAGCGTGCTGACGGCGCGGTCGGCGGTGGCGCGCAGCTGCAATGTGCGCTGGATTCGGTCGTGCTGGAGGAGCGATGGGCCAATGATCTCGGCTAGCTCTCCGGCGGCATGACGACGGAGAAGATCCATCTGGAAGAGTCGATCGCCTGCGGTGATGAAGCCCTGTGCGAAGACGAGATCGTCGAGCGAAGCTGCGCGGATGTGCGGGATACCATGCAGGTCACGCTGGACAGTGACGGGAGCGGAGAGCCCTGCGATGGGCAGCGAACCATCGATCTGCGGAAGCGCTGCGGTGAGGGTGTGCTGCGTCCAGCGACGTGCCGCGACAAAAGCGGTGAGAAGCAGGATGATGAGGATGCAGATGGCGATGGTTGCCGCTTTCAGGAAACGTCCTGACTGGCGTGGACGATTCTTTAGATCGCGTGGGCGGCGCGTGACGAGAGTCGGTTCTGGAGTTGGCTGTTGGAGGCTCATCGCGTTAAACAAAGTCTAAATGTTTGACGGACGAAGAATGATGAGCGCTGTATGACGGTGGCACGGAGCGCAGGAGTTTTGGTTTACTGAAGGCAGAAGGATCGGAGGGCAATTTGGAGTCGGTCGCAAATCTCCATGCAATGGAGAGGATGGTGCTTCTGCTGCTGGTGATGGTCGCGGCATTTGCCGTGATGGCTCACCGATTGAAGGTGCCGTATCCAATTGTGCTGGTGCTGGCTGGGCTGGTGCTCAGCTTTGTGCCGCACATGCCGAAGATCCCGCTTGATCCGAATCTTGTCTTTGTCATCTTTCTGCCTCCATTGCTGTACTCGGCGGCGTGGTCGGTCTCGTGGAGGGACTTCAGGCGCAACCTGCTGATTATTTCGCTGCTGGCTGTGGGCCTGGTGGGCTTCACGGTGTGGGGCGTGGCGGAGTTTTCTGACCGGTTTATTACGGCACTCGATTGGAAGGCAGGATTTCTGCTGGGAGCTGTGCTAGCTACGACGGATGCGATTGCGGCAACGTCGGTGGCGAAGTCGCTGGGGCTGCCACGGAGGATTGTCGACATCCTTGAAGGAGAGAGCCTGCTGAACGATGCGACAGGCCTGTTGGCGCTTGAGTTCGGGCTGCGCCTGCTGGAGCGTGGCGATCTGCCGACAGTGGGTGCGGGGCTGGCGCGTCTGGCGTATCTGATTGTTGGTGGTCTGGGGATTGGTCTGCTGATGGGCGTGCTGGTGGGCTGGTTCGAGCGCTTCGTCGACAATGGGCCTGTGGAGCTGGTGCTGAGCCTGATCGTTCCGTATGCAGCATATCTGGCAGCTGAAGAGGCGAAGGCGTCTGGCGTGCTTGCCGTGGTGGCATGCGGTCTGTATCTGAGTCGCGAGAGTGCTCGGTTCTTCTCGCCCGGCGTGCGCATACAGATATGGTCGGCGTGGGAAGCGATGACGTTTGTATTGAACGGGATTGTCTTCCTGTTGATTGGCCTGCAGATGCCGAATGTGCTGGCGGGCATCCACGGCGACTATCACATTACGACGTTGCTGGAGTACGGTGCGATCTTCAGCGTGACGCTGATTGCGCTGCGTATGATCTGGGTGGCTCCGGCGGTCCGGCTGACGAATTTTGCACGCCGTCTGAAGGGCGATCACGAACGTATCAGTAAGCGTGAGACGTTTGTGATTGGCTGGACGGGGATGCGCGGCGTCATTGCGCTGGCAGCGGCTGTCTCTGTGCCCGAGATGATTAATGGCGTCGAGTTTGGTGCGCGAAACCTGATTATCTTTCTGACGTTTTGCGTGATTCTGGTGACGCTGGTGCTGCAGGGACTGACTCTGCCTACGGTGATTCGCGCACTGGGGTTGGCGGGAAGCAATCAGGGGATGGAGCCTGAAGAGCGCGAGGCGCGAAGGTTGGCGCTGCGGGAAGCACTGACGTATCTGGAAGAAGAGCGCCGTGAGAAAGGCGAGACGTACGCGCACGCATACGACGACCTGATCGATCGTTATGAGCACAGGCTGGCCGAGATTACGGAAGACGGATCGGAGCAGGGCGCGTCGAAGGCGCAGGTGTATCAGGAGCTGCTACGTGCCGGACGTGGTGCACTGGAAGCTGAGCGAAGGACGATCATACGGCTTCGCGATGAAGGTGCGATCTCAGACGATGTGCTGCGCAGGATGGAACGCGTGCTCGATCTGGAGGAGACGAAGCACCTGGTCCACTAGGCTGCGGTGATGCCGGAATCGTGCGCAGGTTCGCGTGGCGGCAGAGGAATTCTTGTGGCATAGCTTTGTGGACCTGCGGGCTGTGTGTAATGGATGGTGGCCGCCAGCGCGACGAGGATGACGAGGCAGAAGATGCTGCCTTCAGGGCCAGTGGTTCCTCCGCTGAGCAGCGGTGAGCCTGCGGGGTGGGTTGCGAGAAGGCGGTGACCGAAGAGAGCACCGCTATCGGCGACTCCGTAAATAAAGGACTGGCCGTAGTCCCATGCGGTGTGCAGCCCGACCGCCCACCAGAGTGAGCCGGTGCGCCAGAGGCTGAAGCAGAAGACGAGCGAGGCGAATCCTGCCGTGAAGAGACCGAGTGGGCTTTCCCCGGGGTTGGAGCCGTGTATCGCGCCGAAGCCAAAGGAGACGAGGATGGCGGCGCTCCAGAAGCCAACGGTGCGAGGGTCGAGCCGCGGTGCGATGCGAGTGGCGATGCCGGCGAATCCGCGGGTGATGGTGTATTGCATGTAGCCGCGGAAGAAGTACTCCTCGAAGAGGCCGATAGCGAGAAAGCCGGGAATCCAGAGAAGCGCATAACGGGGAATATCAGAGCCGGCCAGAAGACGCTGATCGATGATGAGGAAGCCGGCTTTGTCGAGCAGGAGGACGAGCAGAGAGATGGCGATAAGCCCGATGACGGCTCCGGTGAGCGCGTTGGAGAGTTTTCGTGAGCCGCCGAGGCCATAGACAGCGATGGGGCGGCGCTCGATCTTCGACATGATCCAGGTGACGAGTGCGATGACGAGGAATGCGTTTCCTTCAGAAAGAAAAATAGGAAGCGGCCCCGGTGTGTGTTCCATCGCGTGTGGCGGAATCAGATGCGTCGCGTGCAGCATGGCATTCGTGCCATAGAAGATCAGGAAAAAAATAGCCGTAGCGACGAGCAGGCCCCAACCTGCGCGCAGGCCATTGGAGCCGAAGAGGATAGTGGAGGCAGTGCTGCGCGGTATGGAAAGAGCTGGATCGGGGTGAAGGTTATCTTGCAACGCGGGCCTCGTTAGAAATGTTCCTGTGAGGATATACGAGTTGATGCGGAGTTCGTTCCTGCTTGGCGCAAAGGAGTGGTGCGGATATGCTAAAGGCTTCGAGCGCGGCAGCCAGAACGCTCGTCGAAGGGGTTTTCGGTTTGGAGTGTAAGGTTTTTTATCACGATAAGTGCTTCGATGGGGCGTGTTCGGCCTCGGTGTTTACGCGGTTTCATCGGGAGTGCGTGAAGTCGGTGTCGGCGTATTCGTACCAGGGACTGGTACACAGGGCTGGCGCGTTGTTTGATGAGCGAGAGTTTAGCGACGGCGAAAACGCGATCGTCGACTTTAAGTACTCGACGTCGAAGAAGGTGACTTGGTGGTTCGATCATCACCTGAGTGCATTTCTGACCCCCGAGGATCAGGCAGACTATGAGCGCGGTCAGGCGGATGGCTCGGCGACGATGCGGAAGTTTTATGACCCGAACTATACGTCGTGCACGGGGTTGATTCTCGACGTGGCAGCGAACAAGTTCGGCTTCAGCACGAAGGGGCTGGAAGAGCTGCGTTATTGGGCCGATATCGTTGACGGTGCGAAGTACGAGAGTGCAAAGGCTGCGGTGGAGATGGCCGCTCCAGCAATGAAGCTGACGATGGTGATCGAGAGCACGCAGGATGAGACGCTGGTGAAACGGCTGATTCCTCTGCTGACGGAGATGCCGCTGCAGCAGGTGCTGGATCAGCCGTTTGTGCAGGCGTTGCTTGGGCCGCTGATGGAGCGGCACTGGGCCGGGCTGGAGCTGATTCGCTCGCGGGCGACGATGGAGCGTGGAGTGATTACGTTCGACATCACCGATCATCCGACGGAGGGCTATAACAAGTTCATCCCTTACTACCTGTTCCCGGAGGGGACATACAACGTGGGGTTGAGCAAATCGAGCTTCCGCACGAAGGTGGCTGTAGGAACAAATCCATGGACGACTCTGCCTGCGGAGAAGCTGGCGAATATAGCGGATATCTGTGAGCGCTACGGTGGCGGTGGACATGCGCGCGTGGGAGCGGTAAGCTTTCCGCCGGACTGTGAAGATGAAGCTCGCAAAGCGGCTGCTGAGATTGTGGCGGAGCTAAGGGGCAGGGAAGTTACGGACTGATTTCACCGTACTTCCAGTCAGCGGGCAACCGCAGCGCGGTTCGTAGACCTCTGAACGATAGGGAGGGTGCGATGAATCCTGTGATCTGGGGCGGTGTTGTCGTTCTTTTGCTGATCTTCGTCGTAGTTGTGACGATGGGCAAGACAAGGTGGGGGCGTTCTGAGTTGGACCAAAGAGCTAGCGTCCCCGGAAGTAAGGGCCGTGTGAGTGGCGGCGACGATTAGTGCGTAGAAATAAGAAGCGGTCAGTGGAGGATCTCCGCTGACCGCTTTGAGTTGATGTGTGCTTTGCTGAGCTATGGCTTGAGCCGTGTAAACAGATTCAGCTTGCTGATGTCATTGAAGATGACCAGCGCGGCAAAGACCAGGATGCAGACGAAGGCGACTTGATAGACGCGCTCCTTGAGCTGCTGGTTGAGGTCGCGGCGCAGGAGCGATTCGACGAGGAGGAAGAGGATCATGCCTCCGTCGAGGATCGGGATCGGCAGCAGGTTGAAGATGCCGAGATTGATGGAGATGTAGGACATCAACCCAACCAGGGGCATCCAGCCAGGCATCGAAGCGGCCTGGTGAATCTGCTGGCCGATGCCGATGGGGCCTGAAAGCGAGCGCACCGAAACCTGACGGGTGAACATGCGCTTGACGACCTCAACAATCAGCAGCGAGTTCTTCTTGTTGTAGTCCCACGAGGCGACGACGGCCTTATCGAAGGGCAGCCGCTCGACTTTGACGGGAGGAGCTACGGGACGGAATCCGATGCGATAGTCCTTGGTGCCGTCGCCAACTTCAGCAAGCTCGGGAGTCAGCTGTACAGGAATATTGCGGCCGTCGCGAAGCACAACCAGCGAGGCGGGCTTACCGGCCTGATCCTGCAGGTAAGAGAGCAGAGCAAGAACCGAATGAAAGTGGAACCCGTCGATGGTGACGATCTGGTCGTGGGGCTGTAGCCCTGCGCGCATGGCAGGCATGTTGGGCTCGAGAGTATCGATCTGGACCGGGGCATCCTGCATTTTGGGGATGAGTCCGATGCGGTCGAGTGAGAAGTTCTCGGCGCCGCCCTTGGCTTCGACGAAAAGCTTGGTATCAACGCGCTGTCCGTCGTGCATGTAGGAGAAGGCGATGGTCTGGTTGAGGTTCAGCAGCGAACGAATCGCGACCTGGTCCCAGGTGGGGTTTTCGACGGTGTCGTAGTGAACGATGAGATCGCCGGAACGGATGCCGGTATGTTCAGCCGGAGTGTTGGGCGAAATGTAGTCCGCCTGGGCCGGGGCTGAGAGATACTCCTGCACCTCGTTGTGCAGCATGTAGACACCGGTCATCAGCGCCAGCGCCAGGATGAAGTTGGCAAAGGGGCCTGCAAGTGCGACGAGGATGCGCTGCCAGCGCGGATGCGCGTTAAAGTCGCCAGGATCGGTCGGTGCTTCGCCGGGGTTGTCGCCCGCCATCTTGACGTACCCGCCGAGGGGAAGCAGCGAGACACGGTAGTCGGTATCGCCGCGGCGGAAGCCGAAGAGGCGTTTGCCGAAGCCGATGGAGAAGGTCTCGACGCGGATACCGCAGAGTTTGGCCACGGCAAAGTGGCCAAACTCATGCACAAGAACCATGATGCCGAGCACGATGCCTAGCTGAATAATTGTCGACATAAGAGAGAGTAGGGGACCTCGTTCGGGACGCTTTGCGCTTTATCGTACACCGGCAAGCTGGTTGGCGATCACTTCCCGCGCCGTGACCCGGGCCTGAAGATCGGCTTCGAGCACATGAGAGATAGACGCAGGATGCCCCCCCGGCGTTTGCAGCAGCACCTGCTCTATTGTACGCGGAATGCCAAGGAAGGGGATACGTCCTTCGAGGAAGGCAGCGACGGCGATTTCGTCGGCGGCGTTGAGGGCGATGCAGGCATTGCCGCCGGTTTCGGCAGCTTCGTAGGCGAGGCGGAGACAGGGGAAGCGATTGAGGTCGGGTGCGGAAAAGTCCAACTGGCTCAACTTAGCCAGGTCGAATTTGAGCCCTGGTGCAGGGGTGGCGTCGACGCGTTCGGGGTAAGCCAGAGCATAGAGGATAGGCAGCCGCATATCGGTGACGGAGATCTGCGCAAGGATGCTGCCGTCGATGAACTCAACCATCGAGTGGACAGTTGACTGCGGATGGATGGTGACGCGAACCTGCGCAGGGGGCAGGGAGAAGAGTCGGCAGGCTTCGATGACCTCAAAGCCTTTATTCATCATCGTCGCCGAGTCGATGGTGATGCGCTGGCCCATGACCCAGGTAGGGTGCTTGAGTGCCTGGGCCGGGGTAATGTGCTCAAAGTCAGCTAGCGGGGTATTGCGGAAGGGGCCTCCGGAGGCGGTAAGCCACACCTGCTGAACCTCACGCGGAGTACCGCCGCTCATGCATTGGTGGACGGCGTTGTGTTCGGAGTCGATGGGCAGCAGGGCAACGTTGTGCTCTTTGGCTGCTGCCATGATGAGCTCGCCCGCAGCGACGAGGCACTCCTTGTTGGCGAGGCCGATGGTCTTACCTGCCTTGACGGCGGCATAGGTAGCTTCAAGACCGGCGACACCGACGATGGCCGAGACGACAAAATCGACTGCAGGCAACGTGGCGATGTGAACCGTTCCAGCGGTGCCGTGGACGACCTCAATACCAGTGATGCCCGCGCTCTTCAGACGCTGCTGCAGTTGTCCGGCAAGCTCTTCGGTAGCGATGGAGATCACCTGCGGACGCCAACGCTCGCATTGCGCGAAGGCCACATCGAGGTTTTGCCCAGCGGCAAGAGCGATGGGCTGGTAGCGGTCAGGGAAGGATTCGCAGATGGAGAGCGTGGAGGTACCGATGGAGCCGGTCGAGCCGAGGATGGCGAGCTTTTTCACGTGGTCTATTTTCTCAGATCGGGGCTGGCAGAAGGCTTAGAACCGTCCCAGGTTGAAGCGGTCTTTGAGCAGCAGGGCGAGCCAGAGCACGGGGGCGGCGACCAGCAGTGCGTCTATGCGATCGAGGATGCCTCCGTGGCCGGGCAGCATGGTGCCGGAGTCCTTGACGCCTGCACCGCGCTTGACGGCGGATTCAAGCAGATCGCCGACCTGCGCCGCAACATTGAGCACGGCGGCAAGCAACAGCGTCTGCCAGATGGGTTCCGTGATGTGGAGGATGAGGTTGCCCCGCGCGGTGAGGAAATCGCCGATCCAGATGACGAGTCCTGCGGCGGCCAGGCTACCGGCGATGGAAGCGATGGAGCCCTCCCAGGTTTTGCCGGGGCTGAGTCGCGGGGCCAGCTTGTGCTTGCCAAAGGCCTTGCCGACGTAAAGTGCGGCGATGTCCCCAGCCCAGACGCAAACCATCAGGAAGACGACAAGCGCAGGGCCGTCCTCCTGCTTCCAGAGTAGAGGGACGAGCGTGAGCGGATAGGCGATCCAGATAAGTCCGAAGAGGCCCTGCGCCGTATCCGGCAGGACCTGAACGAGGGGTGCCCGGAAGCCGTTCCAGGCAAAGAGCAGCAGCGCAAGGGCGCTAAGGACGGGGAGCTGGGCTTCGACGGGGAAGTTAGGCAGGGTGACGACGAAGGCCATGGCCGTGGCGATCGCCATCCACCAGACGGGAATGCGGAGATGCGCGCCATGAGCTTCGGCACCGACAGAGGCCAGCTTGAGGTATTCGTAGGCGGCCAGTTCTGCGACGATGGCGGCGGCCAGGGTGATCATCCAGAGCTGGCCGAAGAAGAGAAGGGCGAAGACGGCGAGGATGAGAACGGTCGCGGTAAGGATTCGTTTCATTGGCGATCCTGACAAGTATATCCATCATTGAAAACAAAACACTTTAGAATTATCTTGACATATAAAGATATATCTTGATATGTTCTGGATTAGATGGAGGTACATCTTATGTTTCATACAAATTTCAAAGGCTTTCGTGGTGGATGCGATCCCCATGAGGCCAAGCAGCAATTTTTTGAGAGGATGCACGAAGCGCGCGAACGTTTCGGCGCCGGTTTTGGCGAGTTTGGCCGTGGACGTCACGGCCGCGGTCGCGGTTTTGGTGGCCCCTGGGGAGGCCGGATGTTCGGCGGGCAGGACCTGCGTTATGTGATCCTGCAGCTGATCTCCGAGAAGCCCAGTTACGGCTACGAGATCATCAAGTCGATCCAGGACAAGCTGGGTGGCACCTACGCTCCAAGCCCGGGGATCGTCTATCCGATGTTGACGATGCTCGAAGAGATGGGCTGGGCAAGCGTCGCTCAGGAGGGCGCACGGAAGCTCTACTCGATTACCGAGGAGGGAGCCAAGGCGCTGGCCGCGAACAGAGCGATGGTCGATGCGCTGTTCGCCCGGATGGACCATACGCGCAGCGAATATGCCAGGCAGCGTCCGCAGCAGATTGAACGTGCCGTCGAAAATCTGCGTATGGCGCTGCGGATGAAGATGTCGTCGCTGACGGCGGAGCAGATCAACGCGGTTACCGACATTATCGATGCGGCAGCCAAGCAGATTGAGAGAGTGTGAGATGAGTCGCTATCGCTACCGGATCACGGTAGAGAAGCTTGCTGATGCGAAAGGTGAGGCTGTGCGTGGCCAGAGCCTCACCTTTTATGCAGTCAACCACGATGACATCCTGGAGATTGTGGAGAAGCTGGAATCGCGGCTGCCGTTTGATGCCGGAACCGCGGCCTCGCTTGGTGTGGGGCTGAAGCTCTTCAGCGGGGTTACGCTGACGTACCGCAATCACCCGATCTTCACGGACATTCACCCTGCACTCAGCGAGTTTATCCAGCAGCTAAAACGGCAGCCGGAGATACAGCCGGCAAGTTAGCGGCGAGTCAGCTCGCGGGGTGGGGCGAGTTCGTTGGCAATTTCGTTTTCGAGCTCGGAGACAGGCTGCAGCGAGTCAATCTTCTCGTCAGAGTTGTCGTTGAGTCCCCCGAAACGCCGGTCGCGACGCTGGTAGTCGGCGATGGCCTCAAGCAGGTGGACGCCGCGGAAGTCGGGCCAGAGACGATCGGTAATGAAGATCTCGGAGTAGGCGATCTGCCAGAGCAGGAAATTGGAGATACGCTGCTCGCCCGAAGTACGGACGATCAGGTCGGGGTCGGGCATGTCGGCCGTGTAGAGCGCACGGGAGATGGTGGACTCCTCGAGCGAATCCAGAGCGCCGGCGCCGAGCAGATCTTCCACGGAGCAGCCGCGTGTGTGGGCTTCGGTGGTGAGGTCGGTCAGGATACGACGGACGGCGTCAACAATCTCTGAGCGCGCGCCATAGTTGAGCGCCAGCGTGAGGGTGGTGCCGCTGTTCTTCGCTGTGGATTCCATGGCCCACTGCATCGTCTCCTGGACCTCTTGCGGCAGATCGTAGGTGCGGCCGATATAGTTCATGCGGACGTTGTTGTCGTTCATCCGCTTGACGTTGCCGATGAGATAGTTCTTCAGCAGCTTCATCAGGAAGGTGACTTCGGACTTAGGCCGCTTGAGATTGTTCTCCAGCGAGAAAGCATAGAGGGTGAGGAAGGGAAGATTGATGCGCGAGGCGGTTTCGACGACATACTGCACGCTCTCAGCGCCCTGCTGATGGCCCAGAAAACGCTTGAGCGCACGCTTACCCGCCCAGCGGCCATTGCCATCCATGATGATGGCGATGTGCTGCGGGAGACGTGAGGGATCGAGCTGCCGGTAGACGGCCTGCTCTTCAGAAGAGAGCTCGTGCACGCGGCTGGGGGAAGTGGGGGGCAAATCTACCTCTCAAAGGTTGACGCTAGCACACCGGAGTGGGCTTCGCAACGAACTGGAGGCGTAATACCAGACAAAAGGACGGAGGGTGCCGCACCCTTCCATGGAAAGACAGTCAGATGCGGCACGGAGGTATGTTTCTACGGTGCTTCTCTTGCTCTAGGCCGTGCGGCGACGGCCAGCGGCCAGCTCGCGTACGTGATTGAGGAAGATGGAGCGCTGCAGGGAATCGAGCTGCGAGACGTAGGCTGCGATCTCGGCCAGGAACGGATCGTTCATCAGCACGGCGGTCTCGTCGCGATGACGCGTGCTGGGATCGCGCAGCAGGGTGGAGATGTCCACCTGCAGGGCCTTCGCCAGACGATCGAGCGAGGAGAGGGTCGGCATCGCCTTGCCATTCTCGATCTTCGAGATATACGTACGCGGCACGTTCATGCGAGCCGCAAGCTGACGCTGCGACAGGTTACGAACATGACGCAGATCACGAACCGCAGTAGCGACCTGAAGGCCTTCTGCTGCTGGCGTGGATTGTGGAACGATGGACAGCGGGGCTGCAACCGGCTCAGGCTCTTCGACCTCGAGCGATTTGTGGCAGCGGCGGCACAGTGAATTTGCTGTACGAAACTGCACCAGGCTGCAGTGGTCACAGCGCAATACCTCGCGCTGCTCGACGGGTGCCATCATAGTTGCCATAAGTTGTCTTAACGCGGGCGGACCCAGAGCAAGGAACCGCAGCGCATGTCCGATAACGGAGCAGTGCGATGTGCCTAGATTGACACCGGGTTACTGGATAGTCAAGAGAAACCCGTTGATTATTAGCATAAAAACCGGTAAAAACCGGAAAGGAACCAAAGTAGTAACTTGGATCGAGAAGGCAAGTTGTGGTGTGAGCTGCAGGAGAGCGCATGGGATTTGGCAGGCAAGAGGCGCAGGCGTTGCTCGAGGAGTGGACGAAAGGCGAGTCGTTGCGCAAGCATGGGCTGGCCGTTTCGGTGTGTACAGAGTCTTATGGCCGCCGTGAGGCAGCGCGTCTCGGAATAAGCGGCGCAGAGGCAGATGCCTTTGCCGAGCCGTATGCCTGTGCTGGGCTACTACATGACATGGACTATGAGCGGCACCCTTCGCTCGAGGAGCACCCCTTTGTCGGCGTGAAGTATCTGCGCGAGCAGGGATGGCCGGAGCCGGTGCTGCGTGCCATTCTGGCTCATGCTGACTACTCGGGTGTGCCACGAGAGTCGCATCTGGAAAAGGCGCTCTTCGCCTGCGACGAGCTTGCAGGGTTCCTGACAGCCTGCGCGTTGGTCAAGCCGACGAAGTCGATCCACGATGTCGAGGTGGCAGGCGTGAAGAAGAAGATGAAGGACAAAGCCTTCGCCCGTGCAGTGAAGCGAGAAGACATTACGGGAGGAGCGGAGCTGCTGGGGATCCCGCTGGAGGAGCATCTGGGGAATTGTCTGAGGGCGATGCAGGAGCGGGCGGGAGAGTTGGGGCTGGCGGGGAGTGAGGCGACAACTTAGCGAGTGAGCAAATCAGTAGTAGAGGAGATGCGGCTGATATGGTTGCTGGCTAGAGCGTTGCTTGTTTCCTCAACGGAACCGGGCAATTCTACTGCCCGCGTTGCGTCCTCAATCACAACGCACTCAAACCCAGCCGTCGTCCCATCAACTGCTGAGTACCGCACACAGAAGTCATAAGCCAGTCCGCAGAGGAATAGCCGTTTCAGTCCACGTTCGCGAAGATAGCCTGCCAGGCCGGTCGGTGTCTTGTGGTCGTCTTCCAGAAAAGCAGAGTAGCTGTCGATCTCGCGGCGAAAGCCTTTGCGCAGGATGAGCTCGGCATGAGGGATGCTGAGTCCGGGGTGCAGCTCGGCTCCTGGAGTCCCCTGCACGCAGTGATCGGGCCAAAGGGTCTGCTTGCCGTACGCGACATCAACCGTGGTGAAGGGAGCAGCGCCAGGATGGCTGGAGGCGAAGGAGATGTGGCCGTGCGGGTGCCAGTCCTGCGTGAGGACGACGTGCTCAAAGCGCCGCGCCAGCTGGTTGATGACGGGGACAACCTGATCTCCGCCCGCGACAGCGAGGGCTCCACCGGGGCAGAAATCGTTCTGCATATCGATGACGAGTAGTACGTCTGTAGGGACGAGTTGCATCTGCCTAAAGTCTGGCATATCCGAGGGGGTTCATTGAAAGAAATTCTCGAGACATCCTCTAGACCTCTGCGAGTTGCTGCGATGTAATTCTGCTATGCAGACAGTAGAGAGGTTCACTGCGCAGCAGCCTACAGACAGGCTGTTGAAGCGGTTATTCTGGCCCCGAATCGCGACCCGGCGCGATGTTGACCTGATCGGTCAGCAGGGCTTCTGGATCTGCGTCGTCGTGGCTTCGGTCTGGACGGTTGGCTCATTCTTCACAGCGCATGTAGTGCTTGGTCTACTGGTGGGTGCGACGTATTTTCTGGCCGCGATCGGCGTAAGAGTACATAGCATTCCCGCTGCATGGCTTGCGTTTTTCTGTCTGTTTCTCGATCGTGTCGCCACGGTTGAGGCCTGGGCACTTGGAGTGCCTGGAGGCGGCAGGCCAACGGTGGGCATTCTCGCAACGATCCTGCTCCTGATGAATATTCGCGCGACGATTCTTGCCCGGCGGTGGTTGTCTGTAGCAGTCGAATCGGTCGACGCGCAATCTTCGGCGACGTTTCTCGGAAAATTTGTGAATGAGTGGCCGGTATTGCTGTGGCCGCGGGTGCGTTATGTGTTTTACCCACTTGCGAGCATAGTAATCCTGACCTCGGTGACGGCGATCTTCTGGCTGCCGCGAATGAAAGGACTATGAGGACAACGGCATTACTTGCCCGCAGTATTCTGGATGGTTTTGATTCTGATATCGCTCTGCGTGCACGCCTTATCTTTGCAGATGCCTGCAATCCAGATTTCGCCTGAGCCAAGCATCGCTCCCCGGTAGTTGACGAAGAGGTTCTCGTACTTCTGCTTCTCAATCACATCGGCGATGTGGGGCGTCACGATCTTGTCGTAGCTGGCTACGAAAGCTTTGGGTGTGGCTATTCGCATCATGGTTTTTGTATGCGGATTGATGGTGATGGGAAAGCTCACCATCGCGGCGACGGCTTGTGTGTCGTGCTTGTCGACAGCCTGTTGGAGCGCGGTAAACATCTGCTGAAATTTAGCTGGATCGCCGACGTTGGTCTTGATGGACTGGTCTATGTCGGCGCGGCTTTGCGCGCGGATAGGTCCGGCCAGTGCAATCACGAGTTCAAGAGTTGTACAAAAACGTGCGAACGTCATGCATTCTCCTTTGCCGCAGCAATCTTGCAGCAATAGAGTACACGCCACTGGCTGGGGTTGAAGCGCGCATAAAGCCGAAGATGCTATGCTGACGAGTCTTATGGTGATGGGATGGTGCAATGGCTGAAGTGGTGAAGTCGGAGGCGGTTCTGGAGTCGAAGCTGGATACAAAGTCGTCACGGTTTACTACGAACCGCGCCGCGCTGCTGGCGCTGTTAGGAGGGATCGGCGAGCAGGAGGCCGCGATTCGACAGGGCGGAGGCGCCAAAGCCGCCGAAGCACAGCGCGCCAAGGGCCGCCTGACGGTGCGTGAGCGGCTGACGCTGCTGCTGGATGAAGGCACGCAGTTGACCGAACTGGGCCTTTGGGCTGCGCACGGTATGTATGAGGAATTCGGCGGTGCCCCCGGCGCAGGCGTTGTCACTGGGTTAGGCCGTGTAAGCGGACGGCTTTGCATGATCGTCGCGAATGACGCAACGGTGAAGGCGGGCGCGTTCTTTCCCATGACGGCGAAGAAGGTGCTGCGCGCGCAGACGATTGCGCTTGAAAACCGAATTCCAACGCTCTACCTCGTTGACTCCGCCGGCGTCTTTCTCCCGCTGCAGGAGGATGTTTTTCCGGACCAGGATGATTTTGGACGCGTCTTTCGCAATAACGC
Organism: Edaphobacter flagellatus; assembly: GCF_025264665.1. Taxonomy (NCBI): domain Bacteria; kingdom Pseudomonadati; phylum Acidobacteriota; class Terriglobia; order Terriglobales; family Acidobacteriaceae; genus Edaphobacter; species Edaphobacter flagellatus. The sequence continues at coordinate 3,855,935 of NZ_CP073697.1, forward strand.
CGTGATGAGCGCGCTCGGCGTTCCGCAGATTACGGCGATCATGGGTATGTGCGTCGCGGGTGGGGCCTATCTGCCGGTTATGACCGATACGGTGCTGATGACCGAGGGCTCTGGCCTCTTTCTCGCTGGGCCGTCGCTGGTGCAGGCGGCGATCGGCCAGAAGACCGGCGCCGAAGAGTTGGGAGGCGCGACGATGCATGCAGAGATTTCAGGCACGGTCGACTTCAAGGAGCCGAATGATCATCTCTGCATCGCGCGGTTGCGCTCCCTGGTCTCAAAGATCGGTGAGCGCCCGGGAGCTCCGTTCAGCGTCATGCCATACGATGCGGCGAAGGACGCACCGCGATATGCGGCGGACGATCTCTACGGCTTGATTGATCCCGATCCTGCAAAGGCAGCGACCAACGTCTACGACATGCACGATATCATTGCGCGCCTTGTCGACCGCTCGGAGTTCGATGAGTACAAGGCCGACTTTGGCCGCACGGTGCTGTGCGGGTATGCGCGTATCGGCGGCCGTGCCGTGGGCATTGTTGCCAACCAGAAGATGCATCAGCAGCAGACGGTGGCGATGGGGCCGCAGGCAGGCACTAAGCGCACGGAGTTCGGCGGCGTGATCTACACAGAGAGCGCGCAGAAGGCTGCCCGCTTCATCATGGACTGCAACCAGAACCTGATCCCTCTCATCTTCCTGCACGACGTCAACGGCTTTATGGTGGGCAAGGACGCAGAGTGGAGCGGCATCATCCGCGCCGGAGCGAAGATGGTCTCGGCCGTAAGTACAAGCGTGGTGCCGAAGATTACGGTTATCGTCGGCGGCAGTTTTGGCGCAGGGCACTATGCAATGTGCGGCAAGGCATACGATCCGCGTTTCATCCTCGCGTGGCCCACGGCTCGCTACGCGGTGATGAGTGGCGCTTCGGCGGCCAATACGCTGGTTGAGGTGCGAGTGAAGCAGATGGAGCGCGGCGGCAAACATCTATCCGAAGACGAGAAGAAAGCAATCTACGAAGAAATTAAAGCAACGTACGACGCGCAGGCCGATCCGCGCTATGGGGCAGCAAGAATGTGGGTGGATGCGATCATCGATCCCGTCAAGACACGCGAGGTGCTGATGACTGCGCTTGAGTCATGTGCGTTGAATCCGGATGTTGCAAAATTTAATCCGGGGGTCCTGCAGACGTGATGCTCAATCCGGCGTAGAGATTCGCTGTTTTAGTTCGTCAACTAGTCGATCCGCAGATTTTATAGTTTCCTTTTCCCGATTTTTTTCGAGGCGCGCCAAGCGTCGATGGTCAGTAGTTGACCACAACAATTCTTTACTATGCGCATCCATGACGCTCAAAATGAGTTGTGGGTCAGTAACGTCGTAGCTATATACGGTCGTCTGTTTTGTGTACGAGTTATATGCTGAGCCGGTATGCTGCCCTTTATCTTCGATTACATATTTAAGCTCAATTACCAGGTCGGCTTGATCAGGGGATGGGGCAAGCGCAAATTTCCCCAACGTTTCATCTCTGCATAAAATTCATCGAATGCGAGAGACGTTCCACTACCTCCAGCATTGGTGAGAAACACAATTCTCGCATTTCGTATTACTGGGGGTAATGGTGCTTTGGGTACCTCTTTCTTTTTAAAGGAAAAGGCAGGAGTAGCTAAAACAATGAAAGTCGCACATGCAAAGGCCTTGTTTATTAAACGCATTAAAATCCTCTATTAGAGCTTCCCTATTGAACTAGCATTTAGGCTTAGATCGAGTAAATACGACATAAGTGTGGCATACAGTTGTTGGAGTTAGAAGTGATCAAGATCATTGAATGTCCGCGAGACGCATGGCAGGCCCTTCCAGTTCATATTCCCGCTGAGATCAAGGCGGACTATCTTCGTGTGTTGATCGCCGCGGGCTTCAAGCACATCGATGCAGTCAGCTTTGTCTCTGCTGGAGCCGTGCCGCAGATGGCGGACTCGGAGAAGGTTCTCGAATACCTCGATCCACCTGACGATACGGAGATCATTGGCATCGTGGTCAACGCGAAAGGGGCCGAGCGTGCAATCAAGACCGAAGCCGTGCAGACGCTGGGATTCCCCTATTCCATCTCGCCAGGCTTTCTGCAGCGCAATCAGAGTCAGACTCCTGAAGAAGCACTGGAGGCGCTGGAGCACGTGGGTGAAATGGCCTATAAAGCGAACCTCGATGTGGTGGCGTATATTTCGATGGCCTTCGGCAACCCGTATGGCGATGCGTGGTCGATCGATGAAGTGGTCGATGCCTGCGACCTGCTGATCGACTCGGGTGTGAAACAGATCTCGCTCGCAGATACGGTTGGCGTTGCGACGCCGAAGCTTGTTGCCGATGTTGTCAGTGACGTGCTGGCCGTGCACGATGAGATCGAGATCGGCGTTCACCTGCATGCGCGCTATGACGGCGCACGTGAACTGGTGCGCGCTGCCTACAATGCTGGGTGCCGCCGCTTCGATGCAGCAATAGGTGGCCTTGGAGGCTGTCCATTTGCACAGGATGTGCTGGTGGGCAATCTGCCGACGGAGATGGTGTTGGAAGAATTGCGCGCGTTAGGGGCAGAGTTGCCGCCGATGCGGCCACTGGATGGCCTGCAGTCGGCGAGCGCAGAGATCGCACGCAAATACGGAGCGAAAGCGCAGTAATCGTGGCAGCATCGGCAGGAGGCGTTGTGAGTTTCAATACGATTCTGGTGAGTGAAGACGATGGTGTGAGGACGATCACGCTGAATCGCCCGGAGCGCCGCAATGCGATGACTCCCGAAATGCAGGACGAATTGATCGCCGCATTGTATGCCGCTGCATCGGACGATTGCCGCGTTGTGGTGCTTGCGGGAGCTGGCGAATCCTTTTGCGCAGGACTTGATCTGGAGCACCTGAAGACGTTCGCGGACAAGTCAACGGAAGAGCACACAGCGGATGCGCAACGAATTGCGAGGCTCTTTCGCGCACTCTACGAGCTGCCCAAGCCTACCATCGCCGCAGTGCATGGAGCGGCTGTGGCTGGTGGCACCGGTCTTGCGACAATCTGCGACTTCACGCTTGCGGTGCCGGGCGCAAAGTTCGGCTATACCGAGGTCAGGATCGGCTTCGTGCCTGCGCTGGTTTCAGCGTTTCTTGCGCTGCAGGTTGGCGACAAGCGCGCGCGTGACATCCTGCTGACGGGCCGGCTCTTCACAGCGGAGGAAGCAGAACGATGGGGACTCGTCAACGAGGTGGTCTCTGCCGAAGAGTTGGCGAATCGAGTCAACACAATGGCGAATCAACTGAAGGCCAACAGTCCGCAATCGATGGCTGCGACCAAGAAGCTGCTGGCTGCACAAAACAACGCATGGCTTGAGGTGGCGATAGATCGAGCGATGGCTGCAAATGCAGAGGCCCGCGCAACGCATGATTTTCGTGAGGGAGTTACGTCCTTTCTCGAGAAGCGTAAGCCGGTCTGGGGAAAATAGCTGTCCCTCGCGTGCCGAACCTGCTTCGATACACTGAAAAGATGAGTGAGGCATTAGGAACAACGGGAAAGATTGTAGGGTCGCGCGTACGCGTGCGTTATGCGGAGACCGATCAGATGGGCGTGGTCTATCACGCCAATTACCTCGTCTGGTTTGAGGTTGGCCGCGTGGAGTTTATTCGCAGCCTGGGGATGGACTACCGGTCGATGGAGCGCGAAGATGGCATCGGCATTGCGGTCGTCGATGTTTCGGCACGCTACAAATCTCCTGCCCGTTATGACGACGAACTGATTATTGAAACGAGGCTGAATGCTGCACGTGGCGCAGTCATCAAATTCGGTTACAGGATTGTTAGAGCTGCGGATAGCACACTCTTGTGCGAAGGCGAAACCGTGCATGTTGTGGTCGGCAAAGATATGAAGAAGCGCGCATTGCCGGAAAAATACGCGAAACGTTTTGCCGAGGTCCTCATCTCATAGTCATCAACATAATGCATGATTGCAGAAGGCAATCAAATGGGAAGGTGGCATTCGGATGAGCACAGCGAAAAAAGTTGCACTGATTTCAGGCGCGAATAAGGGAATTGGTCTTGAAACAGCACGCCAGCTTGGGCGGCAGGGGATCACGGTTATTCTTGGCGCACGCGATCTTGCCAAGGGCGAAGCAGCGGCGGAGCAGTTGAAAAAAGAAGGCATCGACGCGAGCGCAATCCGGTTTGATGTCGTCAACGAAGCCGATATTAAAGCAGCGGTCGATAAGATCGAGAAGGACTATGGCAAGTTGGACATCCTCATTAACAATGCGGGTGTCATGTTGGAACCGATCGGTGGAAACAACACGACCACGGTTTCCGAAGACATTCTCCGTAAAACCTTCGAAACGAACTTCTTTTCTGCCATTGCCGTTACAAATGCTTTTCTGCCGTTGCTCAAGAAAAGCGAAGCGGGTCGCATTGTGAATGTATCGAGCATTCTGGGCTCGCTCACTCTGCATGCCGCCGAAGGCTCGCCGATCTATGAAGCGAAGGCGCTGGCCTACGACTCCTCAAAGACGGCGCTGAATGCCTATACCATTCACCTGGCGCACGCGCTCAAGGGAACGAAGATCAAGGTGAACTCGGCACATCCCGGTTGGGTGAAGACCGATATGGGGACCGATGCGGCGCCGATGGATGTTGTGGATGGTGCGAAGACTGAAGTAGAGCTGGCCACCCTTGGCCCGGATGGACCGACAGGCGGCTACTTCCATCTGGGCGAGGCGCTTAGCTGGTAAGTAAACCGCGTAGCTTTACGTTATCGCGGATAAATTGAACGGTTGTCTCAAGCGGTGTTCCCGGCCCAAAAATGGCCGCGACGCCGCTTTCTTTCAGCCGCGAAAAATCTTCCTCAGGAATCGTCCCGCCAAGCACCAGCAGGATGTCCTCGGCTTTTTGTTCACGTAGCAGGGCAGCGATACGTGGCACGATCACGTTATGCGCGCCAGACAGGATCGACAACCCAATACAGTCGACGTCCTCCTGGATGGCCGCATGGACGATCATCTCCGGAGTCTGTCGCAATCCGGTGTAGATGACTTCCATGCCGGCATCACGCAGCGCACGAGCAATCACTTTGGCTCCACGATCGTGACCATCGAGGCCAGGTTTGGCGACAAGAACGCGAATCGGCGGCTTCGTCATGCGCAGCGAGTATACGTTGTCCCGCAGCGAGCCGTCACTGCTCAGGTGCGACAGGCGCGCCCGCTGCGATAAAAGGGATCGTCTCGTTGGAATCAGCCAGATCTGCGACAGACCGGAAGACAAGCCTCACGATGCGCGTCGTTTTGGGATAATTGATGCGGTCGGCCGAATCGTTTTCGGTGTGATAGTCAGGATGCAGCCCGGTCTGAAACTCAACCTGCGGAATATGCATCGTCGCAAACCAAAAATGATCGCTGCGCGACCACAGCGAATCCGGATCAACGGCATCCATCTTGTAGTCGAGCTTTAGTTTCTCAGTCTTATTTTCGCGGTCGATAACGCGGCGCAGCGCCGGGTTGTAGCGCGTTCCCAGTACATTCACCATATTGCTGTTGTGATCCACAGGAGTCGGCCAGTTGGCGTCGTTCTCATCGCGCCCAATCATATCGAGGTTCACGGTTGCTACGGTCTGGTTGATCGGAACTACTGGATGCGTCACATAAAAATACGATCCGAGGAAGATGCGCTCTTCCGCGTCGTAAGAGATAAACAGCACGCTGCGCTTTGGGCGGATATTGCCATGCACAAGCGCACGGGCTACGCCGAGAATCCCGGCAACGCCAGAGGCGTTATCGTCGGCACCGTGGTAGATGTGCCCATCGGATACCCCCATGTGATCGTGATGCGCCGTCACGATGATGGTCTGCGATTTAAGCTTCGGGTTGGAGCCCTCAAGCAGCGCAATAACGTTTCGTCCTTGACGGGTTTCGAGTCCCGTTAAAGCTTTCGTCATGCAGACAGAACTTTGAGGAATCTCAAGCGAGGCAGGTTGCAGCGTGCGATCGATGGCCGCCTGTAGATCATCCGTTTTCTTACCGCTCGGTGCCAGCAGTTGATCTGCGATCTCACGCTTCACCAGAAATGCAGGGATGTCCCACATTTCGCCGGCCAGAGCGTAGGACGTCGTCGAAGCAGGACGAGGGGATGTCGGCGGAATCGGTTTGATCACGCGAGGTAGGCGATCCTGGACCAACAGGATTCCCGCTGCACCGCGTTTGCGAAGCTCCTCAAGCTTTTGCCACTGAAAGGCATGGTAGGTGTCGAGTGCACCCATGAACTTCGAAGCCGCATCGTTCGCCTGAGGCTCACGAATAAAAATCAGAGCGATCTTGCCCTTTACATCGATATTTGCGAAGTCGTTGTAGCCATACTCCGGTGCATCGATGCCGTATCCGGCGAAGACGACGGGGCCGCAGACCTTGCCTGGGCGCAGGCTCTGGCGCACCCACTGGAAATCCTGACTGAACTGGTAGCGATGATCTGCGCCATCGATGGTTGCCGTCATCGCCGTGTTCTCTTTATCCACCTCGCCCGAGACGATATCCATGTTCTGAAAGTAAGTGCCGTTGTCGCCCATAGGCTTCAGGCCAAGACGCATGAACTCGGCAGCAATGTATTCGGTGGCGATACGGTCTTCGCGGCTCGTCGTATTGCGGCCAGCCAACTCGTCAGAGGCGAGGAAGGTAATGTCGGCGCGAATATCCTGTTCACGGATCAGCGCGGCAGCGCGGTCGATGCTCTGGCTATATACCGGAGCTGCAATCAGGCTCAGCGATAGAAAGGAAGCGGTTGCCGTTTGAAATAGGCGCATACCGCATCCTACCGCTTACGAGCGATCTGCCAGGCCTTGGAGTATTTCCAACTCGTATACGTCGAGTGGTAAAGGTGCAGCAGCAGGCCTTCACGACCATCGCGAAATCCTCCGCGGAAAAAGAAGTTCCAGATGAAGGTCGCCGAAGGGATCACAAAGATATTGTGAAAGAAGGCGTAGAGCGATTTGCCGGTCTTGCCCTTTTCGAGAAGAATCTGCGCCCCAAGCGTGCTGTAGCGATCCATGTGCTCGAGATAGCTCTCGATCGTGGGGTAGGCGTGGTGGATCAGGTCGTGCTCCAGTGTCTCCAGATTGCCGTCGAAGGCAATCGTTTCGTGCACGGGCCGCTCGGTGAAGCGAGCCGGCGGAGCAAAATTCGCCGAGTGCTTGCGAAAAAGCCGCAGTTTGGGATCGGGATAGTAGCCGCCATGCTTCATCCATCGCCCCAGAAACAGATTGCGTCGACGCACCATGTACGCATCCGCCGAAGGCTTGCCGAGCAGCAAAGCCGCAATCTCGCGCTGCAGCTCAATCGTTACTTCCTCATCCGCATCGAGCGACAGCACCCACGTTCCCGAGCATTTTTCAATCGCTGAATTTTTCTGTTGCGCGAACCCCTTCCACGGCTCGCTGATGACCTTCGCGCCAAACTCGCGTGCGATCTCCAGCGTGCGGTCCGTCGAGCCAGAGTCCAGCACGATCACCTCATCGGCGAATCGCACACTCGCCAACGTACGCGCCAGATTCTCTTCTTCGTTGAGAGTGATGATGGCGACCGATAACGTTGGCTGCATAGCTTCTGTGGAGAACTCTACTGATCCGATATGTTGAGCAGGGAATGATGCGATACAGGGATTGTGACACATTCCATCCGGTTACCGGTCACGTGATGCAAGCATTTATCGCCGATTTACGAGAGCGTAATGCTCTCATCGCCCAGATGCTCACGCAACAGCCGCTGTGTCAGGGTGCGCAGGTCCTCGCCGGTCTTTGGCAGACGGAAGGCCTGAGCCTCTTCCACCCAATCCAGTTTGAAACTGGTCGTCAGCGCCGAGATCCATATCTGCCGCACAGGCGTATTCGGCGTAAAGACAAACTTGCTGCCATCATGTTCGAACAGTACGTTCAGCACGCCGTTTTTCTCTTCCGTCTCAAACGGAATCTCGTCGGATTCACTCTCTTCTTCCGCACGGATCAGGGACTGTTTCAACGCTTCAAGGGCGCGGTCGGACTCACGGCGAAAGCTGTTTTCATCGAGCATAGGGTTAGTGTAGCGTTGCGGCCGCCCTCTCACCAGCACTTCAGTCCGGTAAAATGAAAGCAGGGCAACGGGCACAAGTATCCGGCCAGTCGTACGAGAAGAAGCAACGGGATAGAAGGAGCATTTTTTGCGCAGCACTCTATTTCTGTTGACCGTACTCGGACTCTTTCCACTCGCAGCTACAGCCGAGAGCAATCCGAAACGCGATCCCGTAACCGAATTTGCGGCCAATTGGCAGGCGCGTGCCTCGAAGACGCAGGCTGAGCAGCCTAAATGGGCCGTCCCCATGTACTCGCCGTTTCCCATGCTTGCGCAGGTCTTCCGCCTCGACTTCACGCGTCAGCGCTCGTCGACCGGTGCAGATACCTGGAACATCGGTGGCGGCAAGGGTTTCAACTTCATTCCCTTTGAAAAGACACAGGTTGACGTCTTCTTCCCGGGCTACCTGATCCACACCGATGGGGCGCAGGATGGCTTTGGCGATATGACCCTCGTGGGCAAATACCGGTTCCTCTCCGCGCCGGAAAAGAAAGGGAACTATGTCGTCAGCGGAGCGCTCGGCATCTCCATCCCGACCGGCAGCTACAAAAATGGAGCAGCCAGTACAGCGCTGACGCCCACGCTGCTTACAGGCAAAGGCTTCGGAAAGCTGGCGCTGATGAGCAGCCTCGGCGGAACGCTGCCAACCTCGAACACGGCCACGACAGGCCGTACCATCCATTGGAACACCGTCGCACAGTACAAGATTGGCAAATACTTTTCGCCCGAAGTGGAGCTGAACTCCAACACCTGGGTCGGCGGTACGCGCGACGGCAAGACGCAGATGTTTATCTCGCCGGGCCTCATCGTGGGCCGCCTGCCCTTCCGTCCTGCCGATCCACACAGCCGCATCGGCCTCACCGTCGGAGCAGCATTTCAGACGGCAGTCACCAGCTATCACACCTACAACCATGCGCTGGCAACAACCGTGCGATTCGTCTTTTGATCAGCGAGTGGAGTACTTGAGGTGGCCCTCGCGCCACGGCACGGCAGTACGCGCATCCAGGTCGAAGACGACGCGTCCGTTGCGAATCGTCATCTCCGGCACAATGCGTTCCGTGCCGTTTACCTTGCCGCCCGCAAGGTCGGAATATCCAAACTGCCCGTGGTCGACGCGTAGCACCGCGATGTCGGCCACGGAGCCGACTGCGATCTGGCCCAGCTCAGGATGTCCAATCTCCGTCGCAGGATTCGTCGTCGATTCGCGAATAACCTCGGCGAACGGAATCCCCAGCGCAAGCATCTTGCTCATCACATTCGGCAGGTTCAGCATCACGCCGGTAGCCGAGCCGACGTGCAGGTCGGTCGAGATCGAATCCGGAAAGAATCCACCCTTCACCATGGGCTCCGCCAGGGCAAAGTTGAACGAGCCGCCGCCATGCCCCACATCGAACTTGATGCCGCGTCTGCGTGCATCGAGCATGTAGGGCGCCGGCTTGCCATCCGGTCCCAGCAGCGGAGCAGGCATACGGAAGACGTGCGTGCTGATGTCGCCCGGCCGCAGGATCGTCGCGATCATCTCTTCGTACGATTTGTTGTCGAACCAGCCGAAGTCCACCATCACCGGCAGATGGTTGCGCGTGCCAGCTTCCACGGCCTTTCGCACCGAAATGAAGTTCGGCTGCTGCCAATGAGCTGTCTTGATACCGACGACGACATCCCGGTTCTCTGCGATCACCTTCGATAGCGCGTCGAGATCCATATCGTGCTCGTTCTGTTCGGCCGCATCGTCGTTATTGGCCATGCCCGCACCCACGATGTTGACGAAGGCGAACAGGCGCGTCTTCGATGTGTCGAGTACCCGGCGACGGAACTCAGCAAAATCGCGCCAGCCCGAAGATCCCGCGTCAGCCGCTGTCGTTACGCCGTTGGGAATGCACATCACATCGGCCGGAACCGACAGATCCCCATTGCCCCATGCATTATGACGAAGTCCGGTAAAGACGTGGACGTGAATATCGACAAGTCCCGGTGTCAGATAAAGTCCCGCGATATCGACCGACTGTTTCGCCGCACTTGCTGGAATCGATGGCTCAATGGCAGCGATCTTGCCATCGCGTATTGCTACATCCAGCTTGGCGTCCACATTGTTCTTTGGGTCGATAACGTACCCATTGCGAAGAACCAGATCATATTGCTGCGCATGTGCAGCCAGAGAGCAGGCAAGAAGGCCGGCGGCCAGTAGTCGAAACATAGTTCGGAGTATAGCGAAGCGATCGAAAGCCACGAATTCATCGACGAAAAGGAAACGAGGAAAGCCCAGCCGGACTCTCCTCGTCTCGTCGATCGTAAGTAAAGCTAGAAAGGAATGTCGTCGTCTGTGATGCCCTGGTCGGCATAGTCGTTCTGCGAAGCGGGTGTGCGCTGATCGAAGCTCGCTGTGCTGGAGCGCGACGAATAACCGCCAGTGCTGCCTTCGCTGCCACCGCGTCCCTGTCCTCCGCCCAGCAGGCTCATCTCGTTCACAAGAATCTCGGTGCGGTACTTCTTCTGTCCGCTCTCTTTGTCGTCCCACGAACGCGTCTGAATCTTGCCCTCGATGTAGAGCTGCGTGCCCTTCTTCACATAGTCGCGCACGATCTCGGCGGTGCGGTTAAAAGCGACCAGGTTATGCCATTCCGTGCGGTCCTGCCAGGTGCCCTGCTGGTCCTTGACGCGGTCAGCTGTAGCTAGCGAAAAGCTTGCGACGGTGGTGCCTCCGGTCGTGGAACGGATCTCGGGGTCCTTGCCCACGTTGCCGAGAAGAATAACTTTATTGACGCCCTTTGCCATTGCAGTTGCTCCAGTTGTTTCGTACAGGTTTAGAAGGTTGAGTCTAGCAGACTTGAGCTACTTGCGGCGGTCGGCAAACAGCTTCATCAGAGCCAGAATCAGCGTCAGCGAACCTGTCGGCAGGCAACCCATTGCGAGCACCAGCGCCAGCCAGCCCGAGTTGGTATGCGGCCCCATGCGTCCGATTCCGCCAAAGACTGTTTCCGCTGCCGTAGCGGACAGTACCCCTGTGCCAAAGATCGCCAGCCCCGTACGTAATAATTTTCGTGTATCTGGTTGCATCTCTAAGAACGTGCCCCACAGCAGGGTTAGTGGATTGCAGACTGCATCCAGTAGACGATGACTCCCGTAATCGAGACATAAAGCCAGATCGGGTAGGTATAGCGTGCCAACCGCCGGTGAGCAGGGAAGCGCCCCGTTAGCGACAGAAAAAAGGTGATCAGAATCATGGGTAGCGCAAACACCGACAGAACAATATGCGAAGCCAGCAGCTTCCAGTAGAACGGCCACCATGCGCTCAGCCGGTTAAACTTTGTCTCGCCGTGCAGTGCGAAGTTCACCAGATACGAGACCAGGAAGATCGACGAAAAGAAGAACGCCGTAAACATCGCTGTTCTGTGTGCCGCAACATTTCTTGCCTTGATAAAGCGGTAGCCCGTCAGCAATGCCACCGTCGAGCAGGCATTCAGCACCGC